>NZ_DATCRY010000085.1:0-13783 GCF_036568765.1 Dyella sp. | reverse complement strand
CCGGCGGCGCCCCCTGGGACGATGCCGATATGAAAGTAGCGGCGGACTCGATGGCTACCGAGGCGCGGCTGCTGCGCAATCGCCCCTCGGTGATCGGCTTCCTGATCGGCAGCGACAATCCGCCGCCGCCAGCCGTCTCGAAGCTTTATGTCGATACGTTGCGTGCCGCCGACTGGTCGTTGCCGATTATCTCGGCAGCCGTTCCCAAGGGCACCCCGGAGGCGGGGCCCTCCGGCCTGAAGATGGACGGCCCATACGATTGGATTCCACCCTCTTACTGGTACGCCGACAAGCTGGGGGGAGCGGTCGGCTTCGATTCGGAGGTCAGCGCAGGCGCGGATATTCCCCGCCTGGAAGATGTGCAGCGCATGCTTTCTCCGCAGGAACAGGAAGCTCTATGGAAATACCCCGAAGCGAGGCAGTTCCATGCTTCGGCGGACTGGTCGACTTTCTCTGTACTGACGCCTTTCGACAAGGCACTGGCCAACCGCTATGGCGCACCGACCGGCCTGGCCGATTACGTCGCCAAGGCTCAGCTCGATAACTATGACAATGTCCGCGCGCAGTTCGAGGCATTCAATGCGCATATGGATGCTGCCAAGCCATCGACCGGCGTTATCTATTGGATGCTCAACAACGCATGGCCTTCGCTGCACTGGCATCTGTACGACTACTACATGAACCCCGCCGGCGCTTATTTCGGTGCCAAGAAAGCCAATGAACCGGTGCACATCCAGTACTCCTACGATTCCCATGACATCGTGCTGGTCAACCACACACTCGACGATGCCCGGGGCCTGCAAGCAAGCATTCGTGTGCGCAATATGGACGGCAGCACACGCTACGAAAAACGCGTCCAGGGCATCGACCTCGCCGGCAACCATACGCGGCTGTTGATGACGTTACCGGCCATCGCTGATCTGTCCCCGACTTACTTCATCGAGCTCGACCTCGCCGGTTCCGACGGCAAGCCGGTCAGTCGCAATGTTTACTGGCTGTCTACACGCCCGGATACGCTCGATTGGGCGCATTCGAACTGGTACCTCACCCCGCTTACGCAGTATGGAGACCTGACAGCACTGAAGTCACTGCCGACCGCGACTAGCGAGGTTCATGCGACGACGCGCCGCGAAGGCAGCGACGAAGTCACCACGGTTACTCTGTCGGTGCCCGCCTCCTCCAAGTCTTTGGCACTGTTCCAGCATGTATCGATCAGGCGTGGCGCACACGGCGATCTTGCGCTGCCGATACGCTGGAATGACAATGACATAACGCTTTGGCCCGGCGAGTCGACGGTCCTAACCGCGCGATACGAAGCGCAGAGGGGGGCCGCTACCGTGGTCGAAGTCAATGGATGGAACGTTCCAACCCAAAGCGTTCCGGCTGGCACCTCACAGGGAACCGAACACTGACGACGCAGAGGCTTCCATGTCGCGCGTGACCATCAACGACGTCGCTCTTGCCTCGGACACCTCGAAAAAGACCGTATCGCGCGTCCTGAACAATGAGCCGAACGTACGCGACTCCGTTCGGGAACGCGTACTTGCTGCCGTTGCGGAACTCAACTATCGCCCGCTTACCTCGGCACGCAGCCTAGCTACGAATCGATCCTTCATGATCGGCCTGCTCTATGACAACCTTTCGCCAAGTTACATCATGGAAGTCCAGGCCGGTGTGCTCGAGGCTTGTGAGGCAAAGCAATACAGCATGATGGTACAGCCTTTGGTTTCGACGGCGCCGGATTTCGTCGAGCGTGTCGATAGCATCCTCTCGCGCCATCAACCCGACGGGCTGATCCTTACGCCCCCCATCACCGACCACGCAAAACTACTCAATCATCTGCGCCAGAGCGAACTTCCCTTTGCCTCGATCGCTCCGCGCCATTCCAAAGGCTGCATCGGCGTGATATTGCGCGAGCGCGAAGCGGCGGCAGCCATGGTCGACCATCTTGCCTCACTGGGTCACCGCCGCATCGCACATATCCTTGGCCCTTCGAAGCATGGCGCGGGCGTGTGGCGCCTTGCCGGATACCGCGACGGCTTGAAGCGCGCGGGGCTGAAAGAGAACCCGATCTATATGGTCCAGGGTCAGTTTTCCTTCGAGTCCGGTGTGGCAGCGACTCGCCGCCTGCTTGCACTGAAGCAACGGCCAACGGCTATTTTTGCGGCTGACGACGATATGGCGGTCGGCGCGATCTGGGCGGCCGCGGAGGCTGGTGTGTCGGTTCCCGACGAAATTTCCATATGTGGTTTCGACGACACGACGATTGCCACACAAGTATGGCCGCTACTGACCACCGTTCACCAGCCCGTGCATGAAATGGGCAAGCGAGCCACCGAGGAGCTGCTCCTTCGCGTGCTTGGAAAAGGAGAACCTCGCATGGTCGAGGTTGGCTACGAAATGCGCATACGTGCATCGACAGCACCTGCACCTTGAAACCCATCGATCGGAGAAAACTCCACATGCCTCTCGCACCAGACGTTAGCAACCCGACACGGAAGTTCCACTTCATTTCCGGGCTGCCGCGCTCCGGCACGACGTTGCTTGCGGCCATCCTCAGTCAGAATCCACGCTTCCGCGCAGGCATGACCAGTCCGCTCGCCGACATCATGGGCGTGGTGATGGCTGAAGCGAGCAGCAAGAACGATTTTTCGTTCGATGTCTCCGACCAGCAGCGCATCGCGCTCTTGCGCGGACTGGTCGAGAACTTTTACTCGGTCGAGGCTGACGCAGGCGTAGTGTTCGACACCAGCAGACTATGGTGCAGCAGGATGCAGTTGCTCAACACGTTGTTCCCCGGAGTGAAGGTCATCGCCTGCGTACGGCAGCTGGCCTGGGTACTGGACAGCATGGAGCGACTGGTACAGAAGCAACCGGTCAGTGTCAGCAAAGTGTTCCGCTTCGACACCAATACCACCGTCTACTCCCGCGTCGAAGCCCTGACCGATCCGAGAGGCATGGTGGGTTTTGCCTACCAGGCAACCAAGGAGGCGTTTTATGGCCAGTACGCCCAAGATCACCTGCTGATGCTGACTTACGAAAGTCTGGTGCGCGATCCGGTGACGGCGCTGCGTGCGGTTTATCGATTCCTTGGCGAGCCCTGGTTCGAACATGACTTCGACAACGTCGAATACAACGCCGACGAATTCGATGCACGGGTAGGCATGCCCGGCCTGCATTCGGTCCGGGCCAAGGTAGAGTCGATCGAACGTCAGCCCACCCTGCCTCGGGATATTTTCGGTCGCTTTGCCAATGAAGCATTCTGGATGGACCCGAAAAACAACGTCAACCAAGTACCCATTGTATAAAGGTCATTCTCGGCGATGCGCAGCCCAGTGAGCCGGGCATCCGCAGTGAACTTACGAATATCGAGGCTGCATAGGTGCTTCATGATCGCCAGGGACAAGGGCTTCTCTCTCGAAGCCTCCCCCTGTAAACAGGGAGAGGCACGCCTGGTGCGATGCTTGCTGGTAAATACATCGAACGACACGATGTTGCTCATTGCAGCTCCCCCTGCATGATGTTGAAAGGTCGATATGGCCCGAGCCACCGTTAGTGTGGCGTACTCGTTGGATAGGTCCAGGGGAATTGCCAACCGGCTGTCCCGCAGAATAGCGACCGCAACCGGGCCGCGCCAAGCCGGTGCTTTACACCAAGCGATGTTCGAGCCCGATCAGTTGATATGGATCAACGGAGCCCCTCGCCAAACGCCTATCGTGAGAGTCCCTCCCAACGCCGGGACCCTCGCCCATGAGCGACATAGCCAAAATCGTCGAGATCAACGCCGCCTCGACCGAAAGCCTGGAAGAAGCCGTTCGCGACGGTCTTCGCAAGGTCGCAAAGACGATCAATAACATCCAGGGCGCCTGGATCAGCGACATCAAGGTCGTCACGACTCCGGGCGGCGATATCGAAGAGTGGCGCACCTGCCTGCGCGTGACCTTTCTCGTGGACTGACTGCCAGCCGCTGAGCGCCAGCATACAAGGAGGCGATGTGATAGACCTGCTCGTCGATATCGACGCAAGCGCAAATAATGCCGCACTGCTGCGCTATACATTTGCCTTGGCAAAGCGTTGTGGCGGACACGTGACAGGCGTGAATATCGTGCGCTTGGACGCGGCACTGTTAGCCCTGCCCGATCCGCTTGAACTGATCGATCAGGAAGAACGCCAGGCGCGCGAGCGCGAGCCCTGGTGGATGCGGCAGTGCGAGGCCAACGGCGTAAGCGGCGAATGGGAGGTTTATCGAGGTTTCTACGAACACACCATGGCACGCCGTGCGAGCCTTACGGATATGGTCGTCGGCCGATTGATATCGGCCGAGTCCAAGGTCATGCCACGCTCATGGCTGCTTGGGCGTACCCTGCTGGCGGGTTCTGCACCCGTTATTCTCGTTCCGGACGGCTGCCTGAAAGAACGTGGCGCCCACACGATCGTCATCGCCTGGAATGGATCGATCGAAGCCGCACGCGCCGTCAAAGCGGCGCTACCGTTACTTCTCCAGGCAAAACGGGTCATTGTGCTCGACGGAGAGACTCAAGAAAGCGATACCCGCCCTACAGCGCTCCGTCTGAATGCGTGGCTCGTCAGGCACGGCGTTGTTGCAGACTGGGAAGCACTGGTTTTCATCGACGATCCAGGCCATGCCATTTTGGCACGCGCCCTCGAACACAATGCGGATTTGCTCGTCATGGGAGCCTGGAGTCATTCACGCGCGCACGAAGTCATCCTCGGTGGCGTGACACGGCATGTACTCCAGCACAGTCGCGTCCCCTTGCTGCTTTCTCATTGAGACAGCTGCCCGTGTCCTCGTCCAGTCCGCTATCGATGCCTCCCGCCGATCGCACGCCTGCTCGTAATCGTTCGCTCCGGCCTTCCGGCCTTGGCGACGACGAGGCCGCCGAGCGGCTGAAGAAGAGTGGCCCCAACCTATTGCCGTCAGTCAAGCACAAAGCGTTATGGCGAATGATTGCCGAAGTACTCGCCGAGCCTATGTTTCTTCTTTTAATTGTCGCCGCCGCGCTCTATTTTCGCCTCGGCGATGCTGCAGAGGCGATCTTCCTGTCCGGCTCGGTCGCCTTCGTTGCGACACTCACGATCGCTCAATCCAGGCGCACACAACGAGCCCTGGAAGCGTTACGCGACCTCGCCGCACCGCGTGCCCGAGTCATTCGGAATGGAATCGAAAAGCATATCTCAGCCGCGGAAGTGGTTGTCGACGATGTATTGGTTCTCGGCGAGGGGGATCGCATCTGCGCCGACGCGAAACTGCTGGACGGAAGCCTGTCAGTGGACGAATCGCTCCTTACGGGCGAGTCGGTACCGGTAGACAAAAGCCAAGTGGAACACGATATCTCATTATCCGCTGGCACCGTCATTACCCGAGGGACCGCAATCGCCCAGGTGACGGCAACCGGTAGCGCCACTGCCATGGGACGCATTGGGCAGGCCCTGTCGACGACGCAGGAACCCATCTCGATATTGCAACGCGACTCGCGGCGACTGGTATGGATATTCGCCGGCGCCGCCCTGCTTTTCGCGTTTTCCCTGTTCGTCCTGCAGTGGCTATTGCAGGGCCATGGACCACAGGAGAGCCTGTTGATGGCCATCGCGCTTGCTATGGCGATCCTGCCCGAGGAGTTTCCGGTCGTCCTGACCATTTTCCTGGCATTGGGGGCATGGCGTATCGCCCGCCGCGGCGTGCTGACGCGGCGTGTCGCTTCCGTGGAGACGCTGGGCACCATATCGGTACTAGCCGTCGACAAGACTGGAACACTGACGCAGAACGCCATGGAACTGGCGGAACTGGCAATGAGTTCGGAAACCCATCGAACCGCTGACGGCCCGATGCCTCCCCAATTCGAGCCCTTGCTTGTCCATGCCTTGATGGCCATCTCGCCGCATACGTTCGACCCCATGGAAAAAGCCATTTCAGCCTATGCGCGACAATGGCTTCCTCCTGAGGCGCAAGCCGCAGCGTATCGTCCGTTCGCCAGGACATACGAACTCACCCCGGCATTGATGGCCATGACGCACGCGTTCGTACGCGAAGCAGGCGAAGGTCACGACCTTGCTGCCAAGGGAGCACCGGAAGCCATCTTGGCCCTCTGTAATCTTCCTTCTAAAGAGCGGGCCGACATCGACCGAAGGATCCAGGCGCTGGCGGCACAAGGTTTGCGTGTCATCGCAGTGGCCTCGGGCCAGTGGGACAGCGGTGAATGGCCGGACAGTCAACGCGACTTGAAGTACCGATTTCTCGGTTGGCTGGCGTTCCGCGACCCACCACGCCCGGACGCCGCGGCGGCGGTTTCCGAATGCCTGCGCGCTGGCATTCGCGTCATCATGATGACTGGCGATCATCCGCAAACGGCGCAGGCCATCGCCGCCCAGGTCGGCCTGGGTAATCGTGGTAATTACATTACCGGGGACGAGATCGATACCTGGAGCGATCGACAGCTGGCCAGACGTCTTGCCGACGTGACCGTATGCGCCCGCGTCCGTCCGTTGCAAAAGCTTCGTCTGGTCAGGGCATTCCAGCAGTTGGACCATGTCGTTGGCATGACCGGCGATGGCGTCAACGACGCGCCAGCGCTGAAGGCGGCTGATGTCGGCGTCGCCATGGGGCGCCGGGGTACCGATGTCGCACGCGAGGCCGCCGCACTCGTGCTGCTCGATGACAGCTTCTCCAGCCTGGTCTCGGCGATTCGCCAGGGGCGATTGATCTACGACAATATCGCTAAAGCAAGCCGATTCATCGTGGCCGTGCACGCACCGATTGTAGCCCTGGCGATCGTCCCCAGCCTTTTGGGCTGGCCAATGGCATTGACTCCGGTAGCCATCGTAATGCTTGAAATCGTTATCGACCCGGCATGTTCGATTGTCTTCGAATCTGCGCACGCATCCGGTACGCTCATGACACGCCTGCCACGAACGAAGGAGGAGTCACCTTTCTTCGGCGGGAATCTGTGGACCGGCATCGCTCAAGGCACCGGCATAGCAGCCGTCCTGACTGCGTCTTACGCCTTGATGAACATCATGGGTACAGCACCGGATGTAGCGCGACCGGCCACTTTTCTGTCGCTCGTTTTCAGTGTATTTCTGCTTGCATTAGCCAATCACGACACGGCACGGCCGTTCAGCCGGGCAAGCTTCGCCGGCAATCCTAGACTCATGCCGCTTCTCCTTAGCGTATTGGCACTGATGGCGGCCATTCTGCTGATTCCCATCCTCAGCTCCATGCTTGGCTTTGCTAACGTTTCGCCACAAGCACACCCCCTGGCGGCACTCATTGCAGCGGTGTCGGGCGGCTGGTTGGCGCTGCTCGCGGCAATACAACGCCTGAAAAACCTGCCGCAAGTCCGCAGCCCTCGTGCCCTGATCGGAAAAACCCATCACCACGACAAACTTCGCCTGGATTGACCCTGATCAAGACCGCGGAGGCTGACCGACTGTTTACTGCGTTGAAACAACTCGCGTGCGGAGTCACATATGTTCAGGGATATTGCTGTGCCCATGACAGGTGGCAGCTATGATGACTATGCCTTGCAGGCAGCCCTCTCGCTATCGGCGCACTACCAAGCCAAATTAGCCGCGCTGGAAATCGTCGAGCTCCCCATGCCTGCCTACGATACCTGGGCTCTGACTCCCGACCCAGGGACAATGGACCTTTATG
The DNA here is from genome assembly GCF_036568765.1 of Dyella sp. Taxonomy (GTDB): domain Bacteria; phylum Pseudomonadota; class Gammaproteobacteria; order Xanthomonadales; family Rhodanobacteraceae; genus GSA-30. The sequence goes on along the minus strand of NZ_DATCRY010000085.1, from coordinate 6,111 downwards.
ACACCCTGCGCAAATCTGCCGAGGAGCGAAGCGCTCGTCTGCGCCAGCGGCTGGCCAAGGAAAAGGTCGTGCACCGTATCCGCACGGTTGAAGCTTTGTACATAAGCGCCTGGGACGCAGCGGCGCGCGAAGCCGTCTACGCCGACCTGATCGTCGTACCCGGCTTCAGTCGCAAGGAGGAAAAGCGCACAGCCCACGCAAACGGCGTCGCGTCACTGCTTATCGAAGCCGGCCGGCCGATTCTCGTCATACCCGAACAGGCATCGCTGGTCTTTCCGCTTAACAAAGTCGTCCTTGCCTGGCGATCCTCCAAGGAGGCAAGCCGGGCCCTGCACGACGCCATTCCCTTGCTACGCGACGCCAAGTCGGTCGATGTGCTGATCTACGATGAAGATCAGGGAGCACCAGGAAAAGAAAGACAAAACAACTTGATCGGGCATCTGGCCGCCCATGATGTCAACGCCAAAGCCATCGTGCGAAAGTCACGAGGTATCGATATCGGCAGCCTTATTCTTTCGCACGCAGAGAAGGTAGACGCCGATCTTGTCGTCGCCGGCGGCTACGGTCACTCGCGTTTTCGCGAGTGGGCATTGGGAGGCGTTACGCGAGAGCTTCTCCGTAGTTCGCGCATTCCCTTACTCTTGTCTCATTAACCGTCCGGCGGTACCCAGCCTCGCGCGGTATCGAGTCATGTTTGTCATGGCAATACACCTTCGTTCGCACGTGTAGACAGCATTTTTGAAAGGCCTCGCTCGCCGTAGCTCGATCGCGCGGGCTTCATCGGCAAGCCTAAAGGGTAGTCGCCATACTTGTTGACGCAGATCAACAGAAGACCCGGCACGACTCATTTTCGTCGCTGCGACGCGACACGTTGATCCTGATCAAGGGCTCCTTCGGGCATGGAGCGCAAGCTCATCGGTACCTTATCGCCGGCAGAGAACTGGTGATCGATGGCGGCCATAGTTGCCGTCGATCGGGCAACCTCGAGGAGAAAGTTCATGTTCAAACACATTCTTCTACCCACCGATGGGTCGGAATTTTCGCTGCATGGGGTGAAACTGGGAATTGAACTGGCACGCACGTGCGGCGCCAGTGTCTACGCCTTGCATGTCATCCCGCCGTTCCATACCTTCACCTATGTCACTGAGATGCTTGCGGCAACCGAAGCGAGCTACATGGAAGCGGCCGTAGAGCGCGCCGAAAATTACCTTGCCGAAGTACGCGACATGGCAGCGAAAGTGGGGATCCCTTGCGATAGTAGCCACGCGGTTAGCGACGTTCCGAGCGATTGGATCGTACAGGAGGCGCAACGACGCCACTGCGACCTGATTGTCATGGCATCGCACGGTTGGCGCGGCTTTACCAGGCTGCTGCTCGGCAGTGAAACGCAGAAAGTGTTGTTGACAAGCACCGTACCCGTGCTGGTCTGCCATTGAAGCAGACGCTTCAACCGGCGGTTGCGACGGGCCGCATCCAGGCATGGAGGTAATCAGCGTGAGTCCACGGATCAGCTACAGTGCCCACGGCGCGGCGCGGCAGGTCACCGGGTCATGTCATCTTGTGACCTATGGCGACCGGCGCATATTGATCGATTGCGGGCTGTTTCAAGGCGGTGCCGATTACCACGATCTGAACTACGAGCCCTTCGGTTTCGAGCCGGAAGACATCGACGCGCTGTTGCTTACCCACGCGCATCTGGACCACTGCGGCCGTATTCCACGCCTGGTGCGCCAAGGATTCCGTGGCCGCATTCTGGCCACTGCCGCTACTCGCGATCTGGCCCGGATCGTGCTGCTCGATGCCGCCAGGCTGCAGGAGGAAGATGCCGAGCGCGCCGAACGTAGTGGTCGGCGACGCGGAGAATCGATCAGAGGACCGTTATTTACGCTCGACGATGCGTTCCATTGCCTGGATTACTTCGACACACCGATGGCATACGGCCAGACAATACCCGTAGTTCCAGGGGTGACGGCGAAATTCCAGGACGCAGGCCATATTCTAGGCTCGGCATCCATCCTCCTTACATTGAAAGAGCACGGACAAGACCGCACCCTGCTGTTCTCTGGCGATCTTGGCAATCCCGGCCGGCCCATCCTGCGCGACCCGGCGCCTGCTCCCGATGCCGATTATGTGGTGATGGAAACGACATACGGCAATCGTCCACATCGCTCCCTGCCCGACTCCGTGGACGAGCTGTATCGCGCTATCCGCGAAACCTTTGCACGCAGCGGCAATGTGATTATTCCCACGTTCGCGCTCGAACGGGCGCAAGAAATCCTGTATTACCTGCATCGCGGCGCGATGGACGGCAAGTTGCCCGAGCACATGCCGGTGTTCCTCGATTCGCCCATGGCCATCTCAGCCACCGAAATATTCCGCCGGCATTCGGAGTGCTTCGATCGGCAGTTCCTGGACCAGCTTCGCGAAAGCGACCCATTCGCCATGCCGGGCCTGCGCTTTACGCGCGATGTGGCGCAATCGATGGCAATCAATCGTATCGAGAGCGGCGCCGTGATTCTCGCTGGATCGGGCATGTGCACAGGCGGTCGCATCCGCCATCATCTAAAGCACAATTTGTGGCGAGAGCGCTGCAGCGTAATTTTTGTCGGCTATGCTGCCGAGGGAACGCTCGCCAGGCGGATCGTCGACGGAGCCCAGTCTGTACGCCTCCTTGGTGAAGACATCCAGGTGCGCGCTCAAATCTGGACCATCAACGGCTTTTCCGCCCATGCCGATCAACGAGGCCTGCTGGATTGGCTGGGGCGAGCCCCTCGACGCAAGGTGCTGCTGGTCCATGGCGAGTACGACCGCGGCATGGCAGCAATGCGAGATGTACTGCATAGCCGGGGAGTTGCCAGCCAGATTCCTGACATGCACGAATCGATTCCATTGGATTGATCAGAAATATCGAAGCCTTCCGCCCAGGTGAGCGACTGAAAACACGGAAACTTTCGCGACGGAAGCCTTCAAGCCTTACGAGGGGCGCTAACCGCCCGTACAAAGAGGCCATGCTTTCGAAGAGCCGGACGAGAAGGCTTTGTTCAATGCTGCATCAACACGGGCAACGTCGCCTGACTCAACACCCGGCGCGTGGCTCCGCCCAGGATCCGTTCGCGCAATCGCGACCGCCCGTAAGCGCCCATCACCAGCAGGTCCGCTCGCATGCGCTTGACTTCATGCAACAGTGCATCGCCCGCTTCGTGCCCGGGGACCTGGATGCGGCGCCGCGTCGCGGCAATGCCGTGGCGCGACAAGTGTTTCAACGGATGGAAATACGGCATGACTTTGCCGTCATCTTCCAGCACCGGCGCGGCACCGTCCACTACAACCACTTCCCGGGCCAGCTTCAGAAATGGCAGCGACGCATGGATAGCGCGTGTCGCCTCCAGGCTGCCGTTCCAGGCCAGAGCCACACGCTCGAAAGCCAACTCCCTGCTCCAACCGGGCGGCAGCATCAGGCAGGGTTTACGGCAGCCCAGCAAGCCCTCGCCAAGCAGATCGAAGCCATCATCGCCTTCGCCGATATCTCGCTCCAGCACGATGAGGTCATGCCAAGCTCCCAATTGGTGCATCGAACGCGCCAAGCCGGTCTTCGTAGCCATCCAGGTCGCCCCTTGCACGCCACAGCCATGCGCGAGCGTCTCGAATGCTTCGGCTTCGCCTTCCACATCTCGCGGTATTTCCAGCAACAGCGACAGTACCGTGGGTTCCGCATCGAGTCCACGTAATGTGCGTAGCGCGGGGTCCACGAAGCATCCCGTGACATGACTGTCCCAGGACCTGGCCAGCGCGAACGCTGCCATCACGGCGGGACTCCAAGGTCCTGTTGATGTCACAAGGGCCAATATCTCGGCAGGAAAGTGGCTTGCCTCTCCGCTTATGGTGTCAGGCAACTGCGTATCGTCCGGGCGCCGCGAATGAAAGGTCATCGGATGCTCCAGTCACAGATCCAGTACGTGCGTCACGCGCGCAGGATCGTCGGGGGATAATTCGCGACGAAAACCGAGAAAGTGTGCCAGTTGGCGCATCGATTCGTTCGATGCATCGTCGATAGAAAACATGTGCTTGAAGCCGTTCCCACGAGCCACGTCGATCAGATGGCGCATCAACAGCACCCCGAGGCCGCGATGCTGCCAGTCGTCAGCGACGGTCACAGCACATTCGCACTGCCGATCGTCAGTGGTTGCCGCATACCGGCTCACACCTATCTCGCGCAGCTTTCCGTTCTCGTGCACAAGCGCAACAAAGGCCACCTGTCGCGGGAAATCGATCTTCATCATCTGATCGATCAGCGCCGGGCTTGCCTGACGAAAATCGCCGAGGAAGCGATAGCGACGTGTCTTTGGCGAAAGGCGGCGAATGAAATCCTCCTCCCTTTCCCTGTCTTCGGGGCGCAATGGACGGATCAACACAGGCGTATCGTCCTGCAACCGATCGATCCAGTGAGTTCCAGTAAGCAGATGAGGAAAGCTATCGAACGCCCCCTTGGCGGACTGTTGTGACGCACTCGTAGTCATGGCGTTGACCCTGCGGTAGGAAATCGGTACTGACCTGGGTGAAGCCGATTCGGTCCCCTCCTATGTACGCCCGGCCTGCTCGCTCCGATTTGACGCCGGTCAAATACACGGCACATTCCATGCCCGGCTCGAACCGCTTGACCTGCATCAACAAGCCACCAGCGGTGCCGCACTAGGCTAAATGCGCGCTCGTACCGTGGACTCCTATGCTCCCTATCGACACCATCGGCCTGGCCTTGGCGCTAGGCATCGGCTTGCTGGTCGGGCTACAACGCGAACGGGCCAAAGGACGAGCGGAACGCACGCCAGGGGAACCCGGCGTGCGGACCTGTATGCTGCTAGCCCTGGCCGGCGCAGTGGCGGACAGGCTCGGCCCATCGGCCGTCCTGGCCGCGGGGTTGGGCGTTGCCATGCTGCTTGCCATGAGCCGCTGGCAACGTCACGCCGAAGGTGCGGGCCCTGCGGCAGAAGTCACCATGCTGGTGACCTTCCTGCTAGGCATGCTTGCCCTGCACGCGCGCGAACTGGCCGGCGCCCTCGGTGTGACCGTCGCCGTCATATTGGCCAGCAAGCAACGCCTGCACGTACTGGCCAGACAATGGCTTTCAGAGCAGGAACTGCGCGATCTGTTGATCCTGGCCACCGCTGTGTTCGTGGTGCTGCCCTTGCTCCCCGACCGTGCCATCGACCCGTGGCAAGTACTCAATCCTCGCAAGTTGTGGTTGATGGCTGTGGCGATCATGGCGATCGCCTCGCTGGGTTACATCGCCTTGCGAGTATTCGGTTCGCATTTCGGACTGGGCCTCGCCGGGCTGGCTGGCGGTTTTGTTTCCAGCACCGCCACGATCGCCAGCATGGGGGAACGGGCGCGCCTTTCGCCGCAGCTCGCCGCGGCGGCGGCCAGTGCGGGCCTGATGTCCAACGTCTCCACGGTGGCACAACTGGCTGTCGTGCTGGGAGCGATCTCCCCCTCGTTGCTGCGCTACTTGGCACTACCGCTTGTCGCCGCGGGAGCGGCAGCGCTTCTGGCTGCCCTGATCTGCAGCCGTCGTCTGCTAGCCGATCATGATCAAGTCCGTGCGCTTGCCGGCACACGCCCGTTCGAGCCGCTCGCGGCTATCCGCTTCGTTGCCTTGCTCGCCGGCGTCATGTTGCTGGCAGCCATGGCGCGCGAATGGTTGGGCGCCGGTAGCATGGCTGGCGTCATGGCCTTTTCGGGCTTGATCGATGTCCATGCCGCCGCCGCATCTGCAGCTCAACTGGATGCCGTGGGCCGTATCGATCGTCACGACGCACTGATCGGCATTCTCGCCGCCCTGGTCGCCAACTCATCGCTGAAATGCATAGTAGCTTTCATCAAGGGCACCCGGCCCTATGCATGGCGCATAGCGCCCGGCATCGCCGCCATGGTGGCGGCCTTCGGCCTGGTCGCATGGCTGAATTGATATATCTGTTGCGTTGGTAGGGATGGGCCTTGACACCCGCTCGAGACTCAAAGGTTTTCCAGGGCTGCGGCCAGAACCGCAGAAAGGTCGATACGCGACGTTGCCCCTGGCACACTGTCAGTCGTGACCACGCCGAGCACGCCTGCCGC
>NZ_DATCRY010000084.1:0-34303 GCF_036568765.1 Dyella sp. | reverse complement strand
CGCTTTCCGTCCTTCTGACCGTTGTCCGCTTCGTGAACCGCTACGCCCTGGGCCAGTATGCGCACGATCAACATGGCCGCACGACGAATGTCGTCCAGCGACGATCGAGCCTCGATGGCTTCGAAGAAAAGAGGGTGAGGGGCAACCCGCTTTCGAACCCTGCGGGCAGCGCTTGCCGTATCATCGACATCAGCCATGACAACTCCTATTTAGTTGATTGTGGTCAGCGGGCCGTATGGGCTGCCACCCATGCGGTCCGCGCTTAGCTACTCCGAGCAGCTACATCGTTCGCATGCATGCCGTACAAGCAACTCATGCGAACGATAGGTAGAACATTGGCACAAATGCCGATGAATGTCCTCCCAACATTTTTTACTTGCCGCACTGATTTTTTCGCACGTTTAGTGCGTGACAGTGCGGCCCATCGCTTGCGTCTGGCGCATAAGCAATGCAAGCACCAGCGCACCGATCAAGGGAATGACGATCAACACCGCGCGCACGCGCATATCCAGATGCGGCAGACCGAACCAACCGCCCGCAAGCAACGGCACCGCGGCGTTGGCTAGCAGGCGTGCAAACTCCAGCACGTAGCCGATGCGCCGCGCTTCGGTCAGCGAACCCAACGCATACAGATTGAGCAACAGGAAAACCGCATAGCCGATCAGTTCCGTCGCCGGCAGGCGCTTGGCCAGATCCAGGAAATGCACGCCCATGCCGAGCAGTAAGGCAAATTGCACCAGGCTGTAGATTACCAGCGGTGTCGACAGCGCCGGCTTGAAACGCTCGCGCGCGATATCGAATGCCGGCTTGGGAAAGCGCTCGGCCACGTCGGCCGGCCGCCAGCCCGGCGGCTTGATCCATACCAGCAGCTTGTCGCGCCAGCGCCGCGCATGCCAGGCGTCCTTGAGCGTGGCCCAGTAGACCTCGGCATTCGCCCAGAGCGGATTCCAGCTGCGCAAGGGAGCGCGCGTGCCATAGACCGGCGGATCCTCGTCGTTCTCTTCGACGAAGGTGCCGAACATACGATCCCAGATAATCAGCACACCACCGTAGTTGCGATCCAGGTAGCGATCGTTCACCGCATGATGTGCACGGTGATTCGATGGCGAGCAGAACACGCGATCGAACCAACCCAGTCGGCGCACGACTTCGGTATGCACCCAGAACTGGTAGAGCAGGTCGATCAATGCGACGACGATGAACACTTCCAGCGGATAGCCGACGACAGCCATCGGCAGGTAGAACAGCCAGCCAAGCAAGGTACCGCTGCCGGTCTGACGCAGCGCGGTGCTCAGGTTGTAATCCTCGCTCTGGTGATGCACGACGTGCGCGGCCCAGAGAATGTTCACCTCGTGGCCGAGGCGGTGCAGCCAGTAGTAGCAGAAGTCGTAGAACAGCAGCGCCGTTACCCATACCCACACGCTGTTGGCCGGCAGATGGAACAAGGACAAATGCTCCACGCACCAGGCATAGATACCGATGGTCAGCAGCTTGGTGAACACCGCGGCCACCTGGGAGATCACACCCAGCGATAAACTGTTGATCGCATCGCTGCTGTGATAGACCTTGCGTCCCTGCCAGCGCGCCACCAGCAGTTCCAGCGCGATCAGCGCAAAGAACACCGGCGTCGCCCAGGTGATGATGATTTCCTGCGTGTTCAAGACCGCGCCCCTCCCGGCTGCCGCACCCGCGGGCCGAGTGTACCGCCGTTTACCGTTTCAAACGCTTAGCGCCCGTCGACGGCCTTGCGGCCGATCGCCGGGTCGTCGGTAAAGAAGGCGTCGACGCCGGCATCGAGGTAGGCGCGGATTTCGGCGATCGAACCGGCTTCGTTGAACTGCCGCGGGTCGGCGCCTTGCCAGAAATTCTTCGCCTGGAAATGATTCTCGGGGCGGAAGGTGTAGACATGTACTTCCAGCCGCGCCGCATGCGCATCGCGCACGACAGCCGTGGGTGCATCCAATCTGCCGTCCGCCGCCAACGGAATGATCTGGCGGATATTCGGACCGATGGCGTCGGCATAGCCAGCGATATCGCGCAGACCCATGGGCTTGAGCATGTCGGCGTAGGTCAGCTTGCCGCCTGCCGCCACCACGTCGTAAGGCTGCATGGCAGGCTCGTCGATCAATTGCAGTAGACGGATATTCGGATGGTTGCTGCCGAGCCTGCTGCGCAGGTAGCGCAGGTTGGCGATTTCGAACGACTGGATTTCCACCGGTGCCGTACGGGTATAGGCGTGGGAATCGAGCGCAGTCAATACACGTTGCTCCATCGGCAGGCCGATCTTCTGGAAATAGGTACCGTGCTTGATCTCCGGGATGATGCCGATGACACGATCGTAGGTAGCCGATTCCGCGGCGACGAAATCGATGATTTCGTCGAAGGTGGGAATCTGGAACTGGCCGTCATAGCGGGTATCGCGAAACTGCGGCAGGCGTTCGCGAGCGCGCAGGGTTTTCAGTTCGGCCAGGCTGAAATCTTCGGTGAACCAACCAGTGACGTCGTGACCGTCGATGCGCTTGGTGGTCTTGCGGCCGGCGAATTCCGGGTGCCTGGAGACATCGGTGGTACCGCCGATTTCGTTCTCGTGCCGCGCGACCAGCACGCCGTCGCGCGTCATGACCAGATCCGGCTCGATGAAGTCTGCGCCGTCGGCGATGGCCTTGGCATAAGAGGCTAACGTGTGTTCCGGGCGTAAGGCGCTCGCGCCGCGGTGGCCGATGACCAGGACCTTGGCAGCAAGGGGGGCTTCGTTGGCTTGCGTTTGGGGCATGACGGCAATGATCGCGAGAGCGGCAAGGGCAGAGAGTAGCTTTTTCATGGGTGCAGCGTAGTGCGGTGGATGTTGCGGTTGTGAGGCAGCAAGAGCCCCCTCACCCAACCCTCTCCCCCGGCGGAGCCAGGGGAGAGGGAGCAGGCAGCGCAAGTGCGAAGTATTGAGGCTCACCTCAGTCAGGCTCCCTCTTCCCTGGCTCCGCCGGGGGAGAGGGTTGGGGTGAGGGGGCAGCCCTACGCTAGCGCGACGCCTCATTCATCTTCAGCCACACCTGATAAACAGGCCGCTCCACCGGCACCCCGCCCTCGCACGTCGTCAACCGGCACAACTGAGCGGTCAGCAATGGCACATGCTGCACGATCACATGGAAGATCGCGTTCTGCTCCAACTCGCCATGAAAAGCCGAAGCACCCGGTCCATGCGCGAAGATCGCCACATCCTCGCCACCATGTGTTTCATCCTTCTGCGGCACGGTCGCTTCCTGCATGTAATCCGGTGCATTTGTCGCGACGTTGCTCAGATCTGGCCGTCCTTTCGTTGCCGCCTGAAACGATTCGGGTTCGTGCGGAAAACGTTTCGGACCTTCCGGCTGCTTATCACTGGCACCGGTATAACCCGGGCCGCTCGCGAATCCGAGCGTGGTGTAAGGCTTGCCGGTAGCGTCATGAGCCAAGCCCGAGCCGCCCTCTTCGTCATAACTATCGGTGGCACCGGCAACCAGACCCAGAATGTCGTTACCGCGCTTGGGGTAACCCGCAAAGGTGAGCGTATGGCTATGATCGGCAGTCACTACGATCAAAGTCTCGGCAGGATCCGTGCGATCGAGCGCGGCCTGCACCGCATCGGCAAAAGCAACAGTTTCGTCCAATGCGCGATAGGCATTTCCCGCGTGTAACGCGTGATCGATACGCCCGCCTTCGACCATCAGGAAGAAACCCTTGCGGTTCTGCTCGAGCACATCGATCGCACTGGCCGTCATCTGCGCCAGACTCGGCTCACCCGCGCCATCGCGTGGACGGTCGTGCTCGTAGTTCATATGCGAAGGCTCGAACAAACCGAGTACCTGTGGCGTATGCGTAAGATCCAGCGTATCGAGCTGCTTCGCATTCCAGACGTACGCTCCTTGCGGATGGCGTGCCTTCCATTCGGCGATCAGGTCTCGCCCATCGGCGCGTTGACCGACCTTGGTCGGATACTCCGGATCGGTCTGGGTCGATGGCATGAACTCGGTGCGGCCGCCGCCCATCGCCACAGTCAGGCCGCTACGACCGGGAAAATCCACCAGCTGCGCTGCGAAATCCTTGCAGCCGTCAGCACGTGCCTGGGCACTGAGCTTGCTGTCGACTTCCCAATTGCGCTCCGGCAGATGTCCGTACGTTGCCGCGGGCGTGGCATGAGTGACACGCGTAGTAGTCACCGCACCGGTGCTCATGCCGGCCGACGAGGCCAGCTCCAGCATGGTGACCAGTTCCTGCCCCTTGCCGCCGGCACAGTCCTGTCGCTTGGGCACCTGCGAAACGCCGATGAAACCGGCGCGCGTCTTTACGCCGGTCATGATCGCGGTCATCGTGCCGGCCGAATCGGGCGTCTGCTGGTCGGTCTCGTAAGTGCGACTGAACGCGCTGAAAGGAAATTGCTCGAAACTCAACCGATAGCTTTCGCCGTCGAGTCCTTTGCGCTGCCCAGCGTACACATGGGCCGCGGCGATCGTGGTGATGCTCATGCCATCGCCGAGGAACACGATGACATTCTTCGCTTTCTGCGTACTGCCTGCTTCGGCGGCGAGGCGCGCGGCTTGCGCGGCACCATTGCGGAACCACCATGCCGGCGTTTCGCCGGCCGGCCGGTCGATCGAAGGCACCGCTATCGATGTAGGCGGCGCAACCGCCTGGCTCGCGCAGGCGGTCAGCAGGATAACGGAAGCGATAAAACAACTGCGATAGCGCATGGATATCCCGCACGACGGACCGGAAGCGCCCGATCATAGCCGAGGCATCGCAAGAAATTGCTACCGTCTTATGCCACCCGATGTGTCGAGCGGGGTGAGACGGCGCACTTTGCTATTCATGTCCGGTGCGCAATGCAGCCTTGCCGATGCCATAGAGCGGTCCATCGATCGGCGAAGTGAAGATCAGGCACAGGTCATGCACACCGGTTGCGGGTGTCAGCACACCTTGCAGGCGAAACTGGCGCGCCCCCTCCGGCGCGGGCAATGGCAGTGTGGCCAGCAGGGGACCATCGCAACGATCCTGGCGTACGACCAGCTCGCCGTGCGCGGTGCTCGCCGGATAGGACTTCACCAACTTGGCCTCGTGTGCCAGTGCGTAGTTACGTGGCAGGCGAGCTGCATCGATCTCGATCGCATGCACGCCATCGAGCGAGGCTGCGCGATACAGGCGGCAAGCATCGAAGACATTGATGTTGTAGACGGGTGTGACCGAGCTCGCATCGGGCATCGGCTGCACACGCAACGTGAAGTCGCTGCCGGGGCAGTTCTCCAGTTCGCCGCTGTTGCGGGCACGCAGATTGACCTGATCCAGCGCAAACGAGCGCGGCGCCGCCAGCACGGTACCGTCGGCAGCAAACGTGGCCGCGCGCAGCGTCGCGGGAAGATTCACGACAAACGGCCTGCCGTAGCGCGTCGAAGCTGCCGTCGGCTCGCTACCGTCCAGCGTATAACGCAACACGCCGGCACGCGCCTGGTTGGAGAGCGTTACTGTTGCCTTATCGTGGGCGATGGCGGCGTTGCGATCCAATACGAACGCGGGCGCAAAGGCGCTGTCGGCAGCCTCGATGCCGGTACCGCGATAGCGCTCAAGCTGAGCCGGCAGGCGCGCCACGAAGCTATCCCAGCGACGTGCGGCCTTGGGTGTCCAGGCCGCCTCGGCCAATGCGTCGAGACGTGGATACACCGCGTGCTGGATATGTCGCATGGTCGGCAGGTGTTCGGTCCATACGTTGGCCTGCACGCCGAGCACGTGCCTGGCCTGGCTCGCACTCAGCTCCGCCGGCACCGCTTCGAAACCATAGATATGCGCCAGATCCATCGCCGGCATGCGGCCGGTGTATTCGTCGTCGCGCGTGCTTTGCAGGCCATCGAAATACAGGTCCGGTGCGGGCGACAGCACGACGTCGTGACCTTGCCGCGCCGCGGCGACGGCGCCCTTGGTACCACGCCAGGACATCACAGTGGCGCTCGGCGGCACGCCGCCCTCCAGAATCTCGTCCCAGCCGATCAGGCGACGACCGTGTGCGGCGAGGTATTTGCCGAAATGCTCGATCATCCAGCTCTGCAGCGCGTCTTCGCTGCCGATGCCCAACGCTTTCATCTTTGCCTGGATCGCCGGCGAGGCCTGCCACTGATCCTTGATCGCTTCGTCGCCGCCCAGGTGAATGTACTGCGAGGGGAACAAGTCCATGACTTCGTCGAGTACATGTTCCAGGAAGACGATGGTGTGGTCGTCGACGTTGTACAGATAGGGATTGACGCCCCAATCGACCGACACCGGCGGCCGTTTGCCGGTGACGCCGAGTTCCGGATACGCCGCAACCGCGGCCTGTGCGTGGCCGGGCATGTCCAGCTCGGGAACAATGGTCACGTGGCGTGCGGCGGCATACGCTACCGTCTGGCGAATCTCGTCCTGGGTATAGAAGCCGCCGTATTGCTTGGGCTCGCCATCTTCGCCCGCACCCGGAGGGGTACGCCAGGCGCCGATGCGCGTGAGTTCGGGATAGCGCTTGATCTCGATGCGCCAGCCCTGGTCGTCGGTCAGGTGCCAATGCAATACATTGAGCTTGTGTAGCGCAAGCTGATCGATCACCGCGCGCACGTCTTCGATGCTCTGGAAATGACGGGCGGAATCGAGCATCAAACCGCGCCAGGCGAAGCGCGGCTGGTCTTCGATATGGACGGCGGCAAGGCTTACCTTGTCCAGCCCAGGCTTGGCCGTCAACAGCTGCCACAGCGTCACCGCACCGTAAAACAGGCCGGCGTCGCTGCGTGCTGCGATGCGGACGCCATGTGGCGTTATATCGAGCACATAACCCTCCGGGTGCGCGACGACGGCATGGGGATCTCGCTCGAACACGATCGCCGGCACTGCGGCGGTGCCGCCATGCAAGGTCAAATGCAGACCGTGTGCGCGTTCCAATTGCGCGAGCAGGTAATTGGCTGCCTGCTTACCCCCTTCATCGTCGGCGATCACCGGCGTATTCGCGTCGATAACCAATGTGCCTTGTGCGCGAACCGCTTTGGCCGGCAACGGAATCAGCGGCAGAGGCGCCTGTGCGGGCACTGCCATCGCGTTGGTAGCGCAACCGATCAGGGCGAGGCTAAGCAGGTGGCGCAACGTTTTCATCGCAACTCTCGGGGTTCCAAAGTCAAGGTCAATGCCGCGGAAGGCTGATCGCCAGCAGATACCAGGTATCGTGCGGCAGCCATTGCTCGGTCCAGCGCCAGTCGTCGTCCTTGCCGGTCTGCGCGTAGCCCAGGTCGAAGGCGATACCATCGGGATCGTCCAGGCCCGCGGTGATGCCGTTGACGATTGCGCCAGGCGCATTGGTGTACTGGTAGGAGTCGAAGAACATGTACGGCGCGTTGTTATGTCCGCTGGCCATCAGCATGCTGCTATCGAAGGGATTGCGACCGAGTATCCAATGCAACTGGTTCCAGGCATAGTCCTCCAGGTGTCGCTGGAAACCGGCATCGTCGCCGAATAGCGGCACGGCCAACCGGGCAGCGGCAGTCAGCGAAGCCAGGCGAGCGTTTTCGCCCTGCCACCATGGTGCCGCTTCGGTATCGTGCGGAAAGAAGAATGCAGCGCGTAGCTCGCCATTCGCGTTGCGCACCAACTGCCGCGCCAACCCGAAGGGATTGGCGGCCTTGTCTGTAATGCGCAATTCGAACTCCAGCGAGCGTCGCACGGTGTCGCGCACACGCGCCAACCGCGCCGGCTCGGCGATACCCGCGTACTCGACAAGCGCCACCACAGGCAGACCGGCATCGGAGGGATGGAAGAACGGGCGTACAGCATCGTCGGCACGCCAATAGTCTACATAGCCATCGCGGTTGACCAGCCGTGCCATCAGACGATCGGCCCGCGAATCGGCAGCGGCCCGCCAGCTGACGTCTTGCGTGGCCCGATAGAGCTCCACCGCGGCCAGCAGCGCGCAGTAATCGTCGATGATGTTGTCTTTGCCGTCGTACGTCAGTTCGGCATTGTGCGCATCGAGAAAGCGATAGGCGTCGACGGCGGTGCGCAAATAATCCTGTCGGGTGAAATCGCCGTCGGCATCCATACGACTGGCCAGGGCCAGCGCCGCGATCGCCATGCCGCCACCGGCACGAAAGCTGGCTTCGTACGCATGCGGGCCGTGAGCCGGCTGCTGGATCTGCTCGGTAACGTCACCGGGCTTGCGTTTGATCTGCGTGCGCCAGTTCGGATCGCCAATGCGGCGATCCCGCGGCAATTTGCCGGCACCCGGCCCATCGATGGATTGCCAGAACGACCCGTCCGGTCGCTTGTCGCGCACTAGGAAGTCCGCCCCGAACAGGCCTTCGTCGAGCAGACGACGCTCGTATTCGTTGAAGTTGCGGTCATGCCGCGCGTGCAGCGCCTGCCAGCTGCGTAACAAGCTCCATGCCGCCAGCGGTAGTTGCTGGGTGTTGAAGTAATTGGTGGGATTCTGGTGCGACAGGTGGATACCGTAGTCGCCCGTGGCGTCGTACCAGCCACCGCGCAGGTCCAGCGTGCCGGGCTTGCCGTCGGGATGCGGCAAGGCGCGGTCGGCCTTGTCGATCGAGCCGCTGGAGCGCTGTCCCTTGAAGTAATAGATGACGTTGGACAACGTGTGGCGTTCGAGCACGTTGTCGGCGATGTCGAAGGCCCAGGAGCGCTCGCCGCTGGTGGCGATGTAGTAATGCCCCGGTGTCGTCAGCGCGCTGAAATCCGCGATCGCGTAGCGATCGTTCCAGTGTCCTACGGCCACTGAAGCATCGGTGCGGCCCCTGAGCACTGTCTTGCCGCTATCGGCATCGACAACGGAGAAATCCACCGGCCCGGTTTTGTCCGACATGAGCACCGCTTGCTTGGGCGCTTGTGTGTCATAGCCGACCTGATCGATGAGGACCTTAGTCGTTGCTCCTGCCAGGGCGGGCAAGGCCATGGCAGCAGCCGCAAACCAACGATGGCGTTGCTTCATCGGGGCATCCTTGGAACTCCGCACCGAAAAATCGGGCCCGGCAAGTGTGCCGGGCCCTGGCGGGGAGGTGTTGCCTAAAACTTAGAACTTGAAACGCAGGTTGACGTAGTACTGGCGACCGTTGTCGTAGAACGAATAAGGCTGACGTCCATAAGCAGGGTTGACGGTGTAGTACTTGAACTTCGGATTGTTGAGGTTCATCGCATCCAGCGCGATCGACATCCAATCGTTGATGTTGTAGCTGACCGACGCTGCCAGGTTGCCGATACCGGCCTGGTAGAAGGTGTCGGTACGGCTTACGCCAGCGTAGAACGACGAACGGTAGGTGTAGCTGATACGTGCGTTGAAGTACTTGTTTTCGAAGTAACCCGAGACGTTGTAGGTGTTCTTCGAAGTACCCTGCAGCGGCTTGCCATCGTCGGCATGTCCACTAGCGAAGGTGTAGTTCGTTTGCACGCCGAAGTTTTCACCGATCGGCTGGACGTAATTCAGCTCCACGCCCTTGATGTTGCCGCCGACGTTGGTCGGCACACTGACCAGGTAGGTGGCGAACACATCATGCCCGGCATTGGTGCTGGCCTGGACGTCCTTGAACTGGATGGCCTCCGTACCGAAGTTGATGTAGTTATCCAGCTGCATGTTGTACACGCCGGCCGACACCAAGCCACGCGGGGCGAAGTACCACTCCATCGCCGCGTCGAAGTTGGTGGAGATCAACGGCTTCAGCTGCGGATTGCCGCCCGTGCCGGTATGGGTCAGGTCATCGAGTACATACGAGCCGGCCAGTGCCGAGTAGTCCGGGCGCGTCATCGTCTGCGACGCGGCGAAGCGGGCGATCAGGTCATCCGTCAGGTTGAACTTCAAGTTCGCGCTGGGCAGGAAGCGACCCGAACCGTTGTTGTAGTTGTTCTTGTAGTAGTCACCGAAGGCCGAGCCGGTGTATGGACCGGAGACGGTGAAATCGGACACCGAGCTGGTGTTGTAGTTGATGTCTTCCTTCGTATAGACATAACGCACGCCAATGTTGCCGCTCCAACGGTCGCCGTTGAAGTTGGCCTGCAAGTAGGCGGCGGAATCCTTTTCCTTCACCTTGTAGATGTTCTGCCAGTTGTAGCGGGCGATCGGATCGCGCGTGGTGTAGAGCTTGTCGAAAGCTGCCAACTGCGCCGGGCTGTAATACCAGATCGGACCGGGAGCAGTCAGGCCCAGGTCGCCATTGAAGCTACCCGGATAGTTCGACCACGACTGCGGATAGTTGGCCGGATTCTGCCAGTCACCGGCCGGGCCCTGGCCGATGTCGCTCTTGTTCTCGCGGGTGTGATCGGAGTAGCGGATACCGAAATCCAACGAGGACAGCGGAATATTGTCGAATGCCAGCGAGCCATCGGCCTGGAAGAAGTTTTCCTTATCCTTGATATGGATATTCTGGTCGCCGAAGATCCAGCCGGCCGAAGGGATGATGCCGGACGGACTGCTGTTGTCCCCGCCCATGGTCCAGTTGATCGGCTTACCCGTGCCACGCATATCCCAGCTCGCACCGGCACCCGCTCCGAAGCCAAGTTCGCTCACGTCCTGGGTCGGGCTGTCGCCCTTGCCCTGGGTGGTGCCGACCTGCCCGGTAAAGGTCAGGTGGTCGGTTGCGCGCCATTCGGCATCCAAAGTGGTGTAGGCAGACGAAGAGGCCGCACCCGGACGAGAGATCTGGTCGTACACGCCATATGGGGTCGGACTACCAGGCACGGGCGCAAATACCGCATTGGTCAGGACGTTGCCCTTGACCTGATAGCTCTGCAGGCCCGCGCCGCTATTGATGAACTGGCTCGCCCACATCATGTAGTTGCGGTTGAAGTTATCGGCCTTGAGCTTGGAATAGAAGCTATTCAAGTTCAGGGTCAGGTCATCGGTGACCTTCCATTGCAGATCGACCGTGCCACCCTTGCGAGTACGGGTCTGGGTAAACAGCGTCGAACCGATCTCGTTCGGATAGTACTTGCCGGCCAGATCCGGATGCTGCGCCACGATGTCGCCGCCTAGCGGCAGGTAGCCACCGACAACTTCCTGCCCATTACGCTGCAGGCTGCGCTTCTCGTAGAAGCCCTGCACCATCACGCCAAACGTGTTGTTGTCGTTTTTGTAGTTGAACAGGCCGTTGAACTGCGGTTCGGTGCTACTGGGCAGATCCGAGTAGACACCGCCAACCGACAGTTGAGTGGTGTACTGCTTGGAGAATTCGAGCGGCTTGCGAGTGATGATGTCGACCGTACCGGCCGCACCGCCTTCCTGCAGCTTTGCTTCGGACGACTTGTGTACCACCACTTCGCTGACGATTTCAGACGGCAGCAAGCTGTAGCTGACGCTACGACCCACTGTCTGAACCTGGCTGAGCACGAACCAGTCGCCGGTGCCCACCGTGTGGCCATTGACCAAGGTCTGGGTCATGCTGGGGTTGGTGCCGCGCAGGCTGACGCGATCGGCTTCGTCGAAACCGCCTTCCACCGCGCTGGACGAGCTGATGTTGACGCCCGGCAGGCGCTGCAGGGTGTCGGCCACGTTCTTGGCGGGCAGCTTGCCCACATCTTCGGCCGTGATGATTTCTACGTGTGCGTCGGCTGCCTTCTTCAGGTTCAGCGACTCGGCTTCGCTGTCGCGGATACCGACGACGGTGACCGTGCTCAGCTCCTTGACGTTTTTGTCGGCGGGCTTCTGCGTGTCGGTCTGTGCGGTGTCCTGGGCATGAATGCTGCCGGATAGACACAGGCCGGCGACGATACTGGCTGCGAGTAGAGACTTACGGTACGACATGGTTTCCTTCCTCCCCTCAGAGGCGAATCAACAGCGGTGGTGGTTGACTTGGCGTGCGATACGTCTGGTGTTGTGCTTGTCGTTCGATGCGAATGCATGCGGCATGGCGATGAGGCTTCCTTACCGGCCTGGCCGGCTATCCAGATACAACCCGGCTGCGCCGATGACCCCATGCTGGCCATGCTCCATCAGCCGCACGGGTACCTGTTGCAAATAGGCGCGCATCACGCCCTTGTTGAAAAAGCGTTCGGCAAAACTGCTGGCAAGCAGAAGCTCGCGAATCTGCGGCAGGATGCCGCCGGCGAGGAACACACCGCCGCGCGCGCCGTAAAGCAGCACGAGGTCGCCGACGAAGCTGCCGAGCAAGCCGCAGAAGACCTCCAGCGCTTCGATCGCGTTGACATCGCTGCGATCCAATGCAGCCTGGGTAATCTGGCTGGGTTCGTCCAGCAAGGCTTTGCGATCATGCAGGTGCGCAATCGCTCGATACAGATTGAGCAGACCGGGCCCGGACAAAGCGTCTTCGAACGATACGTAAGCGCGGTCGCGTGCCAGCCAGCGCAAGATATCGATCTCCAGCGCATTGCCCGGCGCAAGCGAAATCTGCCCGGCTTCGGTCGCAAGTACGGACGCGTGCGGCTTGCCCGGAAACAACACTGCCGAACCCAAGCCTGTACCCGGCCCCATCACCAGCATCGGCCCATCGGCCGGCGCGGTCGCGGTGTCGATCACCGGCATGGTGTCGGCCTGCGAAAGGAACTGCGCGGCATAGGCCACGGCTTCGAAGTCGTTGACCACGGCAAGCCGATCGATACCGAGGTTGTCGCGGATATCGCGGATCGACACCGGCCAGGGCAGGTTGTCGTTGACGATGGCATCGCCCAGCACATACCCCGCGCTGGCCACCGCGCACTGATCGACGCGCACTGCGCCGTCAAGGTGCTCGACAAAATCTTTCAGTACGGCGGTCAGGCTGGGCCAGTCCGCGCAGGCATAGCGCTGGTACTGATGCACGGTGATGGACTGGCGTTCGCCGGGCCGATGACTGACCAGGCCGACGCGTGCATGCGTACCGCCCACGTCCGCCGCCAGGAACATCCCGCCGGCTGCCGCCCCGCTAGCCCTGTTGTGGTTGACCGCGTCCGCCACGCCACTCCCCCGTCAAATCCCCGTCATGTTTCTGTAAAAACATGCCCCGATGCGGCCGGAGTCTGCGAACGGATGACAACGTTGTCAACATGCCATTCGGTAGCGTGTGGAAATTGTTATTGTGCGCCGCAACATGATCCGGCCTGGGGCCGGCCCGGGGGTGTTCGGCCGCATTCCCAGCGCCAAGCCATTTAGATCGATCAATAATGATTCGGCCGGCTTTTTTGCGCATTGCGCCATGACTCGTCGGCTCCCGTGCCGTCGGTCATGGCCGGGCACAAGCCGTTCTTGTCCTGTAGGAGGACAACAATTGACAACGTTGCTAGTTAGCCCCGATAAAACACCTCTGGGGAACCACTGCCCTTCGGGCTATCTTTAAGAGTCACCGTACGCCAAGGGCGGGGGAGCAAACAGGCACCATGTCATCGACCACTATGTCCGCGAGCGAATCGCACGCATCCAACCTCATCCCGATGATGATCATCGGCCTGCTGTTCTTCGTGATGGGCTTTTTTACCTGGCTCAACGGGCCGCTGATTTCGTTCGTGAAGATCGCTTTTACCCTCGATGACGTCGGCGCGTTCCTGGTGCCGTTCGCGTTCTATGTGTCCTACTTCGTGCTTGCGTTGCCCGCCGGGGCGGTGCTCAAACGCACGGGCATGAAAAAGGGGATGGTGCTGGGCCTTTTCATCATGGCCATCGGCGCGGCGCTGTTCGGCGAGTTCGTGCGCATCCGCATTTATCCGGGTGCGTTGACCGGCTTGTTCGTGATCGGCGCAGGGCTTTCGCTGCTGCAGACGGCATCCAACCCTTACATCAGCATCCTCGGTCCTATCGAAAGCGCCGCGCAGCGCATCGCCCTGATGGGAATTTGCAACAAGATCGCCGGCGCGGCGGCACCGTTCGCGTTCGGCGCCTTGGTGATGGCCGGTATCGATGCCTTCCTTGATCGGGTGACCAAGATGGAGCTGGGCCCGTCGCGCGACGCGTTGCTCAATGAATTCGCCGCACGCGTGTTCTGGCCTTACATGGCCCTGGCCGCACTGCTGGTCGTGGTGGCGATCTGGATCCTGTTTTCCTCGCTGCCGGAAATCAAACCCTCCGGCGCCAACAGCGAACGCTCCATCGGCCATACCAAGGGCAGCATCTTCAGCTTCCCGCACCTGTGGCTGGGCGTGCTCTGCCTGTTCTTGTACGTGGGCGTGGAAGTGATGGCCGGCGATGCCATCGGCACTTATGGCCAAGGGTTCGGCCTGGCACCCGGCGAAACGGCGCATTTCACCTCCTTTACCCTGGTCGGCATGCTGATCGGCTATATCACCGGCCTGATCCTCATCCCCAAGGTGGTCTCGCAGCAAACGTACCTGGCCGTGTCGGCCATCCTCGGCGTGCTCTTCACGCTGGGCGCATACGTCACACACGGGTATACGTCGGTGGCTTTCGTGGCTGCGCTGGGCTTTGCCAACGCCATGATGTGGCCGGCGATCTTCCCGCTGGCGATCAAGGGCCTGGGCCGTTTTACCGAGCTCGGATCGGCGGTGCTGGTGATGGGCATTGTCGGCGGCGCGATATTGCCGCAGCTCTTTGCCCACCTGAAGCAGCACTTCAACTTTCAGCTAGTGTTCGCCGCACTGATGATCCCCTGCTACCTGTACATCCTGTATTACGGCGCGCGCGGCCATCGGGTCGGCCAGCACGCCTCCTGACGTCACGCACCATGGCCGCCGGGCGACACAGCCCGGCTAACGAACCAGCGGAGTTCCACCGTTGCAAAGCCCCACCATCAAGGACGTCGCCAAACGCTCCGGCGTATCGCTTAAGACCGTGTCCCGGGTGATCAACCGGGAGTCCTCGGTGCGGGCCGACACGCGCGAAAAAGTCGAGCGAGCGATCGAAGCCCTGGGCTATCGGCCCAACCCGTCCGCGCGCGGCCTGCGCAGCACGCATGCGTATGCGATCGGCCTGGTCTACGACAATCCGAACGCGCATTACGTGATCAGCATGCAGGAAGGTGTGCTGTCGGCTTGCCGCGAGCGCGGCTTCGGCTTGCAGATCCATCCCTGCGATTCGACCGCACCGAACCTCGCCGAAGAGCTGTGCTCGCTGGTCAAGCGCTCCCGCTTGGCCGGACTGGTGCTCGCGCCGCCGATGTCCGAGCAGGACGCACTGATCGATACCCTGAAAAAAGAAGACATCACCTTCGTGCGCATCATCGCCGCACGCGAGGATCCCAAGGACGGCTCGCCTTGCGTGTTTGTCGACGACCGCGATGCGGCGTATGCGATCACCGAGCACTTGATCCAGCTCGGCCACACGCGCATCGGCTTCCTGTGGGGCGAAGAGCATCATCGCTCCAGCCCGGAGCGCTACCAGGGATATTCGGATGCGCTGAAGGATTACGGCATCGCGCTGAACAAGAAATACATCCTGCCCGGCAGCTATGCGTTCGACGACGGGTTCCGCCGCGCGCGCAAACTGCTGGCGCTGAAGGAACCGCCTACCGCCATCTTCGGCAGCAACGACGAAATCGCCGCCGGCGTGTTGGCCGCGGCACGTTCGGCCGGCCTGGATGTACCGTGGGATCTGTCCATTGCCGGCTTCGAGGACAACCCGTTCTCCAAGCAGGCATGGCCGGCGCTGACTACCGCGCGCCAGTCCACGGCCGATATCGGCCAGCATGCCGCGTTGCGCCTGATGGACGACTTGCAGCGCAAGAGCAGCGGCAACCACGAAGTCGCCAGTAACGAAGGTTTTTCCCCGGAGCTGGTCGTGCGCGGATCCACCGCGCCGCCGCGCGGCTCCGTGCCACGCAAGGGCTGACGTCGAAGACCGGCGGCGCCCGATACTTGTTGAGAATCTCATGAAATCTGCCAGCGACACCTTGATGTACCGCGAAGCGGCCGAGACCGCCGATGTGGTTTCCCGTCAGCTCGAACAGAACGCCACGATCCTGGCGAACCTGGGCAAGCACCTGCGTGCCAAGCCGCCTCGTTTTATCGCCACCTGCGCACGCGGCAGTTCCGATCATGCTGCCGCCTATGCCAAATACGTGTTCGAAACGCGCCTGGGCTTGATGACCGCGTCGGCATCGCCGTCGATTTCCTCGATCTACGACGCCGACCTGAAAATGGACGGCGCGCTGTTCGTCGCTATCTCGCAATCGGGCAAGAGCCCCGACCTGCTACGCAGCGCGCAGGCCGCCAAGAAAGCCGGTGCGTATGTGTTGGCCCTGGTCAACGTGGAGGATTCGCCGCTGGCCGAACTGGCCGACTGCGTCGTGCCGCTGCGTGCCGGGCCCGAGCGCAGCGTAGCGGCGACCAAGAGCTACCTCGCCACACTCGCGGCGATTCTGCAGCTGACCGCACACTGGAGCGACGACGCACAATTGCATGCCGTGATCGCGCGCCTGCCTGACGACTTGCGCCGCGGCTGGGAAGGCGACTGGAGTGCGATGGCGCAAGGCCTGCGCAATACGCAGAACCTGTTCGTGGTCGGTCGCGGCTACGGCTTCGGCGCGGCGCTGGAAGCTGCGCTCAAGCTGAAGGAAACCTGCGGACTGCACGCCGAGGCGTTCAGTGCCGCCGAGGTCAAGCACGGACCGATGGCCCTGGTCGGACAGGGTTTCCCGGTGCTGTTCTTCGGTCAGGACGACGGCACGCTGGACAATACGCTGGCCGTCGCCGACGAATTCCGCAAGCGCGAGGCACGCGTGTGGGTCGCCGCGCCAGGTGCCGGCGGCACCGACGCCCTGCCCTTGCCCCACGACGTCGCGCCGATCGTCACGCCGCTGCTTGCCGTGCAAAGCTTCTATCGCGCGGCCAGCGCGCTGGCTTTGGCGCGCGGTTACGATCCGGATGTACCGCCGCATCTGAACAAGGTGACGGAGACGGTCTGATGGCTACGCAAGAGGTCATTGCCCTGGTCAACAGCCGCGTGCTGGGCGAGCACGGCTCGCGCGAAGGCCAGATCGTGCTGCTGCAGGGCGAACGCATCCTCGCGGTGACCGGCCGCGACGATCCGCGCATCGCGCAGGCACGACAGCACGATCTGCAAGGACATTTGCTGCTTCCGGGCTTTATCGACGTGCAAGTCAATGGAGGCGGCGGCGTGCTGTTCAACGAAACGCCGACGGTGGATGCGTTGCGCGCCATCGCCGCCGCGCATCGCAAGTTCGGCACCACCGGCATGCTGCCGACGCTGATCACCGATACACCCGAAGTGATGCACGCAGCGCTCAAGGCGGTGAACGAAGCCATCGAGCAGGGCGTACCGGGCATTCTCGGCATTCATGTGGAAGGCCCGTTCCTGGCGGCAGCGCGCAAAGGTATTCATAACGCCGACCTGTTTCGACTGCCGGACGCGGACGATCTTCGCGCATTGACCCATGGCAATCGCGGCGTCGTCATGCTGACGCTGGCACCGGAACAAGTCTCGCACGACGTCATCCGCCAATTGAGCGAGGCCGGCGTGGTCGTGGTTGCCGGGCATACCGCCGCCGATTACGCCACCACGCGCGCTGCGCTCGACGCAGGTATCAGCGGTTTCACACATCTGTACAACGCCATGACGCCGCTCGGCAGCCGCGATCCGGGCGTGGTCGGTGCGGCGCTGGACGACCCGCATAGCTGGTGCGGACTGATCGTCGACCTGCATCATGTCCACCCCGCCAGCCTGCGCATTGCCATCGCCGCCAAGGCGCGGGGCAAGAGCGTGCTGGTAACGGATGCCATGCCACCAGTCGGGTCGGCCAATGCAAGTTATGTATTGAATGGGCAGACGATTACCGCGCGTGACGGCATTTGCCAAAGCGACGACGGCGTCCTTGCCGGCTCGGCCTTGGACATGGCCACCGGCGTGCGCAACTTGGTACAGGTGGTCGGGCTGCCGCTGGCAGAGGCTTCACGCATGGCGAGCGCCTATCCGGCGGCATGGATAGGCTGCGAGCGCCAGCAGGGCCAATTGGTGGCCGGGCAGCGCGCAGATTTCGTCGTGATGGACGATGCCTTGATGGTGAAGGAAACCTGGATCGGCGGCGTAAGCGACATCGCCGATCGGTAGTTGGGGCTGCCGCAAGCACTCGTCGCCACCAGCTATGGGACAGCGGCGCCTACATGGAGCGTGGGCTGATCGTCCTGGCACTGCTGCTGCAATGCAGCCTTATCCGCCTTGATCTTGAGTATTTCCGCGTAGAGGCTTGCCAATCCAGCCTTTTGCCCCATGAGTCGGACATGCTCGACCTCGTCATCGCTGGGAACATAACCCGCCCGCATCAACAACGCTGCCGTGTCCAGATGGCGCCGCACGAGCGCCATCATTAAATTGCCCACCTTCGTATTGCGCAGCGCCGGATTGGCACCATAGTCCAGCAGCAGGCACATGGTAGATACACTACCCTCCTTCGCCGCTTCGCCCAGCGCGTACCATTGACCCTCGGCCATGGCATTCGGCGATATGCCCTCGGCAAGTACCATCCGCAGCATGTCCGTCCGACGGATCTGGATAATGGCAATAACTGCGTTGGCGCCTTCTTCGTCCCGAACTTTCTTGTCTTTGAGCTTGAGCAGCACGACGTCGTCGAAGCCACGCATGACTGCATCGATCAACGGTGTCGCTGGGTAAGGCAACTCCTGCGGAGTATCGGACAGCAGCTTTGCCCGCAGTGCCGCCTGATCGGAATACTTGAAGTCAGGCTCCTTGGCCAATGCCATGGTAGCCGGCAACATCGACAATACGAGCACACCCGTTCGATACCATCCCAGATATTTCATCGCCGTCCCCTGTTGTAGTTGGATCGAGCAAGGAAATTAGCCCACGGGCTTCTCGTGGACAACGAGCGGGACTTCGAAAAGTCTCGATACGCGCTTCCGATCGCCTAGGGCGGCTCTTACGCTTTTCAGTGCCGTGAGGCGCGACTTCACAAGCCACGCGGGCTATTGGTACACATGCAGCTTCTGGAATATCCAGGCGTGATACGACGCCATCAACTCGGACTGCTTGCAATCGGCATACGTGCCCGCGCATTTGTCACGCAGCGAGGTCAACGCGGAGAAATACGGATCGGTGGGCAGGCCCGCTGCTTGCAACAGCATGGTCGGCAGGTAGGCAATATCCAAGGCCGGATATTGTGGCAACGCAGGCCCGGCAAAATTGCTCTTGAGCATGAAATAGGTCAGGTAGTTCTGCTCCGGGCGCAGCGTGTCCGGCAACTCACGCTTCATCTCGCGAATCACACCGCTGAACGACGGCTGGTGATCGCCGAAGTGCAGGATCATCGTCGGCTCCGGGCGTCCCAGGAAATCGTGCTCGAGCTGGGTCATGGCCGTGTCCGAATCGTGCAGACGCGCCAGATAGGTGACAAAGTTCAGCGCTTCCTTGTCCGGCAACGTCTTGAGCGGATTCTGGCTGAAGGGCAATGGCAGCGTGGACAGCGGATCGGTGTCGTGCGGTCCGTGCTGGTTGAGCGTCAGCACCATGATGAAGACCGGTTGCCCAGGTTTCTTGACCATGGCATAGGCGCGCTTGACCGCATCGAACATCTGCGCGTCGGTTTCTTCCCATTCGTCCAGCTTCAGATCCTGCGCGTCGAAGAAGCGCTCGAAGCCATAGGCGCGATAGGCGTTACGTCCGTTGAGGAAGTTACCGTTGGTCGGGTACACCGCCACCGTCAGGTAACCCAGCCGCTGCAATTGCAAAGGCAGCGAATCGCGCACATGCGGCGCCAGCACATAAGGTGCGTACATACCGGCTGGCCCGAAAATGTCGTGCGGCATGCCGGTAAGCGCAGCGAATTCGCTCATCCAGGTGCCACCGCCCCAGGTGTGTACACGCATGTATCCGTGCGCACGCGTTTGCGCATCGGGTTGGAACAGGCGCACATGGCATTCGGGCACATTGCAGCCGTCGAAGTTCGCCGGATCGAAAGTACTTTCTTCCAGTACTTCGATGATGTCCGGATACGTCGCCGTCGCCGCCGCACCCGGTGTGCCATTGGCACTCGCAGCCCAAGTCAGCTCGGCCTGCGCTTCGCTGGATTGAGCCGGCAATTGCACGCCAGACTCGCTCAGGGTGACGAAGAAATTGGTCAGCTGCGACTCGGCTTCGTCGGAAAGCTTGTCCCAGATATCGCGGGCGTGCACCACGCCGAACGGACCGGCCGGCAACAGGCAGATCCAGAATGCCAGGACGCTGGCCACGACGCCTGCGGCGCGCGACGGCGCCGGCCGCCGCGTGAAAACACGCCAGTCATAACGCCAAACCAGCCACAGCGCCGGCGGCACCAATAGGCAGATCGCCAAACTGACGCTATACAAGTGCGGGTAATGCCGCACGGTCTCCAGCAGGCTGGAACGCGCGTAGTAAATGAAGTCCGACGCCATCAGTGGCGAATCGAGATAGCGCAACTTCAACACTGACAGCACGCGCAACAGCAGGAAGATCGCACCGCTCAGCACCAGGGCGATGCCTACGCGGCCGAACGCGAACATCAGGGTGCCGAACGCGCAAACCATCAAGGCCAGGATGAATCCACGCTGCGGCCAGCCGGGTTCGCCCATCGCGGCGTAATAGGCGCAAAAGGCAAAGAAAGCCAGGGCGAACAGGCAGGCCGCGCTGCCCTTGGCGGCGCGAAACACGGAAGATTGCATTGGACGTTGTGCCCCTGTTTCTGACTTCTGTCTGTAATCTGGGCGACATGTTAGCCCCCGCCGGGCCTGCCGGCAGGGGCCGGATGGCATGACTCTCGACAGGGTTCAGCCGGCGTTGCGCGTGAAATTTCACGGCAATCTGCTAGCGTGGCCGGCTTGCCCCTTCCGGACCCCTTCGTATCCCCATGTCCCGCCCGTACCGTCCGACTCTCTTTCCTGCCGCTCTTGCCCTGGGTCTGCTGGCCGGCTGCGCATCCTCTCCCTCTGCCCAGAACGGGGGGGCACCGGACGGCAGCCGCGCCGAGGTGGCGATCCTGGAGACCACCGATATCCACTCCAATGTGCTGAGCTTCGATTATTACAAGCTCAAGCCGGATACCGGCGTCGGCTACGAGCGCACCGCTACACTGATCCGCCAGGCGCGACAACAGTTTCCGAACCATTTCCTGTTCGATAGTGGCGACACCATCCAGGGCAGCGTGCTGGCCGATTACCAGGCCCAAGTGCAGAAGATCGGCTGCGGCGAAGAGCTGGGTATTTACCGGGCGATGGACGCGATCGGCTACGACGGCGGTACCGCCGGCAACCACGAATTCAACTATGGCCTGGGCTTTCTCTCGCAGGTCACCGGCACGCCAATGAATGTCGACGGCGGCCATGCCGATCGCTGTGCCGGGCCGCGATTCCCCCTGGTGCTATCCAATGTCTACAGCGTCCGCGACGGTCAGCCGATCTTCAAACCCTGGGCAGTGGTGGAAAAGCACATCCAGGTCGATACGCCCGATGGGCACAAGCGCGACGTGTCGTTGCGGGTCGGCATCATCGGCTTCACGCCGCCGCCGATCATGGAGTGGGACAAGCAGAATCTGGCGGGCAAAGTCACCGTCACGGGTGTCATCGAGGCCGCCAAGAAGTACTTGCCCGAGCTGCAAGCGCAGCACCCCGACCTGATCGTCGCGGTACTGCATGGCGGTCTCAACGCCGACCCCTACACCACGGATATGGAAAACGGCGGCTGGCATCTGGCGGGCGTACCGGGCATCGACGTGCTGTTGCTCGGCCACGCGCATACCGAATTTCCCGGCCCGCACTATCAGGGCTTGCCCGAGGTGGATGCCAAGCGCGGTTTCGTGCGCGGTGTGCCGGCGGTCATGGGCGGGTTCTTCGGCAAGGATCTGGGTGTGATCGATCTGGCGCTGGTACGCCGCGACGGCCGATGGACGATCGACAAAGACAGAACGCATAGCGAAGTGCGGCCCATCTGCCCGGGCAAGAACGAGTGCGTACCGGCCGACCCTGCAATTGCACCGCTGGTGGCCAGGGCACACGAAGCAGCGGTGGCTTACGTCAATACACCGATCGGTTCGACGGCGGTGCGCATGAGCAGCTACTTCGCCGACGAGGGGAACATGACCGCCCTGGCGGCCATCAACGCGGCACAGCGCGAGTATGTTGCCGCCGAGCTTCCGCATCTGCACCCGGAACTGGCGGGTGTGCCGGTACTGTCGGCGGCAGCCGCCTTCCGTACGGGCTTCGGCGGCCCGGATGACTACACCGACGTCATGCCTGGGCCGATCACGCTGCGCAGCGCCGCCGATCTGTATTTCTATCCCAATACCCTCAACGCGGTGAAGGTGAACGGTGCCGGGCTCAAGGCATGGCTGGAGAAATCGGCCGAACGTTTCAATCAGATCGACCCCAATAAGCCGGGCGAACAGGAGTTGATCGGTCGCAGTCTGCCTGGTTACAACTTCGACCAGTTCCAGGGCGGCCTTCAGTACACCATTGACGTTTCCAAGCCCGTGGGACAGCGCATCGCGCACCTGATCTATAAGGGCAAGGCAGTGAAGCCCGACCAGACGTTCGTCATTGCCACCAACAATTATCGCGCCAGCGGCGGCGGCAACTTCCCAGGTCTGGATGGCACCAACATCGTGCTCGCCGCACCCGATGGCGCACGTGAGATCCTGGCCAAGTGGTTAGCGAGCCATCAACATATCGCAGCGAAAGACCTGGAACCGACCTCCTGGCGATTTGCCCCGCTGAAGACACGCGGTCCGGTCGTGTTCAAGGGTGCCACGGACAAGCTGGATGTAGCTCATGCGGTTGGCCTGGATGGCATTCGACTGGTCAAGGACAATGGCGACGGCACCGCGATTTATGCGATCGACCTGGGACGCTGACGGGGCCTCGACGAGGAAGTGAGCGACGGGATGTGAGGAGATAGGGAAAGCTACCAGGCATGCCGGCTTTGCTTCTGCTCACTTCTCGCTCATCTCCACTTGCTCCTTAGGCGATAGGCCTATTCGTGTGCCAGCGCATCGGCCTTCGCGCTATACGACGAATGGATCAGCCCGCTTGCCAAGGCATAGCGGTACAGATCCGCGTCGCTGCCAAGGCCGAGCTTTTTCATCGCGGTCAATTTCTGAGCGCTGATGGTTTTACGGCTACGGCCGACCATCGTGCCGATCTCCACCACGCTCATGCCCGTAGCGAGCAGGCGGATCACTTCCGCCTCGCGTAGACTGAGCCGACCCGTCGGGTCGCTCTCGGCCGGTCGCCGCTCGACATCGATCATCCGCCGGATTTCCGGCGAAAAATAACGCTGCCGAATATAGACAGCGCGAATAGCTCTTCGCAGATGCTCCGGGTCGTCCCATTTACTGATGACGCTGTTTACCCCTGCCGCCATGATGAGCTGCAGCATCTCCCGATTCTCCAGTCCGGTCAGCACGACGATACGCAACGCTGGAAATCGGCGCCGCAAACGTGAGAACAAGACCAGACCATCGGCGTCGAGCTCGCGCGGCGGCGTATAATCGACTACCACGACATCGCAAGCATGCGTCCGCAGAAAGTCGATCACGCTTGCAGCATGCGGGCACGTACCGATCACCAGCGCATCGCGCATATCGGATATCAAGTACTCCACACCCGCGAGTACCGCGGGATGATCGTCGGCGATGACCACGCGGATTCGCAAGGGATTGGAACTCAGGTAGTTCTGCATCGTCATACGCAATGGCCACGTGCTATCTTGCGCGGCGCAATGCTCAGGCATGGCCTATCCATGTCGATACATCGATGCTGATCGCAATGAACTGAACGAGACGGCTGTTGAGTCACGCTGCGTTGGTGCCAGACGGATATACTACGTTCCAGAACGATCAAGCCTTACCCTCCGGGATAGCATGGAAAGCCACTCTCTTCGCGTTGCGATCGCCGAAGATCACCCGGTGATACGCCTGGGCATCGAGGCCGAGATCGACAAGACAACCGGTATACAGTCGGTCGGTATCGCCGGAAACGCCGATGAGTTGATTGCGCTGCTCCATCTTCAGCCCGTCGACGTCGTCGTCACCGATTACGCCATGCCGGGTGGCATGCACCGCGACGGTGTGGCGCTGCTTGACCATCTTGCCGAGCATTTTCCCGGCGTCGCCGTTGTGGTGATGACGGCGATGACTTCGCCGGTGCTGATTCGCAATCTGCAAGTCCACGGCGTGAACAGCGTGGTCAGCAAAGACGACGCTCTGGCACATCTCCCTCCTGCGATCCATGCGGCTGTCGCACGACGTCGCTATCGCTCGCCTCGTATCGCCGCCGCGATAGCGCATTTCACCCACGACGACATGTTCGGAAAACTCTCGCTGCGCGAGAAAGAGGTGCTTTCGTTGTTTGTCGCAGGCTGCGGTATCGGTGAAATCGCCGATAAGCTCAAGCGCAGCAAACAGACTGTCAGTACCCAAAAGATCAACGCCATGAACAAGCTTGGAATCGACCGCGACCTGGATTTGTTCGTCTATGCGGCTGAAGCCGGCCTGCTTCGCCAGCGCGCGCCTGACTGATTGAATCCAATTTTTTTGCATGGATTGCTCTATTTTTTGTATCCGCTTATGTCGGTTGTCCCGCTTATGGTCTCGATAACCATGATGCGAAACGCCATCCTAGAAAGGTTGGAGACCGACAAACATCGGATGCGTCCTAGCGCGGCTGAATTCAGCGACGCCGACTGAACTATTCATAAAAAAAACCCCGCGGCTTCTGCCGCGGGGCCCGGATACGATGAACGGTCGGTTCTTAGCGACGTGTTTTACGGCGAGTCGCCTTCTTGGCCGCACGCGCCTTCTTCGCTGGCGCCTTGGCCTTGACCGCACCGGCAATCAGGAACTGATCGATGCTGGTGCCGCGACGCTTGAGCGCCTGCGACAGCCACAGCGGCTGACGACCGCGACCGGACCAGGTTTCGGCAGGGTTTTCCGGGTTGCGATATTTGGGTGCCACGATAGCGCGCTTGCCAGCGCCCTTGGCGGCACGACCGCCACCGCGCGTCGGGTAGATATCCGCCAAAGTCAGGCCGGCGTTGGCGAGCAAGGCATCGATCTTCTTCCGGACATCCTGAATATGGCTCGCGCGTGCTTCGTGCATTTGCGTTTCGGCGTTAGCAATAAGGGCCTGGAGTTGTGCGGGAGAAAGGGACTTCAGGTCGATGGCCATAGAATATTCCTAGTCTGTTTTTCGGGATTGAAAGGGACGAGATTGCCAAAGGGCGATATTTAATGCCAGGACGGCATAGTCATACCGCATACTTTTCAGCATTTTTTTAAAGCATATTGTCCCTGTTGTGGCTTCGGTTGCAAATGTACCTGTTGACGGAGGCACCTCCGCATGCGTACTGTCTCAGTCATGATGCCGTTAAGCCTGCCATTCAGCATGCGCACAACCCTGGTTACCGCCGGGTCCGGCATCGTTTCCGCCACAACGACCACGACCACTACCGGAACTCGGTCTGGGCGGATGTCCGTGCGCGCGTAGCATCTAACCGCAACGGTCCCGCCCTCAGTCGAGGCGGGCCGGTTGCCACCGTACCGCCGAACTCCGAGACGGGGCCTCTTATCTCAAGGAGGTCGTCGTGAATGTGTGTATTTCGCCAGCTGCCAAAGAACCTTTGTCGCCACCACATGCCATCGCGCTGCCGGCGACTACCGCCCGTCGCCGCACCCTGGCTGTGGGCTTGATTGGCCCCGGCCGCGTCGGCAGCGCACTGCTGGACCAGATTCGCACCGCCCAGCCTCGCCTCACCGGCGCCGGACTGGACCTGCAACTGCGCGGCATAGTGTCGCGCCAGCGCATGTGGCTCGATAGCGACGACCCCGAACTCAACGCACGCCGCGATTGCGCGCAAACTTGGCGCCCGGCTGATCTTTCCGTCTTCGCCGACTATGTCAGGGGCGACGACGGCCGCCACGCCATGCTGATCGATTGCAGTGCCAGCGAACTCGTCGCCGACCATTATGCCGAATGGCTGGCAGCCGGCTTGCACGTGGTCACTCCCAATAAACTAGCCAGCAGCGGATCGCTGGATCGCTGGACATCCATCCGCAACGCCAGCTTGTCCGGCGCGCGATTCCGCTACGAAGCCACAGTCTGTGCTGGACTGCCGGTCGTGCAAACCTTGCGCGATCTGCTCGACACCGGCGACCGACTGCTGGCGATCGACGGCATGTTTTCCGGCACATTGGCCTGGCTGTGCAATCGCTATGACGGCAGCCGGCCCTTCTGTGAATTCTTGCGTGAAGCTTGCGAGTTGGGTTATACCGAGCCCGATCCGCGCGACGATCTGTCCGGTCGCGACGTTGCGCGCAAGCTGGTGATCCTGGCGCGTGAAGCGGGCTGGCATTTGTCGCTGGACGATGTCGACGTACAAAGCCTGGTGCCGCCAGCGCTAGCCGACGTATCGCTAGAAGATTTCATGCAGCACATGCATGCGCTGAACCCGCCCATGGCCGCACGACTGGCCGAAGCGCGCGCGCGCGGCGCCGTGCTGCGGCATGTCGCCAGCTTGAACGCCGAAACCGGCAAAGCGAGCGTCTCACTCGGTTTGCTGCCGGCCTCGCATCCGTTTGCGCACTCGCGCCTGACCGACAATGTCGTGCAGTTCACCACGCGGCGCTACCACGATAATCCAATGATCGTGCAGGGGCCGGGCGCCGGTCCCGAGGTGACCGCCGCCGGCATATTCGCTGATGTTCTGCGCATCGCCGACGCGCTATCGCAAGAGTTCAGGCCATGAATGCACAATGTGAGCTCTTTTCGTCGCGTACCCTACCCGCCATGCAGCAAGCCCAAGCCATCGCCTATGCCAGTGTCGGCAATATCGGCGTCGGTTTCGACATCCTCGGCCACAGCATTGCCGGTGCCGGCGATCGGGCCGTGGTCCGCCGTATTGCCGAGCCGGAAGTGCGTATTGCTGCGATCCATGGAGCGCGCGATCCACTGCCGACCGAAGCGCGGCTCAATACGGCCGGAATGGCCTTGATGGCGTTGCGCAAGGCGCTCGGACTGGCATACGGGTTTGAACTCGAACTGCACAAAGGCATTGCGCTTGGCTCGGGCATGGGCGGTTCGGCTTCGTCGTGTGTCGCGGCCCTGGTCGCGGCCAACGCCTTGCTCGATCGTCCGCTGCCCCGCGAAGCCTTGTACGGGTTTGCGCTGGAAGGCGAGGCGGTGGCCAGTGGGGGCCGCCATGGCGACAATATCGGCGGCATGCTGCTCGGCGGCCTCGTATTGGCCACCCGCGACCGGCTGGTGCGCATCCCCGTGCCTTCCGAATGGTATTGCGCCTTGGTGCACCCGCACGCCGTGCTGGAAACACGCAAGGCACGCGCCGCCCTCGCCGGTGACTACGCATTGAGCGAGTTCGTCGCGCAGAGCGGCAACCTCGCATTGGTACTGGCCGGCTGCTACCGCGGAGAAGCAACGCTTGTACGGGAAGGGCTCAAGGATGTACTGATCGAACCGCGTCGCGCGCCGCTGGTGCCGCAATTCGCGCAAGTGAAGCAGGCAGCACTGGATCATCACGCGATGGGTGCAAGCATCTCCGGGGCCGGTCCCAGCATGTTCGGATGGTATGAGAACCGCCGGGATGCTCAGGCCGCGGCCAACGCCATGGTGGCCGCATTCGCCGGAGGGGGGCTGCAAAGCGACGCCCTGGTGTCGCCGATCGATGGGCCGGCGGCGGAATTGCTCGGATAGCGAGGACGCATGAGCGAACGACTGCTCTTTCATAGCACCCGCGGCGCCGCATCGGCCACCCTGGAACAGGCGATCGCCGCCGGCCTGGCGCCGGACGGGGGGCTGTATGTTCCCGAGGCGCTGCCGCGGCTCACGATCGAGGCCTTCGATGGTGCCGAGACATTGCCGGAGATCGCCAGCGTACTGCTGGCACCGTTCTTTGCCGGCAGCAGCCTGGCCGGCGCTCTGCCGGAGATCTGCGCCGAGGCGCTGAACTTCCCGACGCCGCTGTCGCGGCTATCGCAACGGCGTCAGGCCTACCTGTTGGAACTGTTCCACGGCCCGACCGCCGCGTTCAAGGACATCGGCGCACGTTTCCTGGCCGCATGCCTTACCCGTTTGCGGCGTGGCGCGACGCAGGCGCTGACCATTCTGGTCGCCACTTCGGGCGATACCGGTGCGGCAGTAGCCGCTGCGCTGCATCGGCAGCCGGGCGTTCACGTGGTGATCCTGTATCCGGACGGTCGCGTGTCGCCACGGCAGGCGCACCAGCTCGGCTGCTTTGGCGATAACGTGCAGGCGCTGCGCGTCGACGGCAGCTTTGACGACTGTCAGCGTATGGTCAAGGCCATGCTCAATGACAGCGAGCTGCAGGCGCAATTGCCTTTGTCCTCCGCCAACAGCATCAGCCTGGGCAGATTGCTGCCGCAGATGAGCTACTACGCCCAGGCGGCCCTGACGATCTGGCGCGAACACGGCACCGAGGCCGGCTTCATCGTGCCGACGGGCAATCTGGGCAATGCGCTGGCCTGCGTCTGGGCGCGCGAGATGGGGCTGCCCATCGGCTATATTCATCTGGCCTGCAATGCCAACGCGACATTGCCCGACTACTTCGGCGGGGCCGACTACACACCGCAACCGACCGTC
Organism: Dyella sp.; assembly: GCF_036568765.1. Classification (GTDB taxonomy): domain Bacteria; phylum Pseudomonadota; class Gammaproteobacteria; order Xanthomonadales; family Rhodanobacteraceae; genus GSA-30. Next base: position 5,791 of record NZ_DATCRY010000084.1, on the reverse strand, counting down.
GCGACGCTCGCCAACGCGATGGATGTCGGCGCTCCGAGCAATTTCGAACGGTTACGCTGGACTTTTCCGCACGATAATGAGTTGCGCAGCGAACTTTCCGCATCCAGCACCAACGACGCCGAGATCCGCCAGACACTGGTGCGTCATGCCAAAGACGAAGGCGAAATCGTCTGCCCGCATACGGCTACCGCGTTGCGGGTGCTCGATGAACTGGCCGACGATGGCACACCACGGGTGATTGCCGCTACTGCGCATCCTGCCAAATTCGAAACCGTGCTCGAACCGTTGGGGATATCGCCCGAAGTACCGGGATCGCTGGCAGCGATGCTTTATCGATCGGCGAGTGCGGAAGCGCTGGCAGCCAATGAAGACGCGCTCCGGGAATGGCTGCTCGCGCAAGTCGAGAAGGCCTGAGTTGAGAAGTAAGTGAATAAGAGTAGGGAGCGAGGCCTCCTCTATCTCCTCACCTCTTTTCACTCACTCCTGCTGCGAATTGACACGGGCAAACGCTTGCCCCCTATCCCTTACGCCTCCAACATCGCCAAGACCTGCTCCGTGCTCCGCACCCTGCCCAGGCGCGGGAAAATCCTCTCCACCGCAAATTTATGCATTTCGCCGTCGGAAGAGCTCATCGCATCCTCGACCAGTACCTGGCTGAAGCCCAGTTCATAGGCGAAGCGCGCGGTCGATTCCACGCCGATATTGGTGGAGATACCGCCCAGGACCAGGGTCTGGACGCCACGCCGACGTAGCTGTAACTCAAGCTCGGTCCCGTAGAATGCACCCCATTGCCGTTTGACGATGTGGATGTCGCTATCGGCGGCGGCCAGCTCCGGGGCGTAATCCCACCAGTTATCTGGCAGCTTGCCGAGGCTATGCTGAGCATCGACGGGCGGCTTGAGCGCATCGGCAAAATCCGGTGCGAAACCGACGCGAACCAGCGCGACGGGCGCATGAAGCTGACGAAACCGGGCGGCAAGGCGACCGGCGCGCTCGTACACTTCAGCGGCGGGGCGTGGACCGCTGGCGAACGGCGCGATGCCCAATTGCAGGTCGATCAGCACCAGTGCCGTGCTGCGGGGGTCGAGCTTATCCATCAAGATACTCCGGATGCGGCAAAAGAAAGGTGAGGGTATCCTCACTTAGGAGTTTATGAGGATGTCCTCGCAAAAGACAAGTCAGCCGGCCCGCGCCCCCCAGCGCAAGCGAGGTCATGAGCGCGTCGCTTCCCTGCTTGCGGCCGCGGCCGATTGCTTCGTCGAGAAGGGCTATGACGCGGCAACCATGACCGAGATTGCGGCACGGGCTGGCGCGTCCATCGGCTCGCTGTACCAGTTCTTCCCCACCAAGGAATCGATCGCGCAGGCCCTGATGAGCGGCCATGCCGATGCCCTGTACGACCGCATCGGCCAGTTGGCCGAGCGCGCAGGCCGATGGGACGACGCCGAGCTGGCCGGGCAATTGGTGCGCCTGTTCGTCGACTTTCGCCGTCAGCACCCGTCCTTCGTCGTACTCACCGAAGTCGCCGCTTCGACACCGCAAGACGAGGTGCTGACAATACGCATGCGTATCCGCGCCGATCTCGCCGCCTTGCTGGCCGACCGCTTCCCGCAACTTTCCGCGACACAGGCACGGGCAGCAGCCACGGTCGTGCAATACATGATGAAAGCCGCCGTCGCCCTGCATGCGGAAGCGGCCTCCGCCGCGCGCTCGGCAGCTCATGCGCAACTGCGGCAAGCACTGCAGCTGTACCTACAGGACCTTGCGACATCCGCCGCTTGAGCCTTCGGACATCTGGACGTCTAAACGCCTGATGCGTGACGAAGTTCGCGCGAGATAGATAGATTACAAAAGAAACTGTTGACACGGCTTATCGGGCGCCAGTACGGTCACCGTTATGCCGCAACGCAACAGCCACCTCAGCAGTACCGAAAGGATCCGTCGGATGACGGCCTGCGGCCTGCTGCAGGTCCGCGGCCAGCTCCTTCTTGCCCTCGTACTCGTACTCCTTATTACTAACGGAGGTGCGGGCTGAGGGCGTGTGACCAGGTAAAAGCTAGATAACCTGAAACCACCCAAAGAACCCCGCACCGGCAACGGAGCGGGGTTTTTTGTTGCCCTTGGCGAAGCATCCAAAGCGGAGCCAACATGACCCCCGATCAAACCACCCCACCGTCGAACGATCGCGTACGCATCTTCGACACCACCCTGCGGGACGGCGAGCAGGCACCCGGATTCTCGATGGACCGGCGCGCCAAGTTGCGTCTGGCGCACGCGCTCGAAGCACTCGGCGTAGACATCCTCGAGGCCGGGTTTCCGCAGGCATCGCCGGACGATTTCGCCGCCGTCGCGGAAATCGCCGGCGCCTTGCGTAATACGACTGTCTGCGGCCTGGCACGCTGCCAGGTCGGCGATATCGAGACCACCGCTCGCGCGATCGAGAAAGCGCAGCATTCGCGCATCCATGTATTCCTCTCCACCAGCCCGCTGCATCGCGAACACAAATTGGGCATGAGCAAACAGCAGGTGCTCGATACCGCGGTGAAATCGATCGAGCTGGCACGTGGCCTTTGCCACGAAGTGGAGTTCTCCGCCGAAGACGCGCTGCGCACCGAGCCGGAATTTCTTGCCCAAGTGTTCAGTGCCGCCGTCGCTGCCGGTGCCACCACACTCAACGCGCCCGATACGGTCGGCTACACCACACCGGGCGAAATGCATGAGCTCTTCAGCTACCTGCGCCGCCACGTGGCCGGTGCAGACAAGGTGATTTTCTCCTCCCATTGCCATAACGACCTCGGGATGGCGGTAGCCAACAGCCTGGCCGCGGTGAGCGCCGGCGCACGCCAGGTCGAATGCACGATCAACGGAATCGGCGAGCGTGCGGGCAACGCCGCGATGGAAGAAATCGTGATGGCATTGAAGGTGCGCGCGGCGCATTTCGGTGTCGATACACGCATCGATACACGCAAGCTCTATCCCACCTCGCGCCTGCTCAGCCAGCTCACCGGCCAGCATGTGCCGCGCAACAAGGCGATCGTCGGCGAGAACGCCTTCGCGCACGAGTCGGGTATTCACCAGCATGGCATGCTCAAGCATCGCGGCACATACGAAATCATGCGCCCGCAAGATGTCGGCATCGCCGAAACGAAGCTGGTGCTTGGCAAGCATTCCGGCCGGCACGCGCTGCGCTCGCGCCTGCAGACGCTCGGCTACACACCGGACGACGCCGAGATGGAAACCATTTTCGCGCGCTTCAAGACGCTGGCCGACAAGAAGCGCGAAGTCGGCGACGACGACCTGGAAGCCATCGCGCTGGGCCACGACCCGGACGCTACAGGGCCATGGCGCCTGGTGCAGCTCAACAGCAACTCGCACCTGGGCAGCAGTTCGTCGGCTACCGTCAAGCTCAAGCATGAGAACGGCGTCGAAGTCGGCGAAGCAGCCATCGGCGACGGTCCGGTCGATGCCGTACTGCGCGCCATCGAACGCGCCACCGGTGTCCCTCTGGAGCTGACGCAGTTCCAGGTGCGCGGCGTGGGCGAAGGCGGCGATGCACAAGGCCATGCACAGCTCACCGCCCGACACGGCGAGCGCGAATGGCGCGGTCAGGATGTCAGCACGGACATCGTCGAAGCCACCGCACTGGCCGCCCTGAGCATCGTCAATCGCATTGAACGCCAGGCTCCGGCAAGCGGAGCCCCCACGAGATCACAAGGAAGATCACAAGGAGCGATCGCATGAGCACGCCATTTCTCTGGCACAACGGACAGATCCGATCCTGGACCGAAGCCACCGTGCACGTCAGCACGCATGCACTGCATTACGGCTCATCGGTGTTCGAAGGCGAGCGCGTTTACGCCACGCCCGACGGTCCGGCTTACTTCCGCCTGCAGGATCACACGCGTCGTCTGTTCGAATCGGCGAAGGTTTACGACATCGAGATCGGCTATACGCCGGACGAGATCAATCAGGCCTGCCTGGAATTGATCCGCGCCAACCGGATGAAGTCGGCCTATGTGCGGCCTATCGCATTCCGCGGAGCCGGTGGCCTGGGTGTGCTGCCCAAAACGGGGGCACCGGTCGATGTGGCGATCATGGCGCTCGATTGGGGCGCTTACCTCGGCGAAGCGGCCGAGCGAGGCGCCGATGTCTGTATCTCCTCCTGGCAGCGCCCTTCGCCCAACACCGTGCCGAGCTGGGCCAAGGCCGGCGGCAACTATCTCAATAGTCAGCTGATCTGCCTGGAAGCGCGGCGCGGCGGCTACGACGAAGGCATCGCACTGGGGGCCAATGGCCTGCTCAGTGAAGGCGCTGGCGAAAACGTATTCGTGGTCAGGCGCGGCCGCATTTATACGCCACCGGCCAGCGCCGGCATTCTCGCCGGCATTACGCGCGATTCGGTCACCGAACTGGCCGCGGATCTGGGTTACAGCGTCGAGGAGCGCGAGCTGCCGCGCGAGGCGTTGTATACCGCCGACGAAATCTTCCTCACCGGTACTGCCGCCGAAATCACGCCGGTGCGTTCGGTCGACCGCAAGCCGGTCGGCGAAGGCAAACCCGGCCCGATCACCTTGAGCCTGCGCGAGCGCTTCTTCGGCCTGTTCGATGGCCGCACGCCCGACACGCGCGGCTGGCTGACTCCCGTCCACACCAACGCCACCCTGGAAGCCGCATGAGCCCGCGCAATCTTTTCCAGAAACTATGGGACGCCCACGTCGTCGCGCCCGAAACCGCCGATACGCCGGCGATCCTCTATATCGACCTGCACCTGGTGCACGAAGTCACCTCGCCGCAAGCTTTCAGCGAACTGCGCGAGCGCAGCCTGTCGTTGCGCCGTCCCGACCGCATGCTCGCCACGCTGGATCACTCCACGCCGACGCTGGCGGCCGGCGCCGACGGCGAGCGCCCTTACGCCAATGCCGAAGCCAAGGCGCAGGTTGCGCAGCTGGAAGCCAACTGCCGTGAGTTCGGCGTGGAGCTGCACGGCTGGGACAGCGACGATCGCGGCATCGTCCACGTGATCGGCCCGGAACTCGGCGCCACGCAGCCGGGCATGACCATCGTCTGCGGCGACAGCCACACCTCCACCCATGGTGCGTTCGGTGCGCTGGCGTTCGGCATCGGCACCACCGAAGTCGGTCATGTGATGGCGACGCAATGCCTGTTGCAGCGCAAGCCCAAGACGCTGGCGATCCATGTCGACGGCCAGCTGCCTCATGGCACGGGTGCAAAGGACCTGATCCTGCACATCATCGGCCAGATCGGTGTCGATGGCGGCACCGGCCATGTCATCGAGTACCGCGGCAGCGCCATCGAGGCCTTGTCGATGGACGAGCGCATGACGGTGTGCAACATGTCGATCGAGGCGGGCGCACGTGCCGGCCTGATCGCTCCGGACGACACCACCTTCGCCTGGCTCAAGGGCCGTCCGCGCGCGCCGCAGGGCGAGGCCTGGGACCGCGCTGTCGCCTACTGGCGCACGTTGCGCAGCGACGACAACGCCAGCTACGACCGCGAAGTGCATATCGACGCGAGCAAGCTGCGCCCCACCGTCACCTACGGCACGCACCCGGGCATGGCCATCGCGCTGGATGCGCCGGTCCCCGCGGCACGCAATGCACAGGAAAAGCGCGCACTCGACTATATGCAGGGCAAGCCCGGCCAGCCGATGCGCGGCACGCCCGTGGACGTGGTCTTCGTCGGCAGCTGCACCAATTCGCGCCTGTCGGATCTGCGCGAAGCGGCCGAAGTGCTGCGTGGGCGACGCGTCGCCGAGGGCGTGCGCATGCTG
>NZ_DATCRY010000083.1:0-33502 GCF_036568765.1 Dyella sp. | reverse complement strand
CGGTACGCTCGGTCCCGCATGCATCGACATCGGAACGCTGTACAAGGACACGGGCCACTTCACCTACGACCCGGGTTACGGCAGCACCGCCAGCACCAAGAGCGCGATCACCTATATCGATGGCGACGAAGGCATTCTGCTGTATCGCGGTTACCCGATCGAACAGTTGGCCGAGAAGTCGAGCTTCCTCGAGGTGGCCTACCTGTTGCTCAACGGCGAGCTGCCGAGCAAGAGCGAGTTCTCCGCATTCGAGAACGACATCACGCATCACACGATGATGCACGAGTCGCTGAAGGACTTCTTCAAGGGCTTCCACCACGATGCGCATCCGATGGCCATGCTGGCCGCTTCGGTCGCTTCGCTGTCGGCGTTCTATCATGACGATCTGGACGTCGATAACCCGGCCGACCGCAAGCTGGCCGCAGTACGCCTGATCGCCAAGATGCCGACCATCGCCGCGGCGTGCTATCGCTATTCGATCGGCTGGCCGTTCCGCTATCCGCGCAACAACCTCGAATACGTCGATCGCTTCCTGCACATGATGTTCGAGGTGCCTAGCGAGCCGCTGACCATGAGTCCGGTAGCCGCCAAGGCATTGGATCTCTTGTTCATCCTGCACGCAGACCACGAGCAGAACGCCTCGACCTCGACGGTACGTCTGGTCGGTTCGACCGGTGCCAATCCGTACGCGTCGATCGCTGCCGGCATCACCGCGCTTTGGGGCCCCGCGCATGGCGGCGCCAACGAAGCCGTCCTGAAGATGCTCGAAGAGATCGGCTCGCCGGACAAGGTCGAGACCGCCGTCAAGCGCGCGAAGGACAAGAACGATAACTTCCGCCTGATGGGCTTCGGCCATCGCGTGTACAAGAACTTCGACCCGCGCGCGAAGATCATCCGCGAGATGTGCCACAAGGTCCTCAACGAGCTGGGTGTCAACGATCCGCTGCTCGACGTGGCCATGAAGCTGGAAGAGGCCGCGCTCAAGGACGATTACTTTGTCGAGCGCAAGCTGTACCCGAACGTGGATTTCTACTCGGGCATCATCTACAAAGCGCTGGGTATCCCGACCGAGATGTTCACCGTGATGTTCGCCATCGCGCGTACCGCCGGCTGGATCGCCCACTGGATCGAGCAGCACGAAACGCCCGGTTCGCGCATCGGTCGCCCGCGTCAGATCTATACCGGTGCTGCGGTGCGTGACTATGTATCAGCGGATGCTCGCCGCCCGGGCTGATACGCGCGGTCTGCTATCGACGAAAAAGAAGAGAGCCGGGTTGTCCCCGGCTCTTTTTTTATGGACAGATGGAATGTAGGCGACATGAGTTTCGGTCGACTCGCTATGGGTAAGTTCTACCTCAAGGCCGCCGCCAGTTTCCTTTCGAAATCGTCCTCTTCGTCATCGGCGATCAGCAGTTCTTCCGCCATGGCCAGCGATGCGCGACGCATCGGTTTTTCATCCACGCGGTCCAGTGGCGCCTGACGCAGGGCATCACGCGGCAGGACGGTCAGGTCGAAGGGCAGGCCATCGGCAGCGAACAGTAGTACCGGGTATTCGGTTTGTTCGTCGCGGCTGGTGCGCAAGCGACGGGTTTGGGTGTCGACGGGCACGCCGCGCTCGCGCAGGAATAGCGTTACCTCCTCGGGATTATCGGCAAATACGTGCAGGCAGACGGCCGAATGTGCGTCGGCGGTGCCTTCCAGGACGGCCCCGACCAGCCGGGGTTCGAAAGCGGCCAAGAAGCGCATGGCTTCTACCGCGGCTTCGCGGCGTTCGCGCAGGAGCTGCGGCTGGCTGTCGGCATGGAAAATGCGCTGATGTTCGCGCAGGGCGTGTTCGATTTCGTTGTTGCGTGGGAGCGCCTGGGCATCGTGTACGCCGAGTCGTTCGGCGGCTTTGAGCTTGGCGTGGTGAAAGTCGCGGATACCGTGTTCGCTCATCAGGCGAGCCGCTTCCTGGGCGACGCGCAATCGATTGCGCTGTACACGGTCCTGAGCATGGATGCGATGGTGTTCGCCTCGCGCCATGTTTTTTCCCTCCTCAATCAGGTTGCCTGGGGGGATCGGCCATTCGATGCGATGGCCTTTGCGGTCGGGGCTGCCTTGCGGCGCCGTCCGCCGGGTGGCGGACGGTGGGCGGGGCGGTCCAGACCTTTCGAGCGTCAGAAAATATCGTACGCGTGTTGCTGGTCCGGATCCTCCTTCTGTTGCTGGGCCTGCTGGCGCAGGCGATCCACATCTTCGACCTTGAATATTTCCGTCATGCTATTGGGGTCGCCCGGATCCGACGGCAAGCCGCTGGACCGGTTGATTTGTACCGTACTGATACCCGGCGGCATCGGCAAGGTGGTGGACGGCTGGTCCTTCAGGGCCGAGCCCATGTAGTTGATCCAGATCGGCAGGGCGGCCTTGGCACCGAATTCTCCTCGGCCCAGCGAAGAGAAGTCGTCAAAACCGACCCATACCGCCGTGACGAGATCGCCGTTGAAGCCGACGAACCAGGCATCGCGATGGTCGTTGGTCGAGCCCGTCTTGCCGGCCAGGTCGTCGCGGCCGAGCACCTTGACCGCTGCACCGGTGCCGCGAATGACCACGTCCTTCATCAGCGAGGTCACCAGGAAGTCGTTGCGTACGTCGATCACTTCCGGAGCAAGGACAGGCGGATGGGTGCCCTCATGGGCATCGGCCGGTAGGCCGCCACCGATGCTGGCCGCGGAAATGGGCGTATCCGAACTCGATGCGGCCGCCACCGGTACGCCGTTAGTGGTCGGTGTGTCGGCCGACGGCGGGCCGATCGGGCGGGTATCGAGCAGGCGCTCCTGGCAGGTGCGGCAAGCCCGGGCCGGGTTGGCGACATAGACCGGCTTGCCGTCGCGATCGTCGATCTGGCTGATGAAGTAGGGGGTGACCAGATAGCCGCCGTTGGCGAATACCCCATAGCCTCGCGCCATGCTCATCGGCGAGACCGAGGCTGTACCGAGCGCCATGGAAAGGTTGGCGGGCAGGGCGTCGAGGGCGAAGCCGAAGCGGGTGACGTAGTCGCGCGCATAGCGCACTCCGATCGCATCGAGCAGGCGTACCGAAACCAGGTTCTTCGACTTGACCAGCGCTTCGCGCAGGCGAATCGGGCCGTCGAACTTGTCGTCGTCGTTGGACGGCGTCCAGAAACCGCCCGGCCGCGACGGGTCGGGCAGGGAGATCGGCGCGTCATTGACGATCGAGGCCGGGGTAAAGCCGCGCTCGAAGGAGGCCGAGTAGATATAGGGCTTGAAGCTGGACCCTGGCTGGCGAGCCGCCATCACCGCGCGATTGAACTTGCTGCGCAGGAAGTTGAAGCCGCCGACGAGGGCCTGCACCGCACCGTCCTCGGGGTTGATCGAGGCCAGGGCCGCCTGGGCCTTGGGAATCTGGGTCAGCTGCCACTGGCCCTTGTCGTCGCGCATGACCCGCACGATATCGCCGCGTTTGAGCACAGCGGCTACATCTTTCGGTGCTACGCCGACGCGGCTTTCGCTGATATAGGGGCGTGCCCAACGCACCGCATCCATATCCAGACGAACGGGTTCGCGACTGGCCAGGTACACCGAGGCTTCGGTCGGGGTGACCTCGGTGACGATGCCCGGCTGCATGCCGGAGATGTCGGTGTAGCCGGACAGGATCCGGTCGTAGTCCTCACGACTGGCATCCGGGCCCAACTCCTGATGAGCCTCCGGACCGCGCCAGCCATGGCGCTGGTCGTACTCGACCAGGCCGGCACGAACTGCGTTGACGGCTTCTTGCTGGCGCGAGCTGGTAACCGTGGTCTTGACTACATAGCCCTCGGTGAGCGCGTCGTTGCCAAGGCGTTCGAGCGCCTGCAGGCGGACCATTTCGGCCAGATAGGGGGCGTCGACCTCAATGGGTTGCTCGTGCGGGTAGGCGTCGTTCGGCTCGGCGATGGCCTGGTCGTACTCGGCCTTGCTGATGTAGCGGTTTTCCAGCATCTGGCCGAGCACCCAGTTGCGCCGTGACAGGCCGCGCTTGGGGCTGTTGATGGGATTGACCACCGAGGGTAGCTGGAAGGTCGAGGCGATCATGGCGCACTGGGCCACGGTCAACTGGTCGAGGCTCTTGCCGTAGTAGTAGGCCGCCGCCGCAGCCACACCGTAGGAGCGATGGCCCAGGAACATCTTGTTCAGGTAGAGCTCCAGGATCTGGTCCTTGGTCAGCTCGTTCTCCATGCGCAGGGCGATGAAGATCTCGGTCAGCTTGCGCGAGTACAGCTTTTCCGGGCTCAGGAAGAAGTTTCGCGCCACCTGTTGGGTAATGGTGGACCCGCCCGGGCCCTTGTCGCCGCCGGAGACGATGACGTGCCAGCCGGCGCGGGCAATCCCGTGCCAATCTACCCCGGGGTGCTTGTAGAACTCGGCGTCCTCTGCGGCCAGGACGGCATGTTTGAGCCGGTCCGGTACCTCGCCGATCGCGACCGGAATACGCCGGGTTTCGCCAAAGGTCGCAATGAGTTTGCCATCGGCAGTGACTACTTTTAGCGGCACCTGCATGTGGTAGTCCTTGAGGACCGCCACCGAGGGCAGGCGGGGGGCTATCAGCCAATAGGCCACGCCGATTGCGGCAACCGCCAGCAGCAATCCAGTAAAAGCCAGGATCAGTGCCCAGCGCAGCAATCGCTTAAGAATTCGCATGGTTTGGAGTTAGCGAGACCTGAGTCAAAACACGACAGAGTATAGATGTAGGAGTATTTGCACCATGAGCAACGGGCCGTAGAGCAAAACCAAGCCAGAGGCCATCTCGCCCAAGTGTGCATGCCGTCACGCCATCGAGTCGAGAAAGTTGACGTAGGCCATTGCCAATACATTAATTTTTGGATTTAATGCCAATGCGTACCCGCCCTATTGAAGACGGGGCGTTCAGGGGCAAGGGGGAAAATCGTGGGGCTCTTTACACCCAAGAAGCCGCCGCTGATCGGCGTCGACATAAGCTCGACCGCTGTCAAGCTGCTGCAGCTCAGCCAGGCCGGTAGCCGCTATCGCGTAGAACATTACGCGGTTGAGCCGCTGCCCCCGAATGCCGTGGTCGAAAAGAACATCGTCGAGGTCGAGGCGGTGGGCGAGGCCATCCGCCGCGCGCTGGCCCGATCCGGTTCCAAGCTCAAGCACGCATCGGCTGCCGTGGCCGGATCGGCGGTGATCACGCGCATCATTCCGATGTCCAGCGAGTTGAGCGACGACGATCTCGAAGGCCAGATCCAGGTCGAGGCCAACCAATACATCCCTTACCCGATCGACGAAGTCAGTCTCGACTTCGAGGTGCTGGGACCGGTGCGCGACAACCCGGAAATGAACAACGTGCTGCTGGCGGCGTCCCGCACCGAAAACGTCGACATGCGCGTGGCCGCGCTGGATCTTGGCGGCTTGTCGGCCAAGGTCATCGATGTCGAGGCCTTCGCGATGGAGAACGCTTTCGCGATGCTGGCCGATCAGCTCAATGTGGGCCGCGACGCACTGGTGGCAGTGGTCGACATCGGTGCCACCATGACCACCCTTTCGGTGCTGCGCAACCAGCGCACCATCTATTCGCGCGAGCAGGTCTTCGGCGGCAAGCAACTGACCGACGAGATCATGCGCCGTTATGGCCTCTCCTACGAGGAGGCCGGCCGCGCCAAACGTAAAGGCGGCTTGCCCGACTCGTACGAAACAGAGGCGCTGGAGCCGTTCAAGGAGTCGCTGATCCAGCAGATCAGCCGCCTGCTGCAATTCTTCTTTGCCGGTAGCGAGTACAGCAAGGTCGACCAAGTCGTGCTGGCCGGCGGTTGCGCGTCGATCGACGGCCTGTGTCCGATGCTCGAGGAGCAACTGGGCGTGTCGTGCATCGTCGCCAATCCGCTCGCTCGCATGTCGTTGTCGCCACGCGTGCAGGCGCAGTCGCTGGCTCAGGACGCGCCCGCCCTGATGATTGCCGTCGGTCTGGCGCTGAGGAGCTTCGACTGATGGCACATATCAACCTACTTCCCTGGCGCGCCGAGCGCCGCAAGCAGCGGGAACGCGAGTTCTTCGTGCAGTTGGGCGCGGCCTTCGTCGCGGCCCTGGTGTGCGTCGGCGGTTGGGCGATGATCATGAACATGCGCATCGACAACCAGACCGCGCGCAACAGTTACCTGCAAGGCGAAATCAAACAGCTGGACGAGCGCATCGCCAAGATCAAGGACCTGGAAAAGGTCCGCGAGCGCTTGCTGGCACGCAAGCAGATCATCGAGCAACTGCAGGCCAACCGCGCACAGATGGTGCACCTGTTCGACGAACTGGTTAAGACCATTCCCTCCAGCGCGCGCCTGGCCGGCCTCAAGCAGAGCGGCGATTCGATGACCCTCGATGGCGTGGCCCAATCCAATGCCAGTGTCGCCGAGTACATGCGCAACATCGAAGCTTCGCCGTGGATGGGTCATGCCGATCTGCGCAAGACCGAAAACACGCACGGCGATACCCGTATGCCTTACACGTTCGGCCTGGACGTGGCGCTGAGCCGTCCGAAGTCGGATGACCAGGATCCGGACAAGATGCCGATTCTTCCTGCCGCATCCGGTAAGCCGGGCGCGGCGAAGCAGCCGGCTGCCACGCCTGCCGCAACGCCCGCCGCTGCACCGGCCAAGCCCGCTTCGGCTGCGGCGCCGGCGGCCAAACCCGCAGGAGGCAAGGCATGAAATTCCTTGACGAACTGCGCAATCTCGATCGCAACAACATCGGTGGCTGGCCGCAATCGGTCAAAGTGTTCTTCACCGTGCTGGTTTTCGCGCTGATCATGTTCCTGGGCTGGTACCTGTTGATCAGCGACCAGCAGGACCAGATGACCCAGCTGACCGGCAAGGAGCAGCAACTGCGGCAGGAGTTCTCGCAGAAGCAGGCCAAGGCGGTGAACCTGGAAGCCTTGCAGCAGCAGCTCGACGAAATGCAGGACATGCTGCGTCAATTGCTGCGCCAGCTGCCGAGCAAGACCGAAATGCCGGAACTGCTGGTGGATATCTCGCAGACGGCGCTTTCGGCGGGCCTGGAGACCGAGCTGTTCCAGCCCGGAGCCGAGACGCCGAAGGATTTCTACGCAGAAAAGCCGATCACCCTGCGCATGGTCGGTACTTACCATCAGTTCGGTACCTTCATCAGCGGCGTAGCCTCGTTGCCGCGCGTGGTGATCCTGACCTTGCACGATGTCTCGCTCACGCCCAAGGGCGCGCCCAATGGCGGCAAGCCCGGCGCGGGAGCGACGCTGTCCAACAACGGTCAGCTCGTGTTGCAGGGTACGGTCAAGACCTATCGCTATCTCGAGGACGACGAAACCGCGGACGCGAAGGCGAAGAACGCGCCGGCTAACGGCAAAGCACCTAAGGCCGCCGGGGGGCAGAAATGAAGATGTTCGCTGCCATCAAGCCGACCTCGCTCATGCGCGCCGCCTTGTTGCTTGGCGTAATCATGACGCTCAGCGCATGCAGTGGCGATTCGGACCTGCGTGAATGGGTAGCCCAGGAAAAGGCCAAGAAGGGTGCGCCGATTCCGCCGCTGCCGGTCATCAAGACATTCGAGACCTTTACCTATAACGATCAGGATCAACGCGATCCCTTCAGCCCGAGCACGGCCGAATTGCAGCCCGCCAACAGCGGTCCGCGTCCGGACGAAAATCGCGCCAAGGAACCGCTGGAAATGTTCGCGCTGGATAGCCTGAAGATGGTTGGCACGGTCGGTGGCGGCGCTTCGATGGAAGTGCTGGTCAAGGATCCGGGCGGCGTCATCCATCGTGTGCGCCGCAACGAACACATGGGCCAGAACTACGGTCGGGTGACGGCGATCGCCGAAGACCACATCGATCTGGTGGAACTGGTCTCCAACGGAAATGGTGGCTGGATGGAACGTCCCGCCAGCATCGCGCTTGGCGAGAAATAAGAGATACAGGGGCTGATCCAATGACTTATCACATCCAACCTGTGCGGGATCGTGTCATGCGCCAAGCCAGTCGCTATTTAAGCGTCGGACTGTTGATTCTCGGCGCGGCCTGGGCTCAGGCTGCCGCAGCAGCCAGCACGACGCTCAAGGACATCAGCTACGACACGCTGCCAGGCGGTCGCGTCGAGCTGCACCTGAACTTCTCGCAAGGGCCGGTGCCCGAGCCGAAGATCTTCACCACCGGCAATCCGCCGCGCATCGCGATCGATTTCGCCGATACCGACAATGCCGCGCCACGCCACACGGATATCGGCAAAGGCACGACGAATGGCGTTTCGGCCATTGCCGCCGGTGGCCGCACCCGTGTCATCGTCGAATTGCAGCGCGAGTCGTCTTACCGTACGCGCGTCGATGGCAACAGCCTGGTGCTGACGGTCAATAACGGTACCGAGTCGCAGACCACTACCACGGCGACCACCATCGACCCATCCAAGGCGCTGCCGTCCGCCTCGGCGGGTGCCTCGGTGTCCAATATCGATTTCCGCCGGGGTCCCAATGGCGAAGGCCGGGTGCTGATCAATTTCAACGGCGCCGGCGCCAGTGCGGACATGAAGAAGGAAGGCGACAAGGTGGTCGTCAACCTGAACCGTGTCAACCTGCCCAGCAACCTGGCCCAGCGCCTGGATGTGCTCGACTTCGCGACGCCCGTGCAGACGATCACCAGCAAGGGCGGTTCCGCCGGCGGTGCACGCGTGGAGATCGCGATCAAGGGCGACGTCGATACGTCTTCCTACCAGACGAACGACCAGTACGTGGTCGAAGTCGCGCCGAAGAAGAAGGATCCCAAGGCCGACGCCAAGACAGCGCGCGGCCAGGAGCCGACCTATACCGGTAGCCGCGTCACCTTCAACTTCCAGGACATCCCGACCCGTTCGGTGCTGCAACTGCTGGCCGATATTTCGCAACTGAACCTGGTTGCCTCCGACACGGTGGGTGGCAGCGTAACCTTGCGTCTGGTCAACGTGCCCTGGGATCAAGCTCTGGACGTGGTACTCCGTGCCAAGAGTCTGGACAAGCGCCGCAATGGCAACGTCATCTGGATCGCACCGCAGGCCGAGCTGGCCAAGTACGAGCAGGACGTGGCCGATGCACGCATGAAGGCCGAAGACAATGCCGAGCTGGTCACGGACTATGTGCCGATCAGTTACGGCAAGGCGCAGGACATCGCCAAGCTGTTGACCCAGAGCAGCCTGCAAAGCACGGGCAGCTCCGGTGCCAATGCCAGCAACAGCAACCGTGGTTTCCTGTCCGCACGCGGTAGCGTCTCGTTCGACGAGCGCACCAATACGCTGCTGATCAACGATACGCCGCAGAAGATCCGCGAACTGCGCGATGTGATCGCCGTGCTGGATCGTCCGGTGCAGCAGGTATTGATCGAATCGCGCATCGTCGTGGCGACCGACAATTTCACCCGCGAGCTGGGTGCGAAGTTCGGCGCTTCGGGCATTCGCACCAATCCGAGCGGCCAGCAGATCGGCGTGGGCGGTTCGATTACTCCGCCGACTGTCGGTGGCAATACCCAGACGATCATCAGTCCGCTGCAGGTCAACCTGCCGACAACCGACAAGGCCGGTGCCTTCGGCTTCGCGCTGCTCGGCAAGAACTATTCGCTGGACCTGGAACTCTCCGCGGCGCAGCTGGAAGGTCGTGGCGAGGTGGTATCCAGCCCGCGTGTGATTACCGCCAACCAGCAGGAAGCCGTGATCCGCCAGGGTACCGAGATCGGCTATGTGACCTATCAGAACAGCGCTACCGGCGCCGCAGGCAGCGGTACCGCCACGGTGCAGTTCAAGGATGCGGTGCTCGAGTTGAAGGTGACGCCGACGATCACTGCCGACAACCGCGTGTATCTCGCGATCAATGTGAAGAAGGATGCGTTGAACCAGTTCATCCAAGTGCCGGGCAGCGGCCAGGTACCGCAGATCGACACGCGCGAGATCAATACCTCGGTGCTGGTCGATAATGGTCAGACTGTGGTGCTGGGCGGTATTTATGAAATCACCAAGCAGAACACCGTCACCAAGGTGCCTGGCCTGGGCGATATCCCGGGTATCGGCATCCTGTTCCGCAGCACGACGCGCCAGAACGATAAGGCCGAGCTGTTGATCTTCGTGACGCCGCGCATTCTCAGCGATAGCTTGCAGTAAGCGCACGCGATAGCAGCGCATGCAAAGGCGACCAACGGGTCGCCTTTGTTTTTTGTGGGTGCGTCTTCGTAGGAAGAGCTCCCTCACCCCAACCTTCTCCCTGGCGAAGCCAGGGGAGGGAGCTTGACTGAGGCGAGCTTCAGTACTTCGCACTTGCGCGGCGTGCTCCCTCTCCCCTGGCTTTGCCGGGGAGAGGGTCGGGGTGAGGGGGGCTCTTGCCCTCAAATCGCTCAAAACACCAAACCGCCACATCATTCTCTGAACATGACCGATGGCACGGGGCGCTAAACTTCCGGGTAAGGGTGCGGTCAGAATGGCCGTACAACACGTATCGGAATGTATGGATGGACATGCCTGAAGTTCGCCCCGCCTCGCACTTGCAACGCGCTTTCGCCCAATTGCGGGACGAATTGCAGCGCGGCATCATCGGGCAGCCCCATCTGATCGAGTGCCTGCTGATTGCCTTGTTGGCCGATGGCCACTTGCTGGTCGAAGGCGCGCCTGGCCTGGCCAAGACCACCGCGGTCAAGGCATTGGCCGGCTGTATCGACGCGGATTTTCATCGTGTGCAGTTCACGCCGGACCTGCTGCCCGCGGACTTGACCGGTACCGATGTATTTCGCCCTCAGACGGGCAGCTTCGAATTCGAGCGCGGTCCGCTGTTCCATAACATCGTGCTTGCTGACGAAATCAATCGTGCGCCAGCGAAAGTGCAGTCGGCTCTGCTGGAAGCCATGGCCGAGCGCCAGATCACGGTCGGGCGCAGTACCTGGCGCCTGCCGGAGCTCTTCATGGTGATGGCCACGCAGAACCCGATCGAGCAGGAAGGTACCTTCGCGTTACCCGAGGCGCAGCTCGATCGTTTCGTGATGCATGTAACCATCGGCTATCCCGATGCGGCTTCGGAGTTGTCGATCTTGCGCCTGGCGCGCGAGCAGGCCAGACGCAGTCTGCATCCGCAGCCTGATCGCCGGCCTGGGCTCAGCCCATCGGATGTCTTCGCCGCACGCGATGCGGTATTGGCTGTGCACATGGCGCCGCCGCTGGAGGAATACCTTGCCCAGCTGGTGCTGGCCTCGCGCAATCCGGGCAGCTACGGTCCCGAACTGAAGCGCTGGATTGCCTGGGGCGGCAGCCCGCGCGCCACCATCGCGCTGGACCGTTGTTCGCGTGCACGCGCCTGGTTGGCTGGGCGTGACTACGTTTTGCCCGAAGACGTGCACGCCATCGCTCACGAAGTGCTGCGCCACCGCGTGTTGTTGAGCTACGAAGCCGAAGCCGAGGGCGTGCGTAGCGATCAGGTCGTCGCGCGCTTGCTGGATCTCGTGCCGTTGCCGTGAACGCCGTATTGCCGCAACGCACCGACGGGGACGGACGCAGCAGCGTGTCGCTGGCCGAACTGATCGCGCTGCGCGCGCGCGTGGCGAAGTTGGCCGTACCTGTCCAGGAGAGCCGCGCGGCACGCTCGGGGCAGCAATCCAGCCGGTTGCACGGACGGGGCATGGATTACGCCGAATCACGCATTTATCAACCTGGCGATGACGTGCGGCGCCTCGATTGGCGACTGACGGCACGCAGCGGCAAATTGCACACCAAGCTGTTTCAGGAGGAGCGCGAAGGCCGCCTGCTGATCGTGGTCGATCACAATCCCAGCATGCACTTCGGTACACGCGTGCGCTTCAAGTCGGTGCAGGCGGCACGTGCGGCCGCCTTGGCCGCCTGGTACGGGACACGCGGTGGCGACCGGGTCGGTGCGATGGGCTTCGGCGGCGAAGATCGTCTGTTGCGCCCCCAGGGCGGTCCGCGCGGCGCGCTGGCACTGTGCGGCGCTCTGGCCGACTGGGATGCGAGGGCCGCTGTCTCGGATCGAACCGAAGCGCTGAGCGATGCGCTGCGGCGCGCTCGACGCCTGGTGCATGGTGCCAGCCGGGTACTGATCGTCAGCGATGGCTGGCACGGCGACGCGGCGTTGCGCGCTCGCCTCCTCGATATCTCGCGGCATGCGGAAGTTACGGTACTGATCGTGGCTGACGCCTTGGAATCGGCGCTCGCACCGTCGGGACGCTATCCGCTGGAATACGAGGGCCGGCGCATCGAGGCGGTGCTTGAAAGCGAGCGCCAGCGTCGGGATTTCAAGGCCAAGCTGGTACAAGGGCAGGAGCGTCTGGCCGGCTTGGCCCGTGCGCTCGGGCTGCGCTGCCGCGCGATCGATACGGTAGTCGACCCGCTGGATGCCGTCGCCGCGTTGCTGGGCCCGGGACGTGGAGCGCGCGGATGAGGATGCAACAGGCGCCAGCCGGCCCCACACTGCGCGATATCCATGTGCCACCCGCGCCGTCTTGGTGGCCGCCTGCGCCGGGCTGGTGGCTGTTGGCCATCCTGGCCGTCGCGCTAGCGGTGCTCGCCGCGCGGTGGTGGCGACGCCAATACCATCGCCGCTTGCGTCACCGGCGTCTGCTGGCTGAAATCGATGCGATCGCCGCGCGTCACGCAGGTGAGCCGGGCGCCTTTGCCGCTGGCATGCATCGCCTGCTGCGGCGAATCGTGCGCCTGTATGACGCTCAGGCCATGCAGGCCAGTGGCGATGCATGGCGTGCTGCATTGGCACGTGTGGAAGTCGATGCGGCGACGCTCGATCGCCTGATGGATCTGGATACCGCGATGTATCGGCCAGCCGCCGACCTCGACCAGGTGGCGGTGAGCGCGGCCATGCGCCGGTGGCTCACGCGCGCCTTGCGTCAGCGACCGATCGCACGCGCGGCGGAGGTGGCTCATGCCTGAGTTTGCATGGCCGTGGATGGCGCTGCTGCTGCCCTTGCCGTGGTTGTTGCGTCGTAGTCTGCAACCGGCTGCGATCGGTCAGGCCATGCGCCTGCCGTATCCGGGCCTGCAGTGGTCGGCGCCACGGATGCACGCGCCGCACCGCGGTCGCGCGTGGTTGTTCGTGCTGGCCTGGTTGTGCCTGGTCGTTGCAGCGATGCGCCCGCAATGGGTCGGTCCACCGCAGGCGCAGCAGCACAGCGGGCGAGCGATGATGCTGGCGGTGGATCTGTCCTTGAGTATGCGCACTGACGATATGCGCCTGGCGCAACGTCCGGTGAGTCGTTTCGGTGCGGTGGTCGCGATCGCTGGCGATTTCATCGCGCGGCGCAGCGGCGACGAGCTGGGCTTGGTGATGTTCGGCAGTAATGCTTTCCTGGTTACGCCGCTGACCTACGATCTTGACGCCGTACGCGCACAACTCGATGGTGCGCGCGTCGGCCTCGCCGGTACCGAAACGGCGATCGGCGATGCGATCGCCGTGGCGACCAAGCGATTGGCTGCATTACCGCAGCAAGCGCGCGTGCTGGTGTTGCTTACCGATGGCGTCAACAATGCAGGCGCTATCTCGCCAGCCGATGCGGCCGAGGCCGCCAAGGCCGTCGGCGTACGGATCTACACCATCGGTATCGGGGCCACACGCATGACGGTGCCGGACTTCTTCGGTTCGCGCGTGGTCAATCCATCAGCCGATCTCGATGAGGGTATGCTGCGCTCGATTGCCGAGGATTCCGGCGGACGTTATTTCCGCGCGACCGATACACGCGAACTGGCCGATGCATATCGCACCATCGATGCGCTGGAGCCGATGCCGCAACAGGGCCCCACGTTGCGGCCACGCCATGAGTGGTTTCGATGGCCCTTGCTGGCTGCCCTGCTGTTGGCCGCGCTTGCGTGCGTGCCGCGCTCGCGGATGCAGCCGGCATGATCGAGGCTTTGCACCAGTTCCATTTCCTTCAGCCGCTTTGGCTGCTCGGCCTGCTGGCGTTGCCGCTGACGGTGCCCTTCGCGCGGCGCGATCCTGGCCGCCAGGCCTTGTCGCGTCTGGTCGATCCCGAATTGCTGTCGCACCTGTTGCGAGGGCAGGCCGGTCATCGTGCATGGCCGGTGGGATTGGCCGCTACCGCCTGGGCGGTAAGCATGCTGGCGCTAGCCGGTCCGACGTGGAGCCGGGTGAACGAACCGTTGTTTGCCGATCGTGCCGCGCAAGTGGTGGCCATTTCGCTCTCGCAACACATGACGGTGCGCGACATCGCGCCAAGCCGGCTGGAGCGCGCACGCTACAAGGCACAGGACCTCTTCGATGCCAACAGCCGCGGCTTGAACGGCTTGATTGCCTATGCGGGCGAGGCTTTCACGGTCGCCCCGCTGACCACCGATGCGCGTAGCCTGCGCGACCTTTTGGCCGCGCTGGCGCCCGACATCATGCCGGTCGATGGCAATGACGCGTCGCAGGCTATCGAGCGTGGCATGGACATGATCGCCAAGGCGAAAACGGGTGGGGGTTCGCTGGTACTGATCACCGACCAGGCCGACAGTGCCGCGCTCGCAGCGGCCGGTCGTGCCCGTGCTGCGGGAGTGATGGTGTCCGTGTTGGGCGTCGGCACCCTCCAGGGCGGTGCGATGGCACAGGCGGATGGGGGTTTCGTGCGCGACCCGCAGGGCGATATGGATCTGGCGAAGCGCGATGACGCGCAACTCGGTGCGTTGGCAGCGGCTGGCGGCGGCCGATACGAGGCAATGACCGAAGGCGACGCCGATATTCGTGCTTTGAGTACCGAGCTCAAGAGCGGTACACCGCTGCTGGCGCAAGGTATAAGCGGCGACGATTGGCAGGATCGTGGCCCCTGGTTGCTGTGGCTCCTGTTACCGATTGCCGCGGCATTGTTCCGGCGTGGCTGGGTGATGGTCGTGCCGCTGCTGTGCCTGCCATGGCTGCCGGGCAAGGCTCACGCCAGCACCTGGGATGACCTGTGGCGACGCGCCGATCAGCAAGCGGCGCAAGCATTGAGTAAAGGTCAGGCGGCGCAGGCGATGCAATTGGCGAACGATCCGGCCTGGCGCGGCACGGCGGCCTATCGCGCAGGGAAGTACAGCGATGCCGCAACGGCCTGGAAAAGCGCTCCGGGCGCGGATGCGCAATACAACGTAGGCAATGCATTGGCGCGCGAGGGCAAGTACCGCGAAGCGCTCGATGCCTACGATCGCGCGCTCAAGCTCGATCCGACATCGGCCGATGCCAAGGCCAACCGCGATGCGGTGGACGCATGGCTGCGTAAGCAGGAACAGCAGCAAGCTGCGCAGCAGAACAAGGATCATCCGGCCAAGACCAAGCCTAATGACAACGGCAAGCAACAAGGCCAGCCCGGTTCGCAGCAGCAAGACAAGTCGGCTTCCTCGGACGCCGGCCAGGGCCAGCAGCAAGGCCAGGCACGACCCGATCAGGGTCAGGCCGCCGAGCACGGCGGCACCTCCGGTAAGCAGCCGGAGGACCGGCCGGCCATGGACCATGCCGCCGAAGGCGAGGCCAAGCCTGAAACCGCCGAAGAAAAAGCAGCCGAGCAAGTACGCCAGCAACAGGCACGTGAGGCTCTCAAGGCGCAGATGGACAAGAGCCTGCAAGGCGGCCAGGGCAAGCCCGGTACGCCGCCAAGCCATGAGCTGGGCGCGGTAGCCGCCGACGATCCGCAAGCCAAGCTGCCGGACAACCTGCGCCGCGCGATGCAGCGCGTGCCGGACGATCCGGGCGCCTTGCTGCGACGCAAGTTCGAACTCGAATACCGTGAGCGCCACGGCGCATCCACCGGAGACGACCGGCCGTGATGAAACCATGGCGCTTGTTCCTGTTTGCGCTGTTTATGCTGTTTGCCTCGATGCCGGCGTGGGCCGTGGAGGCGCAGGCCAGTCTCGATCGCGACCGTGTGCAGTTGGGCGAAGTCGTTACGCTCAACGTGCGCGTGCGCTGGGTGACCGTGCCCCAGCCGATCGATCTCAAGCCGTTGTCGCGCGACTTCGATGTGCTCGCATCCTCGAGCGACACCAGCGTGGCGATCGTCAACGGTAATCCAGCGGTCGAGTTGACCATCGGCATCGTGCTGCAACCGAAGCATGTGGGTGCGCTGACGATCCCTCCGCTCAGCATTGCCGGCCAGCAGACGTCGCCGGTTCGGCTGGATGTGGATCCGCCCGATCCAGTGCAGGCCGCTGTCAAAGGCAGGGACGCTTACCTGGAAGCCTCGATCGAACCTGCCAGAGGCTATGTCGGCCAGCAGCTGCAGTATGTGCTCAAGCTTTACTACGCCAATACGCTCAGCGCCGGTTCGCTGGACGATCCCAAAGCCGATGGTATGAGCATCCAGCGGCTGGGTAACGATCTCAATTACGAAGTCGAGCAGGGCGGTCGGCGTTATCACGTGGTCGAGCGCCACTATGCCGTGCTGCCGCTGCATGCGGGCCATCTGACGATTCCGCCGGTGGCCTTTCAGGGGGAAGTGGTAGATCTGAACGATCCAGGCACGTTCTTTCCGAATGCCAAGCCGGTGAATGCAGCCACGCCTGCGGTATCTTTCGACGCGCTGGATATTCCCGCCGGAGTCGACAAGCAGACCTGGCTGCCGGTGCGCGACCTCAAACTGACCGAGGACGATTTGCCCGGCGGCGACCTGCATGTAGGCCAGGCGGTGACCTTGACCATGCTGCTGCAGGCCACGGGGACATCCTATGAATCGCTGCCGGCGCTCAGCCTGCCGCCGATCGATGGGGCCAACGTATATCCGGACAAGCCGCTCAACGGTACGCGCGCAGACGGCAATGCGCTGGTCGCGAGGCGGCAACAGGGCTTCGCTATCGTGCCCACTCGGCCAGGCACCCTGACCATCCCGGAAATCACTGTGCACTGGTGGAATGTCGCCACGGGCCAGCCCGAGGTGGCGCGTCTTCCGGAGCGCCAGTTCCATGTGCTCCCCGCACCCGGGCAATCGGCGATCGCACCCGCTGCTACGACGGCGGCGCCTTCCGCGCCCGCGACAGTGACTACTGCTTCGACTCAGGTTACGCCTTGGCGCTGGGTTGCGTTGGCAAGCCTCGGCCTCTGGGTGGCTAGCATCGCCGTGTGGTGGTATCGCCGTCGGCAGGCTTTCCGCCCCGTTGCTGCGCCCATGGTTTCACGTGTCCAGAGTACCCACCGCTTGCGTGCTGCCTTTCTGCTCGCAGCCCGTGGTGGAGATGCCGCTGCTCAGGCGCATGCGTTGCTGGCCTGGGCGCGGACCGAGCGACCGCAACTGCGCCATCTCGGCGAGCTGGCGGCGGCGCTCGCTCATCCGGATCAGCGCGAGGCTGTCGTCGCGCTGGAACGGCGTCGCTACGCCGCGGCGCAGGACGGGGATAATGGTGCCCTGTTGGCCGAGCGGTTCGCCAAAGGCTTCACATGGAGCCGATCGCACGCGTCGCTTCCAGAAGGCGACGACCTGCCCGAGCTCTATCCTTTCGATGTTCATGGCGGCCGCAAGCAACCGACTCAGGATTGATGGGTCTCCGCCTGCGCGGAACGCCAGATGGTGGCCATGCGGGTGTCGAGACAGCACAGGGTGATATCGAGCGGCGGTCCGGCTACGCCCGCTTCGTGCACAGCGGTCAGCGCGACCCGCGCAGCCTGCTCGGCGGGATAGCCGTAGACGCCGCAACTGATCGCCGGGAAAGCTACCGACGCCAGCCCATACTCATGGGCTAACGCGATGCTGCGCTTGTAGCAATGTGCCAGCGCTTCGGCCTCGCCCTGGTCGCCGCCTTGCCACACCGGGCCGACCGTATGGATGACATAGCGCGCAGACAGGGCGAAGCCGGGCGTGATGCGTGCTTCGCCCGTCGGGCAGCGCACGCGCGGGGCGACTTCGGGAATGCGCCGGCAGGCTTCGAGCAGCTCGGGGCCTGCGGCGCGATGGATCGCGCCGTCAACGCCGCCTCCGCCAAGCAGGCTGGGATTGGCCGCGTTGACGATGGCATCGCGCTCGAGTTGAGTAATGTCGGCAATAACGATGTCCATGAACACAGGTAGGCATCCTCCCGGTCGGCAGCCTATGCTTGGGCTGCGACCCTCTAGATCAATGTGGATATCACGCATGGAGAAAACGGAAGATATTTCCTTCGGCTATTTGCTTAACGACGTGACTTTGCTATTTCGCAAGCACTTTGATCGCCGTGCCGTGAAATTCGGGCTGACTCGGGCGCAATGGCGAGCGACCAAGATGCTGTATCACCGCGAAGGGCTGCGTCAGACCGAGCTTGCCGAATATCTGGAAATGGAGCCCATTGCGGTGGGACGGGTGATCGATCGTCTGCAAAGTGCCGGCTTCGTCGAGCGACGGCCCGATCCCAAGGATCGGCGCGCATGGCGGCTCCATACCACGGAGCAGGCACGCGGCGTGATCGCCGATATGGAGGATATCGCACGAGGCCTGCGCCGAGACGCCACCCAAGGCATCGAGCGGACCGAGCTCGAGCAGTGCCTGGCGGTGCTCAACCGTATCAAGGACAACCTGCAGGCGCTGGACCAGCAGGCCGTGAACGCGCAGGAAGACTGAGTTTTCCCGCTCCCTTGCTGGCTCAAGAAGTGAGCGTGAAGGAAGTAAGGAGCGAGTAAGAGCCGGCGTAACTGTGCTGGCTTCTCTGACTCCTCACTTCGCTTCACTTGCTCCACGTCCGGCGAGGCAGGCAGGCTGAACCTTGCACAAGGCTCCTGGTCCTACGTTTGCCCAATCTTGCACCCAGCTGTCGTATACAACTACGAAGAACCAGTGCCATTAGTCCCGTTTCCGGACCGTTTTTCGCCGCGATAATGAGATTTTTCCGCGACTTACGTGTACACGTAGAGTGAAGTCATGCGTTGTCATTTATTCGCTGCATTCTTTGCGACCTGAAACGGCCCGATCGGGTCGGTAGCAACCGAGTTTTTCAATGCCCTGGAAAAAATTTGCACTGATCCTGGCGATCGTCGTCGCTTGCGCGCTGGGTTACCGTTTTATCCATAGCGACAAGGGCGCGGCCAAAGGCGGCGGCCATGGCAGTGCGGCGGGCGCGCAGCAGGCGGTGCCGGTGAAGGTCGCCCGCGCGGTCCAGGGCGATCTGGATCTGTCGATCAAGGTGGTGGGGCGGGTGGAGGCCTGGTCCAACGTCACATTGCAGCCGCGCGTGTCCGGGCAGCTGCAATCGCTGGCGTTCGCTCCGGGCGCGCACGTGCGCAAGGGCGACCTGCTGGTGCAAATCGACCCCAGCCTGCTGAAGGCGCAGCTCGATCAGGCGCGCGGCATGGTGGCACGTGACCAGGCTCAGTTGGTCAAAGCGCAGGCCGATTTGAACCGCTATACCGAACTGCTGGCGAAAAACTTCGTTTCGCGCTCGGACTTCGATACCTTCAAGGCTAACCTCGAAGTGGCCAAGGCCACCTTGCAAAGCGACCAGGCTGCCGCCGAACTGGCGCAGACCCAACTCGACTACACGCGTATCGTGGCGCCCTTCGACGCTGTCGCCGGCTCGCCTCTGGTCTGGCCAGGCGCGCAGTTGACGGCCAACAGTACCAATATCGTGGTGCTCAACCAGATCGAGCCGGTGCGCGTAGCCTTCAATGTGCCCGAGGATGCGCTGGCTTCCGTACGTGCCGGCATGGCGCGCGGCGATGTCCCGGTAGCAGCGCGCATTCCCGGCGACAAGAGCCCGGCCTTGCAAGGCAAGATGGATTTCATCGACAACGCCGTAGACACCACCACGGGCACGATCGTGCTGAAAGGCCGCTTCGAGAACCACGACCTGACCCTCACGCCAGGCCAGTTCGTCGAGGTGAATCTACCGACCACGCGCCTGACCAATGTAGTCAGCGTGCCGGTGGAGGCGCTGCAAAGTTCGTCCAACGGCAGCTTTGTCTTCGTCGTCGGCGCGAACAACAAAGTGCAGCAACGCTATGTCACCCCCGGTACCGTCAGCGGTCAGCATGCGGTGATCGACAAGGGGCTGGCGGCTGGCGAAACCGTGGTCATCGACGGCCAGATGTTGCTGGTCGATGGCACCGCCGTCCAGGTCGCCAAGGGCGGTTGAAGCGATGAACCTGCCCGAACTGTGTATTCGCCGGCCGGTCATGACCACGCTGCTGATGGCGGCACTGGTCGTGTTCGGCGTGGCTGCTTATCCGCGTCTGCCGGTGAACGAGCTGCCCAACGTCGACTTTCCGACCATCAGCATCTCGGCCAGCTTGCCGGGCGCTTCTCCGGAGACCATGGCCTCCGCGGTCGCGACGCCGCTGGAATCGCAGTTGTCGACCATCGCGGGCATCAGCTCGATGAATTCGACCAGCGCGCTGGGCACGACCTCGATCACCTTGACGTTCGAATTGGATCGCAGCATCGACGGTGCGGCGCAGGACGTGCAATCGGCCATCTCGGCGGCGCAGCGCCAGCTGCCCACCGACATGCCTACGCCGCCGACTTTTCGCAAGGTCAATCCGGCCGATGCGCCGATTCTTTATCTGGCGATGACCTCGTCCACGCTGCCCTTGTCGCAGGTAGACGAGTACGCCGAGACGCAGCTCGCGCAGCGTCTGTCGATGGTCGACGGCGTGGCCCAGGTCAGCGTCTACGGTTCGCAGAAATACGCCGTGCGCATCGACGTCAATCCCGATCGCCTTGCTTCGGCCGGTATCGGCATCGATCAAGTGCAGAGCGCGGTAGCCGACGCCAACCAGAACCAGGCGACCGGTTCGTTATACGGTCGACGCCAGCAGCTGCCGATTCGCAATGACGGCCAGTTGATGCGTGCGGCGGCGTACAACGATGTCGTGGTGACTTATCGCAACGGCGCGCCGGTGCGCCTGGGCGACGTGGGCCGCGCCTACGATAGCGTGCAGAGCGACCAGACCGCCAGTTGGTTCAACGGCGAACGCAGCGTGCTGTTGGCGATCCAGCGTCAGCCCGGTGCCAACACCGTCGAGACCGTCGATCGCATCAAGGACCTGCTGCCTGGGTTTACCGCCGGCTTGCCGCCTTCGGTCAAGCTGACCACGTTGTACGATCGCTCCGACTCCATTCGCGCATCGGTCGACGATGTGCAGTTCACCTTGTTGCTGGCCGGCGTGCTGGTGGTGCTGGTGATCTATCTGTTCCTGGGCAATCTGTCGGCGACGCTGGTGCCGGCGCTGGCCCTGCCGATCTCGGTGGTAGGCACGTTCGGCATCATGTTTGCGCTGGGCTACAGCCTGGACAACCTTTCGCTGCTCGCACTGACGTTGGCGGTAGGTTTCGTGGTGGATGACGCCATCGTGATGCTGGAGAACGTCGTCCGACACATGGAGGCAGGTGAAAAGCCGTATGAAGCGGCGGTCAAGGGTGCGACCGAAATCGGCTTCACTATCTTCTCGATGACCTTGTCACTGGTTGCTGTTTTCATCCCGGTGATGTTCATGGGCGGCATTATCGGTCGCCTGTTCCATGAGTTCGCCGTCACCATCAGCGTGGCAATCCTGCTGTCCGGCTTCATTGCCATCACGCTGACGCCGATGTTGTGCAGTCGCTTTATCCATGCGCACGACCACACCAAGAAGAACTGGCTGATCGCCGGCTTCGACCGCGGTTTCAGCGCGGTCACGAACGGTTACACCAGTTCGCTGCGCTGGTGCATGGGTCGGCCGCGCCTGGTGGTGTTCGGCTTCGTAGTCAGCCTGGCGGTGACCGGCCTGCTGTTCTATATCACGCCAAAGGACTTCATCCCTGCCGGCGACACCGGTCAGTTGCGCATCAATACCGAAGGTCCGGAAGACGTCTCCTTCGATGCCATGGTGGCGCGTCAGCAAGTGCTGGCGGACATCGTCGGCAAGGATCCGAACATCGAGGCTTACATGTCCACAGTGGGCGCGGGCGGTTCGCGTGCGACCATCAACAACGGCTCGATGCTGCTCAAGCTCAAGCCGGCCAGCGAACGCAGCCAGAATCCGGATGAGATCATCCAGGAACTGCGGCACAAGTTCGCCAAGGTAGTGGGCATTCGTGCTTATCTGCAGAACCCGCCGGCGATCCAGGTCGGCGGCCGCCAGTCCAAGGCGCAATACCAGTACACACTGCAATCGGGCGACCTGGACGAGCTGTACGCTTGGGCAGGCAAGGTCACGTCGGCGTTTGCGCAACTGCAAGGGTTCCAGGACGTCACTAACGATCTCGATCTCAACAGCCCGTCGATCTTCGTACGCGTCAATCGCGACCGGTTGGCGCCGCTGGGCCTGACGATGGCGCAAGTGCAGGCGGCGATGGGGTCGGCTTTCGGCGAGAACCAGATCTCGACAATCTACGGCACCGCAACGCAGTACTGGGTGATCCTGCAAGTGGATCGCCCGATGCAGAACAATCCGGATGTGTTGTCCAAGCTCTACGTCACGTCCAACACGGGCAAGCTGATACCTCTGAACACGGTGGCGAGCTTCGAGCGCAAGCCGCAGGTGTTGACCGTCAACCATCAGGGGCAGCTACCGGCCGTGACGGTATCGTTCAACCTCGCGCCCGGCGTCAGCCTGAGCGACGCGGTAGGCGAGATCGATCGCGCGATGGACAAGATGGGTCTGCCGGCAACCATTACCGGCAGCGTGCAGGGCACCGCCCAGGCCTTCCAGGATTCGATGCAGGGCATGGGCTTGCTGCTGTTGCTGGCGGTGTTCGTGATCTACCTGGTGCTGGGCATTTTGTATGAGAGCTTCATCCACCCGTTGACGATTCTTTCCGGCTTGCCCGCCGCGGCGGTGGGCGCGCTGTTGACGCTGGTGATCTTCCACGCCTCGCTGGATCTGTTTGCGTTCGTCGGTATCGTGATGCTGATCGGTATCGTCAAGAAGAACGCGATCATGATGATCGACTTCGCACTGGAACGTCAGCGAGATGGGACGGTCAGTCCGGCCGATGCGATCTTCGAAGCATGTCGAGTGCGTTTCCGTCCGATCATGATGACGACGATGGCTGCTTTCGCCGGAACCTTGCCCATCGCGCTTGGCCTGGGTGCAGGCGCAGAAACGCGTCGGCCGCTGGGCCTGGCGGTGGTCGGCGGTCTATTGGTATCGCAGATCCTGACGTTGTACCTGACGCCCGTGATCTACCTTTATCTGGATAAGTTGCAGACGCGTTTGTCGAAGAAGAAGCGTGGCGGCGTGGAAGAGGCGCATTCTCACTAGGCTTGCTCGTCAACTGTGAAAAAGGGACGAGGGTTGAGCCACCTATGCGGTGGCTCAACCCTCTCCCATTTTGCAACGGGGAGGGGGATTCGGGCTTACCCTGCCCCTGCCACCCGCAATTGATCGATCGCCTGCGTCACCTGCGCAATCCCGCTCGCTTGCGAGTGGGCCGCATCGGCAATCTGCGCCACACGCTGGTTCACTTCGGCAGCCGAGGCGACGATCGCATGCATGGCTTCGCCCGCTACACGGGCGCGTTGGCTACCCTCGCTCAAGGCATCGACGGCATTCTGCACCAGCTCGCGAATCTCCTTGGCTGACTGTGCGCTGCGCAGCGCCAGTCCCCGTACTTCTTGCGCGACCACGCCGAAGCCCTTGCCTTGTTCGCCGGCGTGCGCGGCTTCCACGGCTGCATTGATCGCCAGGATATTGGTCTGAAAGGCAATCGAATCCATCACGCTGATGATTTCAGTCATGCTCTGCGCGCGCTGGTTGATGTGGTCGATGGTCTCGACCAACTGGTCGACCATCGAGCCACCCGTGCTCGCGCTGCTGCTGGCCTCGTGCGCAAGGCGGTTGGCATTGTGCGCCTGCCCGGCGATCGCCGGCACTGTGTCCGACAGCGAGCTGAGCGCGCTTTGCAGCGCCTGCACGGCAAGCGTTTGCTCGGTGACATCGGTGGCGTACTTGACCACCTTGAAGGGACGACCCTCCATGTCGAAGATCGGGTTATAGCTGGCCTGAATCCACACTTCGTGACCGTCGCGGCGTACCCGACGAAACAGCCCGGCATGAAACTCGCCCAGGCGCAAACGGTGCCAGAACTGTCGATACGCTTCGCCCTCGCGTTCTTCGGGGTCGACAAATAAGCGGTGGTGGCGGCCGACCACTTCATCCCGGCGATAACCCAGTACTGCGAGGAAGTTGTCATTGGCATCGAGAATGACGCCGTCCAGGTCAAAGCTGATGACCGCCTGCGCGCGATCGATCGCCGCCAGACGCCCCTCCATGTCTGCCGCGTTCAGGCGCTCGCCGGTGACATCGACCGCATGCTTGATGACCTTGCAGGGGCGCCCGAATGCGTCGAATATCGCGCTATAGCTACCCTGTATCCATACCTCTCGCCCGCCTTTGGCGATGCGCTTGTAAATCCCGCTGAACGATTCGCCTTCGCCGAGCCGGCGCCAGAATGCCTTGTATTCCTCGCTCTCGCGCTGCGCGGGCTCCATGAACATGCGATGGTGCTGGCCGACGATTTCATCGCGCGTATATCCCAGGGCGCCGAGGAAATTGTCATTGGCGGCCAGAATATAGCCGTCAAGCGTAAATTCGATAATCGCTTGCGCTTTATGCAGCGCATCGATCTGACTCTGCAATTGAGTGCGCGAATGCCGTTGCCGTCGTTGCGATCGAAGCTTTGCCAGAAGCCGTTTCATAAAGGTCCCCGAAGTCGAAGTTTGACGCTCAGTGACCCGTCAGCCCCCTGTGGCATCAGGTCGATGGCCACGCGCTGAAACTTGTGGTGACCATGCCCATGTATCGGTAGGCAAAGGGATAAGCCTGAGCGTCATCCTCATGAAATGGGATATTCATCACATTTTCCCTCGTCTGAGCCCGCTTGGGCGCGCGAATTTGGACGACGTGGTGTGACCGGTTCATCCATAGGCATGTCATGTAGGCGCGACCTAACATTTGTCGTGAGGTTATGGCCGGGTGCGACGCACGAAAGGGCGGGTCCCGGCCACCCTCACAGGGTCGAATTCAATCAATCAAAGGGAATTGATACTAATGAACGGAAAAAATGTTCTGCGCCTCGCGGCATCGTTGTTGATGATCGGCAGCATCCATGCGCATGCCACGAAGATCGGTCCGGCCGGCTCCCCATTCTCGGCTACGGGAACCATGGTGATGCGTGCAAGCGGTGCTGCGCCGACCTGTAACGTCACCTTGAGCGGTGTCGTGCTTCCGGATGGCTCGCAAGCCGTGATCAATTCGGTGAGCGTGAGCGGCGGGCTGCTCTGTGGCAATGCCAAGGTCAAAGGCCTGCCCTGGTCGATTCAGGCTATCTCGCCCTGGTCGGCGTTCATTAACGGCGTCGCATTCGATGTTCCGCCGTTTTCGCGGTGCGGCCCGGCTACCGTCAATGCACAGTGGAACAACAACACCAACACGCTATCGGTAGTGCGTCAGCCTTTGGGTGGCAATTGCACGATGGAAACCCTTTCGATCAGCCCGAATCCGGCGTTCATTTTCTCCGACAACGTTCCTGCGGCAGCGACGCCGTAATAGGACAGCGGATACCGCTATCGCGGAAGATTCAAAAAGAAAAGGAAGGCGTTACGCCTTCCTTTTCTTAAGCACATCAGGAGCGAGGCTTACTCTGCGGCCCCGTCTTTTGAAAATGCGCCCGGTGCCGAACCGAAATCGCCCTGCGCCTGCGCGGCCATATACGAGAACGCGGCGTACACCGCGACATTCTGCGCCATATCGCGCGGGTCGATCTTGTCCAGGGTATCGTTGGCGTTGTGGTGATAGTCGAAGTAGTACGTGCCATCCTGTGTCAGCGACAGCGCCGCCATGCCCTTGGCATGCATCTGCGACAAGTCGGACCCGCCGCCGCCAGGGCGCTTGGCGTCGTACGCTACGCCGATCGGCGCCAGCACCTTGGCCATCTGCTCGATGGCACCGATCGCACCCGGCTTGACGCTGGCGCTCATGCGCCAGACGCGACCGGAGCCGAAGTCCGACTCCGTACCGAGCTGATGCTTGACCGTATCGGGCGCATGCTTATCGGCATATGCCCGGCCGCCCCACAGACCCATCTCTTCATTGGCAAAGGCAATCACGCGGATGGTACGGTCCGGGCGCTGGGGCAGGTCGCGAATCAGCTTGCCGGCCGCCATGGCGATCGCCACGCCGGCGCCGTCGTCGATCGCCCCGGTGCCAGGGTCCCAGGAGTCCAGATGGCCGCCAATGGCCACGACCTGATCCGGATACTTCTTGCCGGTGATTTCGCCGATGACGTTGGCACCGGTATAGCTGCCGTTGAAGCCGACATCGAGGTCCAGCTTCACGCTGACCGGCTTGCCATAGGCCAGGATACGTTCGAGCTGATCGGCATCCGGATTGGACAGGGCCGCGGCGGGAATGGCCTGTTTCGGATCGGTGAAGCCGGTGACGCCGGTATGAGGCGTGCGGCTGTGCTCATCGGTGCCAGCCGAACGGAGCAGATAGCCCGCAGCCCCCAGCTTGGAGGCGATCACCGGGCCCTGTGTGCGAATCGCCGAGCCCATGCCGTAATCATGGCCGTCTTTTTGGCGCGTCATGCGAAAGCCGATATAGACGATCTTGCCCTTGACCGCATCGGCACTGGCCTTCTTGAGAGCGTCGAGGCTATCGAATTTGACGACTTCGGCAGTGAGTCCGCCTTTGGGCGTGCCCGCGGAATATCCCAGCGCCGTCAGCATCAGCGGTTGCGGAAACGGCGCAACAATCGCGCCGTGCTCGCTGCGGCGCTCCCACAACGGATAGGTCACCGGCTCGGTATAAACCTTGTCGAAGCCCAGTTCCTTGAACTTGGCGATGGCCCAATCCCGGCCGCGCTGGTCAGCGGGACCGCCGGCGATGCGCGGGCCTACTTCGGTGGTCAACGAAGCGACGATCTTGTAGCCCGTGTCGTCCGCCATGGCCTTGTCGCGCAGCTGTGTGGCCGTCTGCACGGCCGCAGCAGGAATCACGGTACTCGTATCGGCAGCGCTGGCAGCGCCGGTCGCCAGCATCAGGCTGGCCGCAAGCAGGGTCGGGAGAAAACGCATCGAGGGAGCCCCTTGGGAGAAACCCCGATTATCGCGCTGCCATCGGTGATCGCTTAGGCCAGAAGTCACGAATGCTGCAAACATCTTACGACGTAGCGAGCGCGATCCGGGCTGCGCTCGCTATTTCCACAGCCAGGCTTATTTTGGCTGCTGTGCCTTGAGCAAGTCGCGAATCTCGGCCAGGAGCACGACGTCGGCGGCCGGCGGTGCGGCCACTTCCTGGCGATGGGTGAGGCGATTGATCGCCTTGACCAGCAGGAAGATCGCGAAGGCGATGATCACGAACTGGATCAACGTATTGATGAAGGCGCCGTACTGCACGGCGACTTCCGCCACCTTGTGCGCCGGATCGCTATTGTCGGCGGGGCGGATGATCCATTTGAGCTGGGAAAAATCGATGCCGCCAGTGAGCCATCCGATCGGCGGCATGATGATCTGGTCGACGAGCGAGCTGACGATCTTGCCGAATGCGCCGCCGATCACCACACCGACTGCCAGGTCGATGACGTTGCCGCGCATGGCGAAGGTCTTGAACTCTTGCAGCATGCCCATGAGCTATCCCTCTTGTTTGGCCGGACGACGTCGGCGACTTTAACTCAGGGGGATGGCGGTGGCGAGCAGGGCACCGCGGCGCACTCGCCCTTTTTGCGGCGAGCCTCAGACGACCTGCCCATCCAGACTGACAATGCCTTCAAGCTCGGCATGAAACGTATCGCCGCGCTGCAAGGCGGCGACGCCGGCGGGGGTGCCGGTAAAAATCAGGTCGCCGGCCTTCAGCTCGAACAGGCGCGAAAGCGCAGCGATGATTTCGGCCACGTTATGCACCATTTCGCCCAAGAGGGCTTGCTGACGCGCCTGACCATTGACGCTCAGGCTCACCCGCGTGGCATCGCTCAGGGTTGCCTGGCTGGCTGGGACCAGTGCCGACATCGGCGCGGAATGGTCGAAGGCTTTGGCAACGTCCCAGGGGTGGCTCTTGGCCTTGGCTATCGCCTGCAGATCGCGGCGGGTCAGGTCCAGGCCGACGCCGTAGCCCCAGATCCGCGTCATTGCTTCGGCGACCGGAATACTCGTGCCGCCGCTGCCCAGCGCCACGACCATTTCCACTTCATGGTGTAGATCGGCCGTGGCCGAAGGATAGGGGAGCGGAGCGCCGTCGCTGACCAGCGCGTCGGCAGGCTTGCAGAAGAAAATCGGCGTTTCCTTGTCGACCGTGGCGCCCATTTCGCGGGCGTGATCGGCGTAGTTGCGACCGATGCAAAACACACGGCGGACAGGGAAGCGTTGCTCGCTGCCGACGATAGGCAGGCTGACGGTGGGGCTGGGTGCGATGACGTAGTTCATGGTCGCCGAGGGTAGCAGCTTTCGGCTTCACGGCGATGCATAGCTGCTATGGTCCGGATAGGCGGACGGGATCTGGCTGCGCCCGTTTTGACGGGCGGAACACGATATCGAATTCCGGCTGCCAATGCTGGCCGCCGTCATGCGATTGTTCGGCTGTCTCGCGCACCCCGCCATCGACAGGCAGCCACGTGACGCGATGCAATGTTTCGCCATCCTTGTCCAAGGTGCTGCCGGTCAACACGATCTTGTCGCCTTCCTTGTTTCCTTCGGCGACCAGCAGCTCGCCTTGATTGGTGACCCAACTTTGGTGCCAGCGTTTGCGTGCGCTGTCATAGATGGTGAAGCTCTCGCCGGTATACCCATCGCTGCGTGTGTAAACCTCGTGCAGTACGCAACCGCCGAGGATCGACGTGACCTGGTTTCGTGCCACCGATGCGGTGCTGCCGACACGGTAGGTGTCCCAATCGCCCAGCCAGAAATCGAACTGCCGGTGTGCCGGATCGCTGCATTGCGGTGAAGGGGACGCTGCCTTGGGAGAGGGCTGCGCCAGCGCAAGGGATGCAGCCAGGATGCACAGCGAGATTCCAAGCAGAACACGCGACATGACGAGCCTCCCTTGTGGATGGCGCCGATCATCTACACGAATTTGTCGGTTTGCCTATAACCACTTCGATCGAATCCGACCGCACCAATCCCATGACTGTCGCTGCCCCTGAGACGGTATCGTGTGCAAATTAGCTGTCATGTCTTTTGATACCTGAATAGCTAGCAGGTAAAACACTGCAAATATGTGGGCGTATGGGGCGCCTGTCAGTCGGAAATCACAGCGCGAAGGCCAGGATGACAGCTGTCATCGATGACGGCTGATGGGCGGCAGTGTCCACCTATCGCGCGCTTAGCCATGCTTCGTGTCATCAGTCGAATGGCATCAATGCAACGGGGAAAGAGTGTGAATCACAAGGATCTGCTCAATGAGCTGAAGATCGACCGTAGCCAGCGCGAAACACATCGCGCGGGGCCGCCGGGCTGGCTGTGGCCCGTGCTTGGGGCAGTGCTGATCGTGCTGCTGGCTGGTGCTGGCGCCTGGTATTTCCTGGGAAACAAGCCGGTGGAGGTGCAAACGGCGACGGCGGTATCCCCTGCAAGCAACCCGGATGCGGGAGCCGTGCTTCAGGCCACCGGCTATGTCACTGCGCGTCGACAGGCCACGGTATCGGCACAGATAACGGGCACCCTGACCGAGGTGCTGATCGAAGAAGGCGATCGCGTGCAAAAGGGGCAGGTGCTGGCGCGCCTGGACGATAGCGCGTACAAGGCAAGCTTGGTCGCCACGCAAGCACAGGCGGCCGCGGCACATGCGTTGGTCACCCAATTGCAGGCGCAATCGGTGCAGAACGAACGCGATGCGCAACGCCTGGAGGCCCTGGTGGCGCGTGGCCTGGTATCGCGCCAGGATGCCGAGCAGGCGCGCACGCAGGTAAACAGTATTCGAGCACAGCTCGCCGCCCAGCAGCGCCAGGCCAAGGCAGCCGATGCGCAGGTCAATGTGGCCGAGGTCAACTTCGATTACACCGTAGTACGTGCACCGTTCAATGGAGTCATCACGACCAAGGACGCGCAGGTCGGCGAGATCATTTCGCCACTGTCGGCCGGTGGCGGTTTCACCCGTACCGGTGTGGGCACGATCGTCGACATGGATTCGCTGGAGGTCGACGTCGATGTCAACGAAGCCTATATCGGCCGGGTCAAGCCGAACATGCCGGCGGAGGCCATATTGGATGCTTATCCCGACTGGCGCATTCCCGCACATGTCATTGCCATCGTGCCGGCAGCCGATCGTGGCAAGGCTACGGTGAAGGTGCGCGTGGCGCTGGAAAACAAAGATGGCCGCATCGTGCCCGACATGGGAGTACGCGTGTCCTTCCTCGAGCAGCAGGCCGCATCCGCGTCGCAGGCCATGGCGCCCAAGGGCGTGCTGGTGCCGGCCAAGGCCATTGTGCAGCGCGAGGGCCACGACATCGTTTTTGTGCTGGCCGGCGACAAAGTGCAGCAGCGCGCGGTTACGCCTGCCGCGCAGAACTACGGGGACATGCGCCTGGTGCCCGAACGGGTGCAGGCGGGCGATACGGTGGTGATAACGCCGCCGGACAACCTCAATGACGGCATGCGTGTGGCGGTGGCCGCCAAGACGCAGGACTGAATACGACCCACGGGAGCGAAAGTCATGGCGACGCTGATCCAGATCCGCGATCTATCCAAGATATATGAGCGAGGCAAGCAGAAGGTGGAGGTGCTCCACCACATCAACCTCGATATCGAGCAGGGCGATTTTCTGGCTTTGATGGGCCCCTCCGGCTCGGGCAAGACGACCTTGCTCAACATGATCGGCGGCCTGGACTCGCCCACCGGCGGCCAGATCGCTGTGGGCGGCGAGCACCTGGCCGATATGGGAGCCGGTGCGCTGGCGCGTTGGCGCGCAGCCAACGTCGGCTTCGTGTTTCAGTTCTATAACTTGATGCCGATGCTCAGTGCGCAGCGTAATGTCGAACTGCCCTTGCTGTTGACCAAGCTGTCGGCATCGCAGCGACGCAAGAATGCGGAGATCGCCCTGCAACTGGTCGGGCTGAGCGATCGCGGCTCGCATAAGCCGAGCGAACTATCCGGCGGTCAACAGCAGCGCGTCGCGATTGCCCGGGCGATCGTGTCTGATCCGACCCTGCTGGTTTGCGATGAGCCCACCGGCGATCTCGATCGTCAATCGGCCGAAGAAGTGCTCGGTCTCCTGCGTCAGCTCAATCGCGATCACGGCAAGACCATCGTCATGGTCACACACGATCCGAAGGCTGCCGAGTACGCCAACCATACCCTGCACCTGGACAAGGGTACGCTGGTCGAGCAGGCCACGGCCTAAGGGGGCGCCATGAAATATCTCCATCTCATTTGGGCGGCGCTGTTTCGAAGCAAGACGCGTACCTTTCTGACCCTGGTATCGATCATCGCCGCCTTCTTGCTGTTCGGCATGCTCGATTCGGTGCGCAGCGGCTTCGATCAGGTCGGCAAGAACGCCAACGGTGCGCAGCGCTTGCAGACCGGTGCCAAGTTGTCGTTCATCCAGCCGCTGCCACAAGGGCTCGGTGCGCAAATCGCGCAGGTACCTGGTGTCAAGGCGGTCGCCTATGCCAACTGGTTCGGCGGAGCGTATCAGGACCCGCACAACCAGATTTTCAGTTTTGCGGTGAGCGATAACTACATCGATCTGTTCCCGGAAGTCGAAATCCAGGCCGATGCGCGCAAGAAATTCATGGATTCGCGCACCGGCGTACTGATCGGCGAACAACTGGCCAAGAAATACGGCTGGAAGGTCGGCGACAAGATTCCGCTGCAATCGACCATCTTCCCTCAGCGCGATGGCAACAAGACCTGGACGGTCGATATCGCCGGTGTCATGCACGCCAAGGACAAGAGCGCGGGCTGGTACGACCAGATGATCCTGATGCACTGGAAGTATTTCGATGACGGTACGGCCTATAACAACGGTCAGGTCGGGTGGTACGTCAGCCGCGTGGCCGACGTCAATCAGGCCGATCGTGTCGCCAAGGCGATCGATGCGATCTCGGCCAATTCCGATCATGAGACGCGTACGCAGACCGAGCAGGCTGCCAGCGCCTCCTGGATGAAACAGCTGGCCGACATCGGCTTGATCGTCGGGTCCATCATGGGTGCGGTGTTCTTTACCCTGATCCTGCTATCGGGCAACACCATGATGCAGGCAGTGCGCGAGCGTACCAATGAGCTGGCAGTGATGAAGACCATCGGCTTCTCCAGTCACTCCGTATTGATGATGGTATTGGCCGAGTCGGTGCTGTTGCTCTTGCTGGGCGGAGTGATCGGCTTGCTCTTGGCTACCTTTGTCGTGGGTTTCATGCAACAGGCAATGGCCCAGATTCCGATGGCGAGCGTAGCCGGTGGTATTTGGGCGCGCGGTTTGCTCCTGATGATCGTTATCGGGTTACTGGTTGGCGCGATTCCGGCAATGCGCGCCATGCGGCTCAAGATCGTCGACGCGTTGGCTGGCCGCTAAAGGAGATCGACCCATGAATTTTCTGATTAGTTTGGGCTTGTTCGTTGCATTGATCGCGGGCCTGATTGTCTGGATCGCACTGCCATGGCCGGTTTTGCTTGCGATAGCCGTCGTCTTTGCGTTGTGGATGGCCTTCACACGACGAGGCCGACAAGCCGCCTCGGTGACCGCTGTCGGTATCAGCACACTTCGACAGCGCCTGGGGTCATCCGCTGTTGTCATCATCGGTATCGCCGGTGTCGTGGGCGTGCTCGTCGCTCTTCTGGCGATGGCCGAAGGCTATGGTGCGACCTTGCGCAGTACCGGCACGCCCGATACCGCGATCGTCATGCGCGGCGGCTCGGCCAGTGAAGTGATGTCCGTACTGGAGCGCGATAGCGTGGTGGTGATACCGCAGGTGGCCGGCATCGCCAAGGACGCGCAGGGGCGGCCGATCGCTTCGCCGGAGATCGTCGTGGCGGCCAACTTGCCCTTGAAATATGGGAGCGCAGACGAAGAGGGTAGCGTGCAACTGCGTGGCGTGGGCGAGCAAGCCTGGTCAGTGCGGCCGAACCTGAAGATCGTGCAGGGCCGCAACTTCAAGCCAGGCATGCGCGAGTTGATTGTGGGCGAAGGTGCCGCTCGTCAATTTGCAGGCCTTGAGCCGGGACACGAGATCAAGCTGGGTAATCAGGTCTGGACGGTTGTCGGTGTTTTTGCTTCTGGCGACGCGCTCGATTCGGAAATCTGGGGCGATGCCGGCGTCGTAGCCGATACCTATCGGCGCGGCGGCAGCCGTGCCTCGATTACCGTCAAGCTTACCGATCCGAAGGCGTTCGATACGTTCAAGGCGGCGCTTGCAGCGGATCCGCGGCTGAAGGTCGATGCGGAAACCACCATCGACTATTTCAGCAAGCAATCCGAACAGATGACAAAAATCCTGAAGACGATCGGCATTGTCGTCGGTGCGATCATGGCCATCGGCGCCATTTTCGGTGCGCTCAATACCATGTTCGCCGCGGTCGCGGCGCGCGCAAGAGAGATTGCTACCTTGCGTGCAATCGGTTTTCGAGGATTGCCAGTCGTAGTGGCGATCATGCTGGAGACGATGTTGCTTGCTCTGATTGGCGGGGTCG
>NZ_DATCRY010000082.1:0-9778 GCF_036568765.1 Dyella sp. | reverse complement strand
GGCCTGATCAGCGGACATTGGTCGAATGACAGGACCGCCGATAAACAGGATTTCCGTACACATAGCCCACGTTTTCAAGGCGATAACCTCACGCACAACCTCGGTCTGGCCGACAAGTTGGGTGAACTAGCTAACACCTATGGC
Organism: Dyella sp.; assembly: GCF_036568765.1. Classification (GTDB taxonomy): domain Bacteria; phylum Pseudomonadota; class Gammaproteobacteria; order Xanthomonadales; family Rhodanobacteraceae; genus GSA-30. The sequence continues at coordinate 9,634 of NZ_DATCRY010000082.1, read as the reverse complement.
ATCAGCACGGCGCAGCTTGTCATCGCCTGGGTACTTACACGCGGCGAAGACATCGTTCCCTTAGTGGGCTCTCGCACACGAGCGCGCCTGGCCGAAGCCCTTGGCGCGCTCGAAGCAACGCTGAGTAACGACGAACTTACCGTCATCGAGCAAGCCGTACCCGCCGATGCAGCCGCTGGCGATCGCTACAACGCACACGGCATGGCCTCGCTCGATAGCGAGCGCTGACAACGACACCGTGACATAGCTGACAGTTATCAGCAGCAAACGAGAAAGGCTTCATTGCAACCGATCGCCTTAGCGCATTCGGCAGGACTTTGCTCGATAGCTAGCCTGGCGGGCATCCGGCGCATGCGGCCGCCGGGTTCTGGCAATCAGGGAGGCCGACGGCCAGCGACCTGACAAGGCGCAACAACCGCTCTTTAGGGCGTGTTTTCACTCGATCGCCATGGCGGCTGGACGCCCAATCGGCGATAATTGGCGGTCAATCCCCTTTTTCCTTGCCGAACCGTGTCTTAGCGGGCCGGTAGACCGCCCTCCAGGGAGCGAAGCATGCAGTACATCTACACCATGAACGGGGTCAGCAAGATCGTCCCCCCGAAGCGCCAGATCATCAAGGACATCTCGCTGTCGTTTTTCCCCGGTGCCAAGATCGGCCTGCTGGGCCTCAATGGCGCGGGCAAGTCCACGGTGCTGCGCATCATGGCCGGCGTCGATACCGATTATCAGGGCGAAGCGCGCCCGCAGCCGGGCATCAAGGTCGGCTACCTGGCGCAGGAGCCGCAGCTCGACCCGGAAAAGACCGTCCGCGAAGCGGTCGAAGAAGGCGTATCGGTCGTCCTGGACGCCCAGAAGCGCCTGGAAGAAGTCTATGCCGCCTACGCCGAGGAAGGCGCGGATTTCGACAAGCTGGCCAAGGAGCAGGAATCCCTCGAAGCGATCCTGGCCGCCAATGACGCGCATGCGCTGGAGCGCCAGCTCGAAGTCGCCGCCGACGCGCTGCGCCTGCCACCGTGGGATGCCAAGATCGGTCCGCTGTCGGGTGGCGAAAAGCGCCGCGTAGCGCTGTGCCGCCTGTTGCTGTCCAAACCGGACATGCTGCTGCTGGACGAACCGACCAACCATCTGGACGCCGAATCGGTCGACTGGCTGGAACAGTTCCTGCAGAACTACCCCGGCACCGTAGTGGCCGTGACCCATGATCGCTACTTCCTCGACAACGCCGCCGAGTGGATCCTCGAGCTCGATCGCGGCCGCGGCATTCCGTGGAAGGGCAACTACACCGAATGGCTGGAACAGAAGGACGCCCGCCTCAAGCAGGAGGCCCAGCAAGAAAAGTCGCGGCAGAAGGCGATCGAAAAGGAACTGGAGTGGGTACGCTCTGCGGCCAAGGGCCGTCAGTCCAAGGGCAAGGCACGCCTGAACCGCTTCGAGGAACTCAACGCGGTCGAATACCAGCGCCGCAACGAAACCAATGAGATCTTCATTCCGCCGGGCGAACGCCTGGGCCAGGAAGTGATCGAGTTCAAGGGCGTATCCAAGTCCTTCGGCGATCGTTTGCTGATCGACGACCTGTCGTTCAAGATCCCGCCGGGTGCGATCGTCGGCGTGATCGGTCCGAACGGCGCCGGCAAGTCGACGCTGATGAAGATGATCATGGGCAAGGAACAGCCCGATGCGGGCGAGGTCAAACTCGGCCATACGGTCAAGCTCGCCTACGTCGACCAGTCGCGCGGCATGCTCGACGATAAGCACAACGTGTGGCAGGAAGTTTCTGGTGGCCTGGACATCCTCACCATCGGCAATTTCGAAATCCAGTCGCGCGCCTATATCGGCCGCTTCAACTTCAAGGGTACCGATCAGCAGAAGATCGTCGGCAACCTCTCGGGCGGTGAGCGCGGTCGCCTGCATCTGGCCAAAACCCTGTTGCAGGGCGGCAACGTACTGCTGCTGGACGAACCGTCGAACGACCTGGACGTGGAAACCCTGCGTGCGCTGGAAGACGCGCTGCTGGAGTTCCCTGGCTGCGCGATGGTCATCTCGCATGACCGCTGGTTCCTCGACCGTATCGCCACGCATATCATCGCGTTCGAAGGCGACTCGCACGTGGAATTCTTCCCCGGCAACTACAACGAGTACGAAGCGGACAAGAAGCGCCGCCTGGGCGAGGAAGGATCCAAGCCCAAGCGCGTGAAGTACAAGAAGTTGGCGTAAAAGCGTTAGGAGTGAGGAGTTAGGCGTTAGGAGGAACAACCGCCGATTTCCCTCGCTCCTCGCCACGCTCTCCTCCTCTTCACTCCTAACCCCTAATCCGCGGAGGCGCCATGCACTTCATGCAATCGCTCAAACAAGCATGGGCAGCCAATGATTCGCTGGTGTGCGTCGGCTTCGATCCGGAGCCGGCGCGATTTCCCGTACATCTGCGCGAGCATCCTGACGCGGTGTTCGAATTCTGCCGCGCCATCGTCAATGCCACCGGCGACCTGGTCTGTGCGTTCAAGCCGCAGATCGCGCACTTTGCGGCGCTGCGCGCCGAGGATGCGCTGGAACGGCTGATTGCGCATATGCACCGGATGTTTCCGCATGTGCCAGTGATCCTGGACGCCAAGCGCGGCGATATCGGCAGCACCGCGCAGCATTACGTCACCGAGGCGTTCGAGCGGTACAAGGCCGATGCGGTCACGCTCAACCCCTACCTGGGCCGCGATTCGATCCAACCTTTTCTCGACCGCGCCGACAAAGGCGTGATCCTGCTGTGTCACACCTCCAATCCTGGTGCGTCGGACCTGCAAGACCTGGATGTCGGCGGCATGCCGCTCTACCAGCATGTCGCACGTCTGGTGGCGCGCGAATGGAACGGCCACGGCAATTGCGCCTTGGTGACCGGTGCGACCTGGCCGGAGCAGTTGGCCGAGGTGCGCGCCCTGGTCGGCGACATGCCATTGCTGGTGCCGGGTATCGGTGCGCAGGGCGGCGATGTCGAAGCCGTACTGCGTCATGGTCGTACTGCCGATGGCAACGGCTTGATGCTCAACTCGTCGCGCGCGCTTCTCTATGCCGGCGATGGCGACGACTTCGCGCAAGCTTCACGCGCCGCCACGCTAGCCTTGCGCGAAACGATCAACCGCTATCGCCGCTGAGCGGCGATGACCCCTTGCCATTGGGGCGTGCGCACATACACTGTGCACGCCTTTTTGCCTGAGACTTTCCATGGACGACGACCCTAGCCCGTTTCCAACGATCGGCTGACGTCCGTCCGCAGCAGCGCCGGGCGTACGCCGCTCGCGACTGCGTTGAACCGCTTCAACGCGCTCCCCATCGACTTCCACAGCGTCGGGCGCCTCGCACGTCTGACGCGAGAGCGCACGATCATGTTTATGTTCCGCCACGGCGTCTTGGGCGCCGCCCTGCTCTGCCTTGTCCTTTCCACCGCTCATGCCGCCGGCGGCAGCTATTTGGTGGACGATGCTTCGACCACGCCTGCCGGCCGCTGCCAACTGGAGAGCTGGCTGCAGGTATTTCGCGATGGCCGGTTATCGCTGACCGCCACTCCCGCCTGCGCCGTAGGCAACCTGGAATTCTCACTGGGCCTGACTCACCAAAATATCGCGCATGGCAATGGGCAAAACCCCGCCTTGAAATGGCGGGTACGCGACGGCGGTATCGACGGCACCAGCATCGCACTGGATTTCAATAGCAGCGTCGTTGGCGGCAAGTACACCGCCAGCAATGCCTATGCCGCCTTCAGCCGACTCTTGGACAGCGCCGGGCGGTGGACGGCGAACCTGGATCTCGGCGTGGAGGCGCCACGCGGCGTACACCGTCGCGCAACAGCCGGCTTGGGGTTGGAATACGCGCCAGCGCCGGAACTGAGCCTATTGGCCGAACATACACGCACCGCCGGGCAAGGCTCGGTGACACAGGGCGGTGTGCGATGGCATATAGGCGCAAACAGCGTCGATCTGATCGCGGGTGCCAGCCACGAGCGGACTACATCGCGATGGATCACTGTGGGCTTGAACCTCGCTTTCTGACAGCGGTCGAGATCGGCAAGAATTCACTCCACCAGACAGCTCAGGTCGGTGTCGCCGACATCGATCCCGGCCTGGCTCAGCAAGGTGGTGATCTGACCTCGATGGTGCGTCTGGTGATTGAAGAAATGCAGCAGCAACGGACCGAGCGGGCGATCGAACGTCTCGCCTGCACGGTTGTGATAAAGCAGGCGCTGGTCCAGATGGGCGGCAGTAATCTCACCGGCAAAGGCCAGGATGATTTCATCCAGTCGCTCGCGGGCGTCGCGCAGCCCGGCAAAATCGTGGTAGCGCGGGCCACTGAGCAAATACGGATGGGTCAATGCGCTCAGCGGCTCAAGCGTGACAAAATCATCCGAGTGCTCGGCAAAGCGCATCAGCCAGATCAGATCGGCCTCCACCAGGTGGCAGAGTGTGGCGAATACCGAGCCGAAAAACGCTCCACGATCGCGCTGTAACGCTTCGTCGTCCCACTCGGCAACGGCGGCGTAGAGCTTGCCGTTCATCCACCGGTTGTAGCGGGCAAGCAACTGGAGATCGCGCGGCGATGGCATGGCGGCGGTATCTAGGGGAGTCAGCGTCGATACTGCGGCAAGCTGGATGCCGATACCAGAGGACGCACGGGGAGGCGCCGATCCCTAACGCGTATGTATCCAGTACACGTGGATGCCGGCGACGCGATCCTCCTCGCGAAAACCCACACGCCCCTCGACGACGATGCCCCAAGTCGAACGCAGCGCACCGACCTGCACTCGGTCCACGCGCACCTGCTCGCCTTTCGGGATCGGGAAGCAGGCTTCCACCACCATGACCCCCTCGCGCTCGAAAACGAGGGTCGCCGATTTGCCTGCGCTGGCGCCCCAGCCGACATGCAATTCGCAGGGAATGGGCGAGAAGACGCCGCGGTTGTCCAAGCTCCAGCCTTCGGTCTTGCGCAACAGCGCTTCCAGGCTCGGCTCGCTCCAATCGACGGTATTGCCCTGCGGCCCGGAAGGAGGTTTGCTGAAATGGCTCATGTCAGTCGCGACTCACCACACGTAGGGCAAAGACGACAGGCATCATGCCACGCAGCCATCCTGCCGTCCGTGACGACATACAGATAAAAGGCGCGGTGCGCGCTGGGTGCAGCATGTTCTTGCGGACTCCGGTGTCTGGCCGGGTTATCGTCCGCCTCGTGGAATTCTTTAACCGGGCGGCAGGCCTAGCAACATTTCCTCGGCCAGCTTGCCGTAGTCACCGTCGAAGTGATGGTCGCCTTTCTTGGCCATGACGCGAACCCAGGTCGGCAGGGACTTCTCGGTACAGATCGTATCGTCGGCCTCATCGGTGCCGTAGTAGCACACCACCGGCGGATGACCGTCCAGCGCCAGCAGCAGCGGCAGGGCATCGTAGTGCTCTACCGGGTTGAACTTCTGCATCCATTCCTGCGTATGGGTCTTGAACCAACCCTCGCGCATGTAACCCTCCATCTCGATCTCAAAGCTGGCGTCGCGTGTCGGCGAGAGCAGCACCAACTGGGCAACCGCCGCGCGGCTTTCCGGCGAGAGCTTGGCGATGATCGAAGGCAGCACATCTGCGCCGAAGGAGAAACCGATCAGCCAGACGCGTTTCTTGTGGAATACGGCCAGGTTTTGCTGGATCAGTACCTCCAGATCCGCGGCCGAATCGGCGGCCGATCGCGTACGCCAGAAATAGCTGAGCGCGCTGACGCCCAGCACAGGCACGCCACGCTCGCTCAATTTTGCGCCCAGCTGCTTGTCCAGATCGCGCCAACCGCCATCGCCGGAATAGACAATCGCCAGGACATCCTCACGCCCCGCCGGCGGACGGGCTCCCGCTGCGGGAGCAATAACGGTGAGGGAATCGGCCATGCTGGCGTGATGCCAGGGCTGCCACAGCACCACACCCGCCGCGGCACCCAGGACCAGCACTGCAACGATCGACCACAAGACTTTCTTCATCGACGAACCATACCCGATAGACCGCCAGAAATCAGGCTGGCCAGATTGGTCAGCGCCACCGGCAGGGCGATGTTGGCCGGCACAGCCAGGTACCTTGGCTCCCATTCGGGATCGAACTTGTCCTTGTAGCGGTACAGGCCACGGAAATTGTAGAAGCGCTCGCCCCGGCCGAAGATCATCGCGCCGAATCGGCTCCACAACGTCGCGGTGCGCCGGTTCTGCAGGCCCGACAAGGGCGCCATGCCGAGGTTGAACCAGCGATAGCCTTCCTGCTTGGCCCATTGCATGAGCTGGATGAACATGAAGTCCATGATGCCCGAGGTGCTGTCAGGCACATGCCGCATCAGGTCGAGGGATGCCTCCTCCTTGCTATCGGTCAGGAACAGGTTGGCGAACGCCACCGGCTCTTCGCCCTGCCAGATCACGGCCATCGGCGTGCGGCTCAAATAGCGCGGCTCGAAGGTACCGAGCGAAAAGCCCTTTTCGCGTACGCGCTTGTCGCGCATCCAGGCATCGGAAATCTGCTTCAGGCGCGGCAACAGGGCCGGCACCGCCTCGACCGGCACGATCTCCAGCCGCAGCCCTTCGCGCGTGAGCTTGTTGACCGTATTGCGCAGCACTTTCTTGGATTTGCCGTCGAGGTTGAATTCGTCCAGCTTGACCCTGGCTTCCTCGCCGATCTTCAACAGGTTCATGCCTACTTCGAGATACAGATCCAGATCTTCCGGCCGCACCTGATAGAACAGCGGCCAACCACCGGCGCGCTCGCACAATTCGCGGAACGTCCACACCAGTTCACGGCGCGCGTCGTCGGTATTACCCACCGGATCGCCCATCGCAATCCAGCTGCGGCCTTCCACGTCGTACATGATGAAAGCGCTATCGTCGGCATCGAACAGCAACGTCTTGTCGCCCATCAGAGCCAGATGGGCCTGTGCCGAGGAGTAATGCTTGATCAGCGGCAACGCCTTGGTCAGCTCGGCTTCGTCGGGCAGATGCAGCTTGGGCGGCGCCGGCCGGATCAGCGTGGCCAAGGCGAACAGCAGGCCAGCCGCGGCGGCGCCGACCAGAGCACGTAGCGCACGCGGTGCACCGCCGTGCAGGAAGCTGAACTCCCACCACAGGTTGCTGCTGTATTCGACGTGCTTGTAGCTGAAGATCACCAGCCAACTGGCGCAACCCAGCACGGCCAGGATGGCAATGATCCAGCCGACCGAGAAGTTGGTGCTGAACAACGAAGCGCGTCGATAAAACAGCTGGTGCGCCGGCGCCAAGCCCAGCGCCAAGAGCGACAGCAGCGTCGCTTCTTCGTAATCGATGCCCTTGAGCAAGGACAGCACCGCGCCGACCACCAGCAGCACCAGGGTCAGCACATAGGCTGCATCCAGGCGTCGTTGCAGGCCGCGGGCGAGGATCAGCAGCAGCATGCCGACCACGCTACTAAGGAAGTGCGAGACTTCCAGCACCGGCAAGGGCAACACATTGCGCAGGATCGCCATGCGATCCGGAATGGCGTTGGTAGCGCCGGAGAACACCAGCACCGCGCCGGAGACCAGGGTCAGACCGGCGAAGAACGGCGGCAACAATCCAGTGAACCAGGGCGCCAGCAAGCTCTTGCTGCGCAGGCCGCGCACTTCGCGCAGCAGCACCATCAAAGTGGCCGCACACAGTGGCAGGAAGTAGTAGATCAGGCGATACGCAGCCAACGCACCGAGAATCTGCGGCTCCAGGCCTTCATTGCCGGTGGCGCCGTAGCCGGCCAGCATGACCGCTTCGAACACGCCCAGGCCGCCCGGGACATGGCTGATCAGGCCGGCAATCTGTCCCAGCGCGAAGATCGCCAGGAAGTGACCGAAACCCGTATCGACCTCGTTGGGCATCAGCAGATACAGCACGGCTGCGGCCAGACCCCAGTCCACCGTGCCGACCACTACCTGGCGCAACGCGTTGCGCGGTGTAGGCAAGCTGACCGGCCAACGCCAGATACGCAGCGGCCGGCGCACCAACACGCTGCCGGCTATCCAGGCGAGCGAAAGCGCGGTCAGGACCGCGCCGATCGGCAAGCGTAGTTCGGCGAACGGCAGTGTGGCCGGCACCGGCACCACCAACAAGGTCACGCCCGTCAGGGTGCACAAGCCCAGCCAGAAGCTGAGCGTGCAATACAGTACGACCTTGGCGACCTCCGCCGTGGAGAGGCCGGCCTGGATATAGAAGCGGTAGCGGATCGAGCCGGAAATCAGCAGTGCCATGCCCAGCGTGTTGCTGAAGGCGTAGCTCAGGAAGGAAATGAAACTGACCTGGGCGCGCGGCAAGCGCTTACCGATCGAATCGACGCCGAACCAGTCGTACAGCGTCATCGCCACATAGCTGAGCGCGGTCAGGATTACTGCCAGCGCAATGCGCCAGTCCGGCAAGCCATGCACAAAGCGGGCGACCTGATGGTAGCTGACTTCGCTGGCCAGCTTGTGCAGCGCCCACAGCGCCAGGCACAGCATGGCCAACGACAGGAACGGTCCGGCCAGCTTGCGCAGCCACAAGGCGCCCGCGCCCGCCTGTTTCAAGCCAAACCCTGGTTCCGGAGCTTCCGCTCCACTGTGCTCCACCACGCGACTATCGCCTCCACACCTTCACAACTGCCGCAGGCCGGTACTGCGAACAGCGAAGCATAGCCTGTCAGGCCCCCTAAGCGCTGAATCGTCACACAGCTAAATGACATCCGCGCGTAAGGCCGGCCACTGCGTGGCCTGGGAGGCGTAAGGAGCGAGGAGAATCTCCGCATCTGCCGAGTACCTCCCTCCCCACGCCTCTCAGCGCCGCAGGCGCGACCTCGCAAGCTGCGCAGCAGCCGATCTCACTCCATTACGCTTTCCGCTGCGCCAGCCGGGCGACCCAGCGGTACAGCACGAACATCACAGCGGCAAAGGCGATGCCGCCGATCCATTCGGCCGCCACGGCAAAGCCATCCCCGACCAGGGCGAACGGTGCGGCATTGGCCGTGAAGGCCACGATAGCGGCAATGATGACCAGGATCAGGCTCTCGCCCACGATCATGCCCGAGGCCAGCAGCACACCCAGTTGCTTGGTCGGCTCGGGGCGCGGACCGCGCTCGGCGCGGCTGTCGAAGAACCAGCCGACCAGCGAACCGACCACCACCATCAGCGTGGTCGAGGTGGGCAGATAGATTCCCAGGCCCACGGCCAGCGGCGGCAGACGCATCGACGAAGTGCCCAGCGCGAGGCCTTCGTCGATCGCGATGATGATCGCGCCGACGATCGCACCGACGCCGATCAGGCTCCAGTCGATATTGTTCTGGATCACACCCTGCGCCAGCGCGGAAATCAACCCAGCCTGCGGCGCGGCCAGCGCCTTGGCCGGGTCGGCGCCTGGGACGCCGGCAAAGCCGTAAGCCTGGTTCAGCAGATCCAGCACGGGCGGAATGATCAGCGCGCCGGCCAGCACGCCGATCACCAGCGCCACCTGCTGCTTCCACGGCGTCGCATCGACCAGTTGACCGGTCTTGAGATCCTGCAGGTTGTTGTTGGCGATAGCCGCAACCGCGAACACGACAGCCGTAACGAACAGCGCGAAGGCCACCAGCGCCTTGCCGGCTTCCGGCGGCAGATGCGATTTCACGCCTGCCAC
>NZ_DATCRY010000081.1:0-5561 GCF_036568765.1 Dyella sp. | reverse complement strand
CGCCAGGTTCGAGCCGAATTGCCGCCTATGCCACCGTCACGCCGGTGATGCGCAGCGCACGGCTCGATGCCTTGGCCGGCGCGCATTTGCATTTCAAATGCGAAAACTTGCAGCGTGGCGGTGCTTTCAAATTCCGTGGCGCCTGCAATGCGGTCTGGTCGCTGGACGATGCACAGGCTGCGCGTGGTGTAGTCACTCATTCGTCCGGCAATCACGGTAACGCGCTGGCGATGGCTGCCGCGACCCGCGGCATTCCCGCGCATGTCGTGGTACCCGATGGCGCGGTGCGCGCGAAGCTCGAAGCGATCGAGCGCGCTGGCGCGGTGCTGCATCGCTGCGAAGCCACCCAGGCGGCGCGTGAAGCCGCTGCCGAGCGCGTGCAACGCGAAACCGGCGCCGAACTTGTGCATCCCTATGCCGATGGGCGAGTCATTGCCGGCCAGGGCACACTGGTGCTCGAGCTCATGCAGCAGGCCGGCCGGCTCGATGCACTGATCGCCCCGGTCGGAGGCGGCGGACTCACATCCGGTTGCGCGATTGCCGCGCACGGTCTCGATCCTTCCCTGGCGCTCTATGGTGCCGAGCCGGAGGGTGCCGACGATACTGCCCGTTCGCTCGAACGTGGCGAGCGTATCGATGACTTCGTGCCCCACACCGTATGCGATGGATTGAGGGCGCTGGTGGGGTTGCCCAATCTCAAGATCTTGCGCGAGCACCGCCTGGAGATCGTCGCCGTCAGCGATGCGGAAACCATTGCCGCGATGAAATTGCTGTGGTCCGAGTTGAAGCTGGTGGTCGAAGTATCCAGCGCCACCGTGCTTGCCGCAGTGCTCAAGCGTAGAGAACATTTTGCCGGTAAGCACATTGGACTGGTGCTGACAGGCGGCAATGTCGATCTCGACAATCTGCCCTGGTGACTGCCGCGCGAGACATAAAGCGAAAGTCTGGAGACAGACAGTGCGGCGCTCTACACAAAGCATTCACACGATAAGTCGCCCAGGTTTGTAAGTGGCTGCCGACAGTGTGCGCTTTTTGCGTTCAATCACACTTTTTCACTGATGAATCGATCATCGTTCCGCCACACAAATTAATCCACCAGCTATCGACGACAGGGGGGGCCCATGATCGAGCTGGAAATGCAGGTCCTGTCCGATCGTCGGGAAGGATTATTGGTCGAACTGGGTCGTGTCGTTGTTGCCAACGGCTTCAGCCTTCTTCGTCAGCGCTTGGCGCAGGACAATCGCGGCGCCTGGCTCACCATGGTCGTACGTGGCCCGGCCGATCGGCAGTTGCTTCTCGAAGAGGCGCTCGGCACGCATAGCCGTGTCCTGAGTTTCGAAGCCTGCCTGGTCGGAGAAAACGGGGTGGCACCCGCGCCTATGGCACATTCCGCGCCCATGGCGCCGGCGCGTTCCCCGGCACCGGTTGCCGCGGCGCCTCTGGCTCATTCGCAAGCGTCGATATCGCCGGCGATGCCGGATGTACGGCAGGTAGAAAACGTGCTGCCGCAGATGGCCCACGACTATCCGCGCATCTTTCCCTGGCTGGTGACACTCCAGAATGCCGTGCCGGAGGAAGCACGCGAGCCATCGCTGCTGCTTGCCGGCCGCCGTACCGGCGCCTGGGTCTATAAGCGCGACTATGCGCTCGGCGCCAAGCTCTCATTGCCCGAGGCGGTCAAGCGCATTGCCTTGCCGGCATTGCGCACGCTGGCCATGGTCGAGCAGCAGGGCGACCACCTGCACATCCGTAACAGCGCGCTGTGTTCGCCGCAGGGGCATTCGAGCTGCAAGTTTTTTAGCGGCTATGTCGAGGGCCTGCTCGGCGATGCGATGACGACCGGGCGGGTATTCGTGCGTAACGCGCAGTGTCGCAGCCATGGGGCCGTCGACTGCGTATTGGAGATTTCATCTTGACCGGCGCGGCCTTGCCCGCGGACTTAAAGCCAAGGAATGTCAATCATGCACGACCACCAGAACTATAATTTGCTACTCGTCGTACTGTCATACGCGGTATCGGTGCTCGGTTCATTCACCGCGCTGCAACTGGCGGTCACCATTCCTACCGCACAGAACGGCAGGCAACGCATGGTCGCGGTATTGGCGGCTGGCGCAGCCATGGGTATCGGTGCGATCTGGGCCATGCACTTTATCGCCATGCTCGCCTGCGACATGGGGTTGCCGGTTACCTATGATCTGCCGCGTACCACGCTGTCGGCCTTGATCGCCTTCGGCTCTTGCGCGATTGGGTTGGGCATTGTCGGTACAGGCGCATTCAACAGTGGCAAGCTGGTACTCGGTGGCGTCTTCATGGGTATCGGCGTGGCAGGCATGCATTACCTGGGCATGGCAGCCATGATGATGGCGGCGGATTTCAGCTATGCGATGAATCTCGTGGCTGTCTCGATCGTGATCGCCGTTGTCGCCTCCATTGCCGCACTCTGGCTGGCCTTCCACATGCGTGGCGCGGCCCAGATGGTCGGCAGCGCCCTGGTCATGGGCGTAGCCGTTTGCGGTATGCATTACACCGGCATGGCGGCCATGAACATGGAAGACAACGGTGGCCATGTACCGCAGAACTATGCCAACGGCCTGCAGGGCGACAACCTGGGCATGATGATCTTCGGCGTCGTGGTCGGGCTGCTGCTGATCATGCTGGGTATTCACCATCTTCGTCAGCGCCGCCGCGCGGCGATCGCCATTTAGACGATCGCCGGGCATGCGAGACATTGGCTCGACGAAGCGGCGAGCCACCCTGAAGGTGGTAAATAGCGAGGGCGCTTGGCGGTGAGCGCGCTACGGTGGTGTCGGCAACCCTGTCATGCCGGCGCTGGCGCAAGTTGCGAACTATGCCTTGGCGCCCTCGCTATTTACCATCTTCAGGGGCCTCGAAAACGGTTTTTGTGCGCAGGGGCGACGTGATCGGCCGCGGCTGAGCCGCTCCCACGAGGCGGCCGGACCTCGGAAGTTCTCATCGGACAGCCCAGGCTTTCGTTGTTGACCCCGGTGGCACGGTATGCTCCCCTCCCACGCGATATCGGGGAGCAAGCAATGGCGGTAACGAAACGTTGCGGTTGGGCCAGCGGTGACCTGGACATCATGCGCGAGTACCACGATACCGAGTGGGGCGTGCCGCTGCATGACGATCGTCTGCTGTTCGAATTCCTTTGCCTGGAAGGCGCGCAGGCCGGGCTGTCCTGGCGCACGGTATTGCTCAAGCGTGACAACTATCGACGGGCATATCATGACTTCGATATCGACAAGGTCGCTGCGATGAAAGATCGCCAGTTGGAGAAGCTACTGCTCGATCCCGGCCTCATCCGCAACCGTCTGAAGATCTATTCCGTGCGTGACAATGCGCAGGCTTCGCTCGAAGCCATTGAAGAATTCGGCAGCCTGGATGCATACCTCTGGTCGTTCGTGGGCGGCAAGACGATTTCCAACCGTTGGCAGGGCATGGGCGATGTGCCAGCAAGCACGCCTGTCTCCGATCGTATGAGCAAGGCTCTCAAGAAGCGAGGTTTCCGCTTCGTCGGCACGACGATCTGCTATGCGTTCATGCAAGCGACGGGGATGGTCAACGACCATGTCGTTTCGTGTTTCAGGCATAGGATGCGAACGGTTAGGCGTGAGGAATGAGGAGGAAAAGCAGGGTGGCCACACTCTTCCTCCTCCCAACTCAAGACGACAAATATCGTTTTCGGAAGCTTTGCAGGTGATGCGCCTCCTTCTGGCTCCTGGCGATCGTCACGACCCAGAGCAGAACCCGTTCGGATAGCTGGCGGATTGGTAGTTGTATACCCATGCCGTCTTCGTCGTGGAATTAGGTTGATTCCACGTGCCGAGGCTGCTGATGGCCTGCATCAGCACCTGCGAGCGCTGCAGCACCGGGGTAGTGAAGTAGGTATCGCTGTCGGCATCGACGCGGAAGGACAGTTCCACCAGGGCCGGCGTACTGCTGCTGCCGATATACCAGAGGGTCAGGGTGAAATCGGCGTCGGAATTACCGATATCCGAACTCGGCCCGGTGTATTCCTGCTGTTTCATCGTCAGGCCGTTGACCGGGACCATCGACTGCGAGCTGTAAGCCGACAGTACGCTGGCGCCGGAGAACTGCGAGATCAGCGCGCTGACACTGCCAGGAGCGCCGCTGCTGGCCGGATCCTGCTCGGTCGAATGCGAGTACACCAGCTTGTCGGGGCTGACGTCGGTTTCGATCTTGCTGCTCTTGTTCTTACCGGTGCCGGTAACGTCGGTGTAGTACGACAGCTCTTCATCCGGATGGCCGTATTTGAACTCCACATCGTTGTCGTCGCCGGTGCGATAGCGTAGCGAATAACCACTGTTATGCAGCACGCAGGTGCTGGGTGTGTCGTAGTAGCTGATCTGATCCTGATCGCCAGCGGAGAAGCTGCCGGTCACGGTCTTGTCGAAGGCGAGCTGGGTAAGGCGTGTCTTGATGGCCGACAGCAGCGAGCTGGCGGCACTGGACGGATTGCTGGCAAACAGACTCGGGTTGAGCAGAACCTTGTATTCCTTGCTGTCTACCGAGACAGGATCGTTGGCATGGGCGGCGACGCTGAGCAGCATGCCAGCTGCCATCAAGGAGCAAGCGAACGACTTCTTCATGTGAGAGTTGCCTTTTGTAAGGTAGGAGGCGCCCCGATCGACCGGTTGCCCTGGCCGGTGCGTTCAGGGCTTAACGTGGAGCTGCATACTGGGCAAGGTAAGGCGGTAAACCAGAAGCATGTTGTCGTTGTCGAACGTAGAGTCGCAGCGCTGGCCCTCCATGACGCAGTGGCGAGCGATGAAATCGTTGTCGTTACCGACGAAGAGGAAATAATCCCAGGGCTTGTCCGGATCGAGCGCGGGCACCAGATCCATCGCCTCCCACTTCTCCGACAACGTAAGCAGCTGGTTTTTCGGTTGCGTGTCGAGGTTGAGGCCGAATCGAGACAACTGTGCGCGATTCAGCAGATTGACCAGCTCGTTCCATGTGGCGGGCTTGATGCCGGGCTTGAGTTCGTTACTCTCGGGCGAGCGCAAGATCGAGGTGTCGCCGGTTTCGTACTTGCTGCCAGCGAGATTGGTCGCATCCAGCGTATCGACCAGCAGGACGCTCTTGTACACGATGGGCTTGTCGTTGTCCGTGCCAAGGCCGTTGCCATCGCGCGATAGCATCAGGAACTGGTGCTCGTTGAGTGCGCGGACTTCGCTCTGTGCCGCGGTCTTGTTGGCAGGTTTGCCATCGCCACGATCGTTGTAGGCGGGGAGCTGCACGACATAATGCCCGATAGGACGGCGCGGTGTCGGATCGTGGCTGACGTCATAAACCAGTACGCGCATATTAATTCGGCCGCTGGCGTCTCCATGGGCGCTGTCCTGGATCAGGGCACTCTGTAAAGCCACAAACAAACGGGTGCCATCGGGCGAGAGCGACATGCCTTCGACGCCCTGGTTGTTGCGTCGTCCGTTCTGCGGCGGGTTGAGCGAGCCGAAATCGAGCTTGCCATTGCTGCGCGGTACGACCGCGGCCGGAGGCACGATCACACCGCGCAACCG
>NZ_DATCRY010000080.1:0-18864 GCF_036568765.1 Dyella sp. | reverse complement strand
ACGTTATGCGCCGCGCCTTCTTTGGCCAGTGTGCGCGCCAGGCCCAACAGACCGTGCTTGGCGGTCACATAGGCCGACTTGAGCTTGGATGCTTCGTGCGAGTGCACCGAACCCATGTAGATCACGATGCCGCCGCGATCGTCCTTGTACATGTGCTTGAGCGCAGCCTTGGTGGTGAGAAAGCCGCCATCCAGATGGATCGCGAGCATCTTCTTCCAGTCGGCGAAGCTGAACTGATCGATCGGGTTGATGATCTGCACGCCAGCATTGGAGATCAGGATATCCAGATGACCGAACGCCGCGACCGCCTTGTCGGTGCCGGCATTGACAGCCGCTTCGTCCGTGACATCCATCGCGATGCCGATCGCCTTGCCGCCAGCGGCGACGATCTCGGCAGCGGCCGCATCGGCGGCCTGCTGGTTGATATCGGCAATGGCCACCGCCGCGCCGTTCTTCGCATAGAGCTCGGCAATCGCCTTGCCAAGACCGCTGGCCGCGCCGGTGATCAACGCGACTTTGCCTTCGAGACTCGCCATAAACACTCCTTCGTAAGCTTGGGGGAAAGCGTTATGCCGGCCTTATGAGACCTCTCGCCGCCTATCTCTGCAGGAGCGACTTCAGTCGCGACAAGGCCGTCGGATATGGCCGCTTGTCGCGACTGAAGTCGCTCCTGCAAGGTAGTTGGGTAGTTCGAGGTTTCGTTTAGTCGGCCTTATCGGAAAGATAGGTGTAGCCGGTCAAACCCTTGTTCAATGTCTCGTAGAACCGCTCGGCATCCGCGCCGCCCAGGCCGGCCGCCGCGATGCGGTCGCGGTAACTCTGGCGCATGGCTGCCAGGTCGTAACCGACGTAATCGAGCATCAGATCGGTGGTGTCGCCGCGGCGCTTGTGCGCAAAAACATACGAATCGCCCTCGACGCGCACATTCACCGCATCGGTGTCGCCGAACAGGTTATGGATGTCGCCCAGCGTTTCCTGGTACGCACCGACCATGAAAATGCCCAGCTGATAGCTCTCGCCTTCGCGCAGCGGGTGCAGCGGCAAGCTGACGTCCACACCTTCGGCATCGACATAGTGATCGATGCGACCGTCCGAATCGCAGGTGAGATCGACCAGCACGCCGCGGCGCGTCGGCTGCTCGTCCAGGCGTGCGATCGGCGCGATCGGGAAGATCTGCTCGATGGCCCAGATATCCGGCACGGACTCGAACACCGAAAAGTTGAGGAAATATTTGTCGACCAGCTTTTCGTCGAGTTCGTCGAGCACCTGGCGATGTGCTCGCTCGCCCGGCAACAAGCGCCCACGCACCGCGGTCGCGATCGCGTAGTAGAGGTCGTCCAGATGCGCGCGATCGTCCAGCGCGAGCTGGCCTAACGCATACAGCGACTGGCCCTCGGCCAGGTGATGCTGCGCTTCATGGAACAACTCCAGCGCCGGACGCCGATCGAGTTCCTCGTAGGTTTCGCGCAGGCGGCGCAGCACGCCGGGTTCGTCGTCGCTCGGCGGTGCAATGCGACCGGTGGGAACTTCCTCGACCTCGGTGACGTTGGTAATCAGCACCGCGTGGTGCGCGGTCATCGCACGGCCCGCCTCGGTGATGATATGCGGCGCGTCCAGGTTCTGTTCGGCGCAGACTTCGGCCAACGCCTGCACGATGGTCGCGGCGTACTGCTCCAGCGAATAGTTGATCGAATTGCTGCTGCGCGAGCGCGAGCCTTCGTAATCCACGCCCAACCCACCGCCGACGTCGACGATCTCCAGCGGCACATTTTTGTTGCGCAGTTCGACGAAATAGCGGCTCGCCTCGCGCATGCCCGCCGCGATGTCGCGCACATTGGACATCTGCGAGCCCATATGGAAATGCTGCAGCTTGAGCGTATGCGTGAGGCCTGCCCGCTCCAGTCGTTCGATCAGGGTCAGCACCTGGCTGGGCGACAAGCCGAATTTGCCCTTGTCGCCACCGGTGTTCTGCCACTTGCCGGCACCCAGGGTGGCCAGACGCACACGCACGCCGAGCAGCGGCTCGACATCCAGCGCCTTCGCTTCGGCAAGCACGTGTTCGAGCTCGGACAGTTTCTCGATCACGATGTACACGCGCAGGCCCAACCGGCGACCGATCAGCGCGAGGCGGATGTATTCGCGATCCTTGTAGCCGTTGCAGATAACGATGCTGCCCGGCCGCGCCATCGCCAGGACGGCCATCAGCTCCGGCTTGGAGCCGGCTTCGAGACCGAAGCCTTCCGTGCCCACGGCCGCCAGCTCGCCGGCCACGCCGCGCTGCTGGTTGACCTTGATCGGATAGACGGCCGTATAGCCGCCCGTATAGCTCCATTCCCCGATCGCCTTGGCGAAGGCGCGCTGCAGGCGCGCCAGGCGGTCGGCGAGAATATCGGGGAAACGCACCATCAACGGCAGGCGCAAGCCTTCGGCGCGGGCGCGTTCGACAATGTCCGGCAACGACAGTGCCGGGCCGTTGGCGCCGCGTGGGCGCATGACAATATGCCCGGCATCGTCGACGTCTACATAGCCGTCGCCCCAGTGGGCGATCGCATAAAGGTGACGGGAGGCAGCCGGATTCCAGGGGTTCGCCATGGACTTGAGATCCTTGTGAATACCTACAGAGGATGTCGTCGCAGCGGCGAGCCTTGACGAAGCAACGAGCCCCCACGGCCGGAAGCCTCGCACGCCGCGGGGCCTTAGGGGCTGGTCCAGGCGACAGAAGGAACCTTCGGGGTCGCGCCGGACCGCCATTGTAATAGGCCTCGCGTGACAATGTGGCTGCGGTGCGGCTTTTGCTGCAACCCATGCCGGACCGAGTTCCCGGTACAATGCCTGCCCTTTACCCCACTATTACCGAACGTCAGGGATTTTTCGTCATGTCGCAGCCCAGCTGGTACACCGAGGCGCACCAGGCCTCCGGCTCCTCCATCGGTTTTCGTGTGGAGAAGCTGCTTCATGCGGAAAAATCCGCGTTCCAGACCATCGAGATCTACCAGACCACCGACTGGGGCAACCTGATGGTGATCGATGGCTGCGTCATGCTGACCGGCCGCGATAATTTCCTGTATCACGAAATGATGACGCACCCGGCGCTGTTCACCCATGCGCGCGCCAAGCGCGTGGTGATTATCGGCGGCGGCGATTGCGGCACGCTGCGCGAAGTGCTCAAGCACGAGGAAGTCGAGCACGCCGTGCAGGTGGAAATCGACGAGCGCGTCACGCACCTGGCCGAGCAGTATTTCCCGGAGCTTTGCGAAGCCAATAACGATCCGCGCGCCGAGTTGCTGTTCATCGACGGCATCAAGTACATGGCCGAAGCCGAGCCGGAGTCGCTGGACTTGATCATCGTCGATTCGACCGACCCGATCGGCCCGGCCGAAGGCCTGTTCAACGCCGCTTTCTATACCAGCTGCCACAAGGCCCTGCGGCATGGCGGCATCCTGGTGCAGCAGAGCGAGTCGCCGCTGGCGCATATCGAACTGATCAAGTCGATGCGCGCGGCGATGCGCACGGCCGGCTTCAGCGCGGTCAAGACGCTGCCGTTCCCGCAGCCGTGCTATCCCACCGGCTGGTGGAGCTGCACGATGGCACGCAAGGGCGGCGACCTTTCCGGCTTCCGCGAGCGCGGCGCGGCCAGCAAGAACTTCCCCACGCGTTACTACAACGCCGACGTGCACCGCGGCGCCCTGGCGCAGCCGGAGTTCATGCGCGAGGCGCTGGGCGAATAATCTCGGGCACGCACTCGACAACGAGTGCGACGAGAGCCGTGTACTGCCGTCGCACGGCTCTCCCCTGACACGCTACAGGCCGCACAGCGGCCGACCTCACAGCGTCGGGCAGCGATGCGGCGCCCCCCTCAAAACAACGTGGGCCTGACCCGCGGCAGCAACACCAGCACGAGTGTCGCCAACGGACCGAACACGAGCGACAGCAAAAACCAGATCAGGCCTCTGCGATTCTTGCCTTGTGCCAAACCGGCATTGATCAACGCCAGCGTCCCCCAGCCGGCCACCCAGGGCGCGCGCCCATCGGTGAATAGGACGAACTGATCCACTTGTTATCTCCTGCATCTGCGATGGGCATCGAGCGCCTCGCGACCGGGCCATGCTAACAAGCCTGACCCACGACATTCCCTGCCCGCCATCCCCTGGATCAGGCGAGCTTAAGGATGACGCCGATATTCGCGAATTGCCCCTGTTCAGAACTTCCTCAATCCTGACGGGCTATGCTGGCCGTCTTGTGACAGTTTTATGGAGAAGAACCCTATGCGCGGATGGCGCTACCTGGTTCTGGCCCTGGCCTGCACCGCACCGGCCCTGGCCATGGCCGCAAAACCTGCCGATACCGCCAAGCAGGCGGCAGCCGCCCATGCCCAGGCCATGATCGCCTTCCAGCGCGATCTGGTCAGCGTCGTGGCTCCGCGCGCCGATGCCGCACCCTTGCTGGGCGCGGCTTTGCTGGCCCGCCCGTTGCCGAACCAACCCAAGTACAACGATTTCCACACCCTGATCGAGCGCGCCGCGGCGGTCGAAGGCGCCGGCCCGGAGATCAGCTGGGCACGACTTGGCGACTGCGATGCCAAGGGCGGCGACTGCCCCAATAACGAAGCACTGGCCAAACTGCGCGAGCAGGCAGCCGACAATGCCGCCGTCTGGATGCTGCAGCTGGGCGTCGATCACCATAACGGCAAGGACAAGGACGCCCGCGCGGATCTGGCCCGCGCTGCCGCGGCGAAGCTCTACGATGACTACACCGGTGCCAGCCTCAAAGCCGTAGCCGACGTGGTCAGCGTCTTGCCGCCGCCAGCCGATACGGTCGATCCGTCGATGTCGGCCGGTCCCAGCGGCGTGCAGATGCTGATCGTCTACAGCACGATCAGCACGCTGCCGCAGCCCGGCTTGCAGGCCACCGCAAAAATTTGCGAAAACGCCGCTGCCGATGCTGCGCTCAAGGATGACTGCCTGAAGCTCAGCCGCATTCTGGAGTGGGGTTCGAGCCCGCTGGCCCGCTCGCTCGGTCTGCACATCCGCGAAGTACTGGCCGATGACGACGCCCAGCGCGAAGACGCCAAGCGCCAGCGCCGGAACCTGATCTGGCAGGTGCAAAGCTTTGCCAGGCTGTCCGCACGTGCGCCGACCGACAAAGCCATGGCCCAGCATCTGCTCGCCCTGGCACGTAACGGCGGCACGGAAATGAGCATCGTGCTCGCCGCCATGCGCGATTACTCCATCGCGCTGGAGGCGCCGAAAGAAGAGGCCGCGCCCGCTCCCGCAGGTTCTACCGCCTCCGCGGCGCGCTGAATTCCGCGCGCCTGGCGAAGGCCGGCGCGCGATCCACTGCCGAACATTGCGGCAAGCCCGTTCCCCATTGCGCGCAGCCTGTGTACCCTTCGTCCTACCTTCCGAAGGGAGTGGCGCATGCTTAACGTGCTGGTGGCAAGCAGCAAGGGCGGTTGCGGCAAGAGCACGCTGGTGACCCAGCTGGCCTCGCATTGGGCGCAGGACGGCAAAAACACCGCGATCGTCGATGTCGATCGCCAGCAGTCCAGCCTGCGCTGGGCCGCGCGGCGGCCTGACAACGTCCCGGGCGTACTCGCTGTGGAAGGAAGCCGCAAAGCGGTCGAAAAACTCCCCGAAGATACCCAGCGCGCGCTGATCGACACGCCGGCCGGTTCGCATGAGCGCGAACTGGAGCCTTACATCGAACACGCCAGCGTGCTGCTGGTACCGGTCCTGCCCTCGCCGTTCGACCTGGACGCCACGCTCGATTTCCTTGCCCACCTGAAGGAAATCGCCCGTATCAAGCGCGGCAAGCTACCGGTCGCCCTGGTGGCCAACCGCCTCAAGCCATGGACGCGCGCCAGCCAGGATGCGGTCGACCAGCTCAAGGAACAATCGCCTTTCCCGGTCATTGCCCAACTGCGCGACAGCCAGGCCTATGTCTTGCTCACGGCGTTGGGCAAAGGCATCTTCGATTACAACTCCGAGCAGGTACGTAGCCACCAGGAAGACTGGAAGCCGATCCTGCGCTGGATCAAGCGCCAACAATAAGAATCGTCCGGCCTTGCCCGGCACACGGAGTCACCTATGCACGAATTGATCCTGTTGCGTCACGCCGAAGCCCAGCCGGCCAAAGCCGGCGGAGAAGACCAAGGGCGGCGCTTGAGCGGACGCGGTGAGCAGGAGGCCAAGGCCGCCGGCACCTGGCTGGCCAACCATGGCGTCAAGCCAGATCGCGTACTGTGCTCGCCGTCCGAACGCACCCGCGCCACCGCCACTCTGGCGCTGGCGGCGATGCCGCAGGCCCCCGAGTCGCAGATCGCCGACGAAATCTACGACGCCACCCCGGGCGAGCTGCTCGCTCTGCTCGACCAGCATGACGATGCGGGAACTGTCATGCTCGTCGGTCACAATCCCGGCATCGAACGCTTGGTGGCCTTGTTGGTGGAAGGACGGTCCGACGAATTTCGCGGCATGCCTCCGGCCGGCCTGGCTGTGTTACATCTGCATGGATCGCTCGAGCCGGGCAGTGCCCGACTGGACGCTTTCTGGTCGCCGTAATACCGAACACTTTCCTGCGCAACGTCCTGATCTTCGCTCTTGCAGTCGGTAGCGGTCTGGATGTCGGTAACGCACGCGCCGCCGACTTCCGTATCGATTCGCAGCGTTCGCACGCCGACTTCGGCGTGCGCCTGTTCTGGCTACGACAGATTCGCGGACGCTTCGACCAGATCGGTGGCGAAGTCACCCTGAACCCTCAGCGCGACCTCGCCACCGTCGATGCTCGCATCGACGTCAACAGCGTGCAGATGGATTCGGACCGCTTCCGCCGCTGGGTGCTGGCACCGGAATTCTTCGATGTCGAGCACTACCCGACGATCCACTTCGTTTCCGCACCCGTGGCGGTGGCCAAGCTCGAAGACGGGGGAGATCTCAGCGGCTGGCTCACGGTCCGAGGCGTCACCCAGCCGGCGGTATTCCAGATGCTGCCGGCGCATTGCCGGCTCGACGCCATGCACACTTGCACGATCGAACTGCGCGGCAGCATTCAGCGCAGCGACTTCAACATGAACGGTCACCGTACCGCGTTGTCCGACCGGGTCGACCTGGGGCTGACGATTGAGCTGGATCGCCAAATGCCTTGAGGTCCGAGGCGCCGGCTTCACTGGCAAAGCCTTATATCATGTGCGCATGCGACAGCGCCTTGGCCTCCTTTTCCTTACCGTAGCTTTCGTCAGCCTGCTCTCGGGCTGCAGCCTCTCGCACACACGCATCGCCAAGGCCAGCGAGGTCGTCGCTTCCGACGCCGATACCACGGTGACGTGCGATCGACCCGACCGCTGCGCCAGCCCATCGGCACTGCTCGATGCCGGGCACGAGGCGCTGGCCGAATCGACCGACACCCAACCGATGAATGTGGTCGCCCTGCTGAGCGACAGCGAGCCGGCGATGGTGGCGCGGCTCAACCTGATTCACGGCGCGCAGCGATCGATCGATATCCAGACCTATATCTGGGACCAGGACGATGTCGGCCTGCTGGTACTGAACGAGCTGATTGCAGCGGCGCGCCGGGGCGTCAAAGTGCGCATCCTCGCCGACCAGCTCTCTTCATTCAGCGACGCCGATCTGCTCAGCAAACTGGCCCGCGTGCATAGCAATCTCGAAATACGGCTATACAACCCGACATTCCACAAAGCGCAGACACCCCCCTGGGAATTTGCCGCGAGCCTGGCCTGCTGCTTCCTGAAGTTCAACCAGCGCATGCACAACAAGTTGATCCTGGTCGACAATACGGTAGGCATAACCGGCGGGCGCAACTATCAGGATCGCTATTTCAACTGGGACAACGATTTCGATTACCTCGACCGCGACGTGCTGGTCGGCGGTGCCGCCGCCAAGGCCATGGCGCAGAGCTTCGACCTGTTCTGGAATCACAAGCGCTCCAAGCCATTAGTGCAGTTGCGCGACGTCAACAGCCGGATTCTTGCCAACCCCGGCCCGGTGACCTGGTCAACGCCGCATTACGAGCACCCCATCCGCGTGGCGCGCGCGCTGGAGGAAGCCGACGATGCCGCATGGATCGAGGACAATATCCTCGACGACAGCATGCGCACCGGCCAGGTGGAATACTTCAGCGACCTTCCGGCCAAAACCGAGAAGCCGCAACAACGGGACGCGCGTGAATTTACCGCGCGTGTCATGCGCCTGGTCGGGGGTGCCAAGCGCGAGGTCATCCTGCAGACGCCCTATCTGGTCATGAGCAAGCGCGCGCAGAATATCTTCCTGCGCCTGCGGGAAAGCCAAAATCCGCCGCGCATCGTGGTGTCGACAAACTCCCTCGCCTCCACGGATGCTTTCGCGGTCTATGCGTTGTCGTACAAACATCGCAAGCGGTATTTGAAGAACTATGGCTTCGAGATCTATGAAATGAAGCCGCACGCACAATTAGCGGTCGAGGCCAACACCGAGGCGGCCAGCGACGACGGCCAACCGATTTCGACGCCAGCGACCGGCAAGGCAGGTAAAAACGGAAAGGCTGTGCGCCGCCGCTCGCTGATCCGCAATACCGAAAGCCGTGCCCTGCTCGGCAGCTCAAGCAGCAACCGGCCGGCGCCGATTTCCAGCGAAGGCCGACGCTTCGGCCTGCATGCGAAATCCATCGTAGTGGACGACAACTTCGCCATGGTCGGTTCGCACAACTTCGACCCGCGCTCGGATCACTACAACACCGAGGCCGGCGTGATCGTCTACGACCGCCGCTTTGCCGAGGAGCTGCGCGGCGACATCCTGGCGGACACTCAGCCGGAAAATGCCTGGGTAATCGCTCCACGCAAACCGACGATCCCGGTGCTGGGCGAAATCAGCGGGACGCTCAGCGATATCTCCGAAAGCCTGCCTTTATTCGACCTGTGGCCTTATCGCTATGCCACCAGCTACGACCTCAAGGCCGGCTGCACGCCCATGCGCCCCACCGACCCTGGCTTCTTCGCCTGCTACGAGCCGGTCGGCGACTTCCCCGATGTGGCGTTGTCGGGAAAGCTGATCTATACGCGGTTGATTACGGCGTTCGGGGCTGGGGTGCAGGGGGTGCTGTGAGACGAGGAATGAATAAAGAGGAGTGATTGAGGGAGCGCGGGTTACGCATCCCTGCCACTCGCTTCTTACCGCTCCAGGATCGCCGTCACGCCCATGCCGCCAGCGGTGCAGATCGAAATCAGCCCGCGGCCCGACCCCTTCTGCTCGAGCATCTTTGCCAGCGTGGCGACGATGCGGGCACCGGTGGCGGCGAAAGGATGGCCGACGGCGAGGCTGGAGCCATGGATATTCAGCTTGGCCGGATCGATCGAGCCGAACGGCGCATCCAGGCCCAGGCGGTTCTTGCAGTAATCGGCCGATTCCCAGGCGCGCAGCGTGCACAACACCTGGGCGGCGAAGGCTTCGTGGATCTCGTAGAAATCGAAATCCTGCAGGGTCAGGCCATGGCGCTTCAGCATGCGCGGCACGGCGATGGTCGGCGCCATCAGCAGGCCTTCGCCGTGGACAAAATCCACCGCGGCCACTTCGGCATCGCGCAGGTAAGCCTGGATCTTCAGGCCGCGCGCGGCGGCCCAGCTCTCCGACCCCAGCAACACCGCCGCGGCGCCATCGGACAGGCCGGTGGAATTACCGGCAGTCAGCGTGCCGTGGCCGGAGGTCTTGTCGAACGCCGGGCGCAGCGTGCCCAGCTTCTCCAGGGTCGAATCCGGACGCAGGAAGCCATCGCGCTTAAGACCGCGGAACGGCACCACCAGATCGTCGAAGAAACCGGCATCGTAGGCAGCGGCCAGCTTGCGATGGCTATCGAGCGCCAGCTGATCCTGCGCCTGGCGGGTGATATGCCATTCGCGCGCCATCAGTTCGCAGTGGTCGCCCATGGACTTGCCGGTACGCGGCTCGGCCACGCCCGGGAACGCCGGCTTGAGCTCCTTGAAGGAAAACCCGCGCGTGGCTGCGCGCAGCTTGTCCTGGACACTCTTGGCGCGGTTGACCGCCAGCAGGCGCTTGCGCAGCCGCTCGCTGAACACGATCGGCACGTCGCTGGTGGTATCCGAGCCGCCGGCAATGCCCGCCTCGATCTGCCCGGCGGCGATCTTGTTGGCGATGATGATCGCGTTGTCCAGCGAGGTACCGCAGGCTCGCGCCGTGGTGATGCCCGGCGTGGTCGGGGCAAGGCCGGAGGACAGCAGCGCTTCGCGGGCCAGGTTCCACTCGGAGGAGTGCTTGATCACCGCCCCCATGGCCACCTCGCCCAGCTCGACGCCGTGCAGGCCAAAGCGTTCGACCAGGGCACCCAAGACCTTGACCGACATACCGAAATTGCCGACATCGGCGTACGCCGTGTTGTTACGGCAGAAGGGAATGCGTACACCGCCGATGACGCCGACGCGCTTTTGCGTGTTTTCCATGTACGGAACAGTCCGACCTAACACTGATTGTTAAGGCTAACCCGCTAGGGCGCTTGGCGGAAGCCCAAAACCGCCCAATGCTAGAATTCCGGTTCTTTGCTGTTGGGAAACCTCAAGTGGAAGTCCAAACCACGGTGGCCCTGCCGATCGTGCTGGCAGTGGAGCTTTCGCCCGGCGAAACGCCCACGCAGCTTGCCTTGACCCGCGACGAGGCGGCCGAGCTGGCCGCGCATGTCGCCAGCGACCTCCACGCCCTGCTGCCCCAGGTAGACCAGGCCCGTCTGGCGCTGGCGGGCGGGCTGTTCGACGCGGTGGAGCTGCTGCGCCCAGGCTTTCCTGTCTGGGCCACGCTCGACGAGCTGGCCCGCCGGGTACCGCGTGGACATCTGGAAAACGTGGTCGCCTTTGGCAGCCATGAAGGCCGCATGCCCGCCCAGCCACTCGAGCCCGATCCGACCTACGCGGACGGCCCGATGCGCTACATCCCGATCAGCCTGCTCGCGCCCGAACCGCTGGCCACCGAGCTGGCGGAGCAGTTGGAAATCGAACTGGTCGGTCGCGGAGAGGCGGGCCAGCGCACCAGCGATGCCTTGATGCGTCGTCTTGGCGTGCAGTTGGAACACGTGCGCTACTTGAGCCGCAACGACGTACTCGCGCTGACCTGCGTGCAATACGAGCACGTCAATCTGGCACCGCTGTGGATGCTGCTGGAAGCCGCGCTGCTCACGCCGTATCGCGAAGAATCCACCCTGAGCGCGCGCGGCCTGCCGCTGCGCTACGCCGAGGGCAAGGTGTTCGCCCAATCGCCGGCCGCGTGGTTGGCGGCGCAAGCCGGGGAAGCGACACAACGCACGCACGACCTGGCAGGCATCGTGTTCGAGCTGCGTCAGTATGCGGCGCTGCTCGCTGCGCACGGCCTGGCGGTGCGGCTGGAAGGCGAGCGAATCGATGCGATCGAGGGCGGCTTGCTCGAGCAGCTCGCCGATGCCGATCCCGGCTTCGATCCGCCGACCCTGGTGGCTCATGAAGCCCCGGGCCTGGGCGTCATCGCATTGACCGTCGCCCAGCGTGGCGACGGCGGCGCGGCTCGCGCGCTGGCCCATGGTTATCCGTTGGCGCCGCAATCGCTGGGGCCGTTGATCGCCCTGCTGGCCGAACGCTACGGCATCGCGCCGGATCTGCACGCGCTGGGGCGGGTGGTTCTGGACGCGCAGGGGCGGTTGAGTGCTCCTGCGACGCCGTTGCATTGATTGCGCACAGTCTCGCTTGGGGCGAGTAACAAGTATTCGCTTCGAGTGCTCCCCCTCACCCCAGCCCTCTCCCCCGGCAAGCCAGGGGAGAGGGTTGGGGTGAGGGGGCAGCTCCTCAGTCCCCCGCCCGCACAAACTCATCCTCATACATAAAGTAGTGACACCGCTCCATCCCAAGCCCACCGTACGTCGCCTGGGCCCGCGCATTCTCGGTCTCCACATAAAGCCGCAGCCCCACGGCCCCAGCCGCCTGCGCTCGCTGCTTCACATCCTGATATAGCGCGCTGAACACACCGCGCCGCCGCGCGGCTTCGGTGACGTAAACACTCTGGATCCACCAAAAGTCCCCGCAGCGCCAATCGCTCCATTCGTAAGTCACCATCAGGCAACCCACAGGCGTACCTCGATCCTCGGCCACCAGATAAAACCCGCGACGCGGCTCATCGAAGATCGCCTGCACGCCGCGCGACAACGTCGCCGGATCCAGACGCTTGGCTTCCGTCTCCCAAGCCATCGCCCCATTCCACTCTGCAATAGCGACGTGATCGCTGCGCTCGGCAGCGCGAACGGTAATCGTGCTCACGGTGTTTCCTATCGTTACGACGGTCGCCGCGTGCGCGACGCGCCGAGTTTGCGGGTCAAGGTATTGCGGCCCACGCCCAGCGCCGCCGCCGCGTGCTGTCGATGGCCGTCATGCGCGGCCAGCGCCGCTTCAAGCAAGGTACGATCCAACGCTTCGCGCGCGCGACCATGGATATCGTGCTCGCCGCCGGCAAGCGCCTGCTCGACCCATTCGCGCAGACCGTCGGTCCAGTCGTTGCGTGCAGGCGCGCTCGAATCGGTCAGGTCTGCCGGCAGGATTTCCGCACCCGGCGCGATCACCGTCAGGCGCCGGCACAGATTCTCCAGCTCACGCACATTGCCGGGAAAATCGCGTTGCTCGATCAGCTTCAATGCCGCGCGCGCGATGCGCTTGGGCGGCAACTTCAGTTCCTTCGCCGCCGCATCGATGAAATGACGCGCCAGCAACGGAATATCGCTGCGCCGCGCACGCAGCGGCGGCAAAGCGATGCGAACGACATCCAGGCGGTGCTTGAGGTCCGCACGGAATTGGCCCACGGCAACCCGCGCGTCCAGATCCTGATGCGTGGCCGCGACGATACGCACATTGCAACGGATCAGCTCACGCCCGCCGACACGATAAAACTCGCCACCGGCGAGCACGCGCAGCAACCGCGTCTGCAAGCCCAGCGGCATGTCGCCGATCTCGTCGAGAAACAGCGTGCCGCCCTCGGCCTGCTCGAAACGACCTGCATGACGGCGTGCGGCGCCGGTAAACGCACCGGCCTCGTGACCGAAGAGCTCGCTCTCCAGCAACTCACTGGGAATCGCCGCCGTATTGAGCGCCACAAACGGACGATCGCGGCGTGCGCTTTCCTCGTGCAACGCACGCGCAACCAGCTCCTTGCCGGTACCCGTTTCGCCGGTGATCAGCACATTCAGATCGCTCGCGGCGACACGTCCGATCAAGCGGAAGACCTCGCGCATCGCCGGGCTCTCGCCCAGCAATGCATGCGCCGGCGCCGGAGTTGGCTCGCTCGCCACCGACGACAACGACGCCTGCGCTAACGCGCGTTGAACGGCCGTCACAGCCTGATCCAGATCGAACGGCTTGGCGATGTAATCGACTGCCCCGGCACGGTAAGCCGCCGCCGTGGTCGCCACATCGGTAAACGCACTCATCACGATCACCGGACCGATGCCGCGCGCGTGCAGATCCGACAAAAGCTCCAGGCCGTCTTCGCCAGGCATGCGCACATCGGTCAACAAGACAGCTGGACGGGATTCGCCAAGCGCGTCGCGCACACTGGCGGCATCGCTGAACTCGCGCACGGCGTGACCGGCATCGCGCAAGGCCTCGGCCAGCACAAAGCGCACGCCGCGATCGTCGTCGGCGATCCATATCTCATGATTCATCGTCAATTCCTCGCACGCGCTCATTCATGCGTGCGTTCCAGCGGCAAGTACAAGCTAAAGACCGTTTCGCCCGGACGGCTGGTGTAGCGCAACTCGCCGCCATGATCCCGGGCGATCTCGCGCGACAACGCCAAGCCCAGCCCACTGCCATCGCTGCGTCCTGACACCAGGGGCTCGAACAAGGTCTCGCGCAGATCGGCCGGCACACCCGGACCGTCATCGATCACATCCACCCGCAACGCGGTGCGCAAGCTGCGTTCACCCACACGCACGCCGTGCTCGACACGCGTGCGCAGTGCCAGCGTCTTCGCACCGGCCTCGATCGCATTGCGCGCCAGGTTCAACAGCAATTGCTGCAAGCGATCGGCATCGCCGAGCACATCGGGCAAGCTGGGATCGTAGTCATGGCGCAGGCGAATCGGCATGGGCTCGGCCTGCAACAAATCGCACAAGCGCTCGAGCCGTTCATGGATATTCACCGGCGCCAGCTTGGGCGCGCCGTCATGATTCAACAGACGATTGGCCAAGGCCGCCAGCCGATCGGCCTCGGCGATCACCATGCCAGCCAACGCCTGTAGATCCTCATCATGCACACGGCGCTGCAACAGCTGCGCCGCCCCGCGCAAACCGGCCAGTGGGTTCTTCACTTCATGCGCAAAGCCGCGCAGAGTGGCCGACAACGGCGACGAGGTCGCGGTTGCCTTGGTCAGCGCATGGACCTCGATGGAAAGCCGCTCCGGCCCGAGCGCCTGGAGATTGAGATCCACGATCGTCTCGCTGCCTCGCGCAGAGGCCAGCACCACCCCGCGAAACTGCATCCCCCCCTGCTCGGCCAGCACCCGCTCCGCATGCTCCAGCCAGGACGGCTCATGCAACAGCAACCCCAGCGGCTGCCCCACCGCGCTGCGCGGCCCGATATCCAGCAGTTCGGCCAGCGCCGGATTGACCCACTCAACGCGCAACCCGGCATCGACCAAGGCCAAGCCCGTGGTCATCTGTTCCGCCCAGTTACGCCAAGCTATCAGCTCCATGCCCCAATCATGGGCAATGCGCTTGTTTGGTGCAATGTTTGGCCCCCTTACTTCTTCCAGATGCAGGCGCTCATATCGGTGTATTGACACGAATATTAAATTAATTTAATTTATTTCTTGCCGCTAGATCCATTCTAGAGAGGACGACATGGACATTTTTGGCAAGAAAACTCAGGACCTGCTAAGCAAAGCCCAAAGTCTGCTGCAACAAGCCCAAGATGAAATGGCGAGAGACCTAGCAGAGCTGAGGGGAAAGCAGGAGGTCACAGAGACGCGTCTCGCAAAACTGGAAAGACAGCAGGACGAATCAGCCCAGAAGATTCAAGGCTTGCAGCAGTCGCTGGACGAGATAAGAGATAGCGCAATTCGGGGCGAAGTTGCGAGCGGGCAAAAAACCAAAGACGTTGCAGCAAAATTTGGCCTGACATCTGCGCGGGTTTCGCAGATCGCGCCACGTCGACGCTACAACAATGGTTGACCTAATCAATAAGCAAGCCTCATCAAAGAACAGAGCAACCTTAGTACATTCTCTACAATCGGACGCGCACGGATGTGTTCTTCGTTATGAAGACTACGATAGTTATCTCCTATTTTGAAGTAGACGACGATGGAGCGACGTTATTAGGACAAGAGACGCATGAAGATATTTCCTCTGCTTTGCTGCCAGGACAACATCATGCACGAGTCTTTTTCGTCAAAGAGTTCGCAGGACTTTCTCATCGACGCTGGGAGGTACTACATGTGACGTGTCTTGGGCCGCAGGGAGCTGAGCCCGCTCGTTTCCAAGTGTATCTCTACCGCATTTTCTCTCAAACCCAAGAGGTCTACTTTAAACAAAGCAAACAACAGCCAGGCGCACAACGTTATTTGCGGAAGGGAACTTTGGTTGAGGTCGATTACGGACACGTTCCCAGCTTAGCGACCGAGCAGGGTACTCGTCGCGAAGTTGATGGTTACAATGACACGAGACAACATGGGGAAATGCACAAAAGGCGACTGGCCGTGGTTGTCAACATGACGCCTAACGCTGTTCAAGTGGTACCGGCCACCTCGGTCTTTCCTCAAAACGGAGGCAAAACGTTCTTCGAAATCGATCCTGGGACGCTGGCTAGGCTTTCATTTTACGGCTCATCGAAAAAGCAAAGCTGGGTCATCTGCTCCATGATCGAAACAGTGTCATTCGCTCGGATTTTGCCACCCGAATCCTTGTACACGGAGCGTGGCGTGAAAAAATCCGGTCGATCCGTCCAGTATCCAGTCGCTCTATCGAGCCGCGAAACGAAGCTACTGGATGATGCCCTCTTGCATTCGGTAGGCGTAACTGACTACGCGGCGACGAAAGCACGGGTGGCAAATCTTTATCCTCAGCTCCGTAGAGTTGAGGCTTTGGAAGCCCAAGTTGTGGCTCTCAGGCTTCAGACTCAGGTTCACACAGAACTCGAAGAAGAGTTTCGAGTGCTTCGAGAAGTTGCGGAAGCCCTAGCTAACCGGGCTGGCCTTCGACTGGAGCAAGAAATTAAAGAACACATGGAAATCAAAGAGTTACTTGCGGCTAATCATCAAGCCAGTTGACCACGGCTAGTTACGCGCGTACATTCTGTGGCAAAGGTGAGACGGGATGGAGCAGTACCGCCCCCTCGCGACGGCCTCAAAAGGCCCTACTGCAAAGACCAAACAAGAAAGCCGCCGCAAGGCGGCTTTTTTTGGCGTTTCAGCAAGGCCTGCTCTCACATCAATAGTTCCTGACACTATCTTGTCACCGTGGTGCGCACAGATGTCGCGCAACGACGCTTCTGCTGCGGCATTTCGGATAGGTTTGGGACATCCATTCAGTGCGACACCGGCCAGCACCCGTATTCAGTCTCGTTAGTGGGTGGCCCTATATGCCCCCCCCCCGGCCGCTCAGCCGCAACTTCACCGCAACCAAGACCTTTTGGTCGAGCCCTTGAGCGTGTCTTAAACCCGCTTGACGATAATTCACCCCTGGCTGCCTACTTACCGCAGGGGCCATGAAGGTTAGGGGGAAGCACGATGGCAGTGCACAAGCGCTATTACGCCGCCGCAGCTATGGAGGTCGCCTCTGGTGTCATGGACCAAGCGCTTTGGATCAAAGCCCGAGTTGAGGCGGGGAACGATGAGGACGCCCAGCGCCTGTACTTGCAATTACGTGCCGAGGAACTCTCCCGAGAAGGTATCAAGGACCAAGCCAAAGGCTTAGTCAAGCAAGGCATGTCGGTATGGCACGGCAAGCCCACCTCCGAAAATCCAGCGCCTCGCCACGACGGTGTCCTAGCCCGTCTGGTGGGCAGTGCGATCATCCTCGTGGTTGGCGGGTTTGTGCTCACCCTATTCAACCAGAACAAGTCGACCGGGACGCGCAACGTCGGTATACCTAAATCGGCGGGACCGACCGATACGAAGTATTTCTATAAGCAGCCCTTGGACTTTGATGGGGTGGTGCTTGGGCGCCCAAACGTCAACGTTTATCAGCGGTGGCCAGACATTACTTGTAGGACCTTTGAAAAACCTGGTTACATCTGCGAGGGCGGCTTGAACGTGATGAAAGTGGCCGGCGTCGAGGTCACTGGCCCATTCAAGGTCTTAGTGGACCCCACTGGAATCGTAAAGGTTGGCTTTGTCATTACGCAGCAGGAATCCCTCGCGTCGCTCAAAGAGCGCTACGACTTCGTTCTGGGGCCAGGCACTTGGCAAGCTCACAGTCCCACCGATGACCAGCCCGGCTGGGTTTGGCAACGCGATGGCGAGGAACTTCTGTTGCAGGATTTGACCTCCACCGACGGGGGAATTCTGGTCGGAGTCAGAGATCAATAGACTTTGCGAGAGGAGGAGTGGGGATATCCACGATTGCCAAACCCCGCGGGGCGTGTATGTGATGCTGACTGCCAGACCTGTACGAGAGAGGACGTTCATTGCCAAGCCGGTGCGCGTGCTCAGACCAATTTATGAGTGGCCCCATTTGCCCTTTCCATTTGCCTTCATTCCCAGGTGAATGGCTTGAGTAGCTTTGGCGGCGGCACCGATCGCCGCGGAAAGCGCGCACGGACGCGGCGGGAGACTTCACCGAGCGCGTCGGTACGCGGCAGTGCGCGCTCGATCAGCCAGGCCGCACTTTCACGGTCGGCGCGACTCTGGAGCCGGTCGCCGCCAGGCGCGTGCTGCTTTGCATCGGTGCCCTGAAGTGCCGCTGTCCAGCCCGCCTCGGCTCCAGCCGGATCGATCCCCGCCATGATCCGCTGAAACGCCACCGGCGCAAGCTGCCAAGTGAGCCGCAGGAAAAGTAACGGCTCGTCGAAGAAGGGCTGGGACTTGCGGCCCAGTTGTTGGCTTGCGACGGCGACATGCGGTGCGATCATGGTTGCGATTAGCTCGGGGTGGGAAATGACGAGCTGTGCAACGACCGAAGCGCTCATCCGCCAGTGGAAATGGCCATAAGCAGCTAGGCCAACCGTCTTGCCGGCCTCGACCTGACGAGCCGCGGCATCAGGTGCCAGCATCGCGAGACGCACCGACAGCGGCTCCATGCCATCGAGATGCGTCGCGATCATCGCGCGGATCGGCGCCTTGGCCGAGGGGGCCCGGAAGCAGACCTGGAGGAACATCTCGATCTCATGATACATCGTGCCCCAGGCGTCGCCGATCGTCCGGTCGATCTGGACCCAGTCGATGTGAGCGATAGTCGCCGCGAACTGGCGCTTGGAGACGCCGCCGACAAAATCTAGCAGCCATGACGCGGGCTGGAAATCGCGGCGAGTGATCGCGGAGATCTGCGCGGCGAGTCCCTCCGGCGTCCAGTTCGCCGCGAGCTTTGCCGCGACAGCTCGCATCCGCGCGGTCGGGCCTTTTTTGCCCGCATAGATGCCGAGCACGTCCGACAGCCGCAGTGCATGCCACACCATGTCGTGGAGTTCGTGAAAGCTGTGAAAGGGCCGGGCACGCAATTCGTCGCCGATTGCAGGGAGCAGCGCCTCGATGAGGTCGAGGCCGAACGCTTCGTCGTCCCGGGTAAAAAGTACGCAAAAGCTTCCAGCGGCGGAGAGATAATGGCCGCGCGGCCAGACCCGCATCGTCGCGAGGCAGTCGTCCCGAGCAATCGCGGTGAGGTATCGTGCCCGCCAGTCGTCGGGACGATGGCGCATGCATG
>NZ_DATCRY010000079.1:0-14909 GCF_036568765.1 Dyella sp. | reverse complement strand
CAGTACGGCGGTGACCGGCGTGTCGTCGTCGACCCAGGTCACGGGTAGCAGCGATATGACTTCGCTGACCGGAAGCAGCACGCAACTCAGTCTGACCGGCGAGAGCGACAGCATTTCGCTCACGGGAACTGCCACGCAGATCGGTCTGATCGGCAGCACGACGGATATGAACATTGTCGGGAGCAGCACCCGGCTCAGCGTCACCGGAAGCAATACCGGTATTTCGGTTACCGGAGATACCACCGACATCAATGTGGTCGGCAGTTCTACCCAGATCGGCATCCACGGCAGCAGCACGTCGATGGACATCACCGGTGTGGGGGCATCGATGACCATCGCCGGTGCACGGCTGTCGATGGAGATTATTGGCTTGAGCGTTTCCATCCCGGTGATTTACATCTACGTATGAGGCGCGCATGAAGATCGTCAAACCGATGACCTTAGGCCTGATGCACCGCCCGTACCGTTGGCAGGGCAGGAACAGGCTGTTGGTCGCCACGCTCGGTTTTTTCGAGCTGGGTGGGCGCGCGGACAGCCTGCTTCGCGACAACCTGCAATGGCGCAAAGTGATGTCTGCGCTGCCTTCGGGGCGGCCGCTGGACGAGCTGATGCCCAAGCGGCGCGGTGAAGTGCTGGTCGCTGGAAGCGCCTATGCGGCGCATGGCCTGGCAGTCACGGAGCAGCAGGTAAGGTTGGTGCTGGGTAGTATCGACAAGTCGCTGCGTGTGATTGGCGATCGCCAATGGATGTACGGCATGCTGCCGTTCTTCCGTATCACCGATCCCTTGCCGTTCACCCGCATGCCGCTGGACTGGTCGCGTGCCTACGGCGGTCCCAGCCATCCGGGTAATCCGGAAGGTTGCGGTTACGTGCCCAATCCATTCAGTGCGTTGTTCGGGCGCAATCATGGGCGCATGCCGAATATCGAGAACCCCGCGCGGCCGGTCCGTGGACATCGCCGGCGCTATCTACCTGCCGGCTTCGGTCAACTGGACGTGGGCTGGCTGCCGCGGCGTAGATGGATCGGCAGCTACGGCCGGCGCTGGCAGCAGCAGACTTACCCGGGCCTCGCCGACAATACGCACGCCGAATTCTTCAATGCGGCGCCGCTGGATCAGCGCATCGAAGGGTTCTTCATGGGCGGCGAAACCTATCGTCTGGAAGGTATGCATCCCAACCTCCCGGCGATCGAGGGGCAACTTCCGGAATTTCGTCCACGCGCCTTTGCTCACCGCGTTGGAGCGCCTGCCGACTCGGTCGAAGAAGTCGCGCTGGCCTTCGATACGGTCTGGTTCTTCCCCGATGTCGAATTGGGTGTGGCGATCCATCGTGGAGAGATTGACGTAGAGGACAGCCTGGCGTTGGACGTCGAGGCTTTGATGGTCGCTTATGAGCATACTGCCGATGCGCCGCGTCCGTTGTCGCATTACGGTCAGGTCATGGCGTTGCGCATCAACCGCGATACCGCCGCGCGGCATGTATTCAACGAGGCGCAATTGACTCCCGATCCGGATGCCGCAGTGCGAGCTGCTCGTCAGGCGGAGGAGGTTGCCGAACTCAAACAGCGCGAAGCGACACAAGCAGCACGCGATGCCGCACTTGTCGCGGAATACCAGGCGAACACCGGCATGCCCGCTCCGCCCGCGGCCGCACCGGTCATGACCCTACCGCCTTTGCCGGTACCGAGTCAGGCAGCCATTCAGCGTGGAGATTTCGAACTAGGCCCGCTGATCGATGCCGCTCAGCAACTCGGTGAGCACGTCAAACAGAAAGCGCAGGAGCTACGCTCGCAAGCCGATGAGCAATTGTCGCAGTTGCCTGCTGCCGCACCTGCTGCGACCACCACGATCGAACAGGCAATCGCGCGCGCGCAGGGCAAGAGCGATCTGATGACGTCGTTGGGCCAGTTCGGCAGCTTGCTTCCGAATGTATCGATCGATCAGATCCAGGAACTGCAACGCCGCGGTCGTGTGGCCGCGCCTCAGGTGACAGTGCCTGGCCTTCCGTTGGCACCTGAAGTTGCAGCTGCGATCGGGCAATGGATCTTGCTGCGCGTGCGGGAGGGCGGGTCTTTGCACGGCTGCGATCTGGCCGGTGCGAATCTTCGTGGCGCGGTGCTTTCCGGGGCCGATCTCCGCGGTGCCTTGCTCGAAGCATCCGATCTGAGCGGAGCGCAGCTCGACGGCGCCGATCTAAGCGAGACGGCATTGACCGGTGCTACTCTGGACGAGGCCAATTGCTCCGAAGCGCGCTTCGACGGCGCCAATCTGGCGCACACGCGCGCGCGCAAGGCGATATTTCGCGGAGCCCAATTCAGCGGTACGCAGGCTACTGAAGCCGACTGGCGTGGCGCCGATCTTACCGGCGCACGCTTTACACAGTGGGTCGCGCCGAACATTGCACTGGACCAGGCAGTCATGGAGCACGCTACGCTAAGCGAATGCGTGCTGCTGCATGCCAGCGGTGACGGCAGTCGCTGGAGCCACTCGGTCTGGCAACGTACGGTGGCGTTGGGTTCGAGCTTCGTCGCCAGCGATTGGCGCGAATCGACGTTAAGTCGCAGCGTGCTGATGGAGTGCCGTCTGAGCGACAGCATCTGGACCGGCGCGGAACTTAGCCGCGTACAAGGCGGCGGTGGTGCCGACTGGTCGCGCGCTGACCTGACGCGTATGCGGGCCACGCACAGCAGTTGGCGCGATGCCACCCTGGTCGACGCCAACCTGGCCGAGGGCGAGTTCCGCGAGTGCGATTTCAGCGGCACCAAGCTCAATCGCGCCGTGCTCGAACACACCCTCTTTTATCGTTCGCTGTTCATGGGCGGCGTGCTGGTGTCCTGCCATGCCGAATCGGCGGACTTCTACCAGGCCATGTGCCGGCGTGCGGATTTCCGCTCGGCCGATCTGCGCGATGCCAATTTCATGCAGGCCGAGTGCACCGAGGCGATGTTCGAGAATGCGCGCCTGGACGGCGTACGGATCGAGCCCGGCCGGAGCCTGCGCGGATGATCGGCTGGAACGACATCGCGCATCTACAGACGCTGGGCCGCCCCTTGCTCGGCGTGGATCTGGGCGAGCTGGACGGCCGAGGCCGCACCATCGATACCCTGGTGGCCAGCCAGGTCAGCTGGCGGGGGGCGCGGTTACAGGGATGCCGCCTGAAGAACGTCACTTTCGTCGATTGCGATTTACGCGGCGCCGACTTCAGCGAAGCCGTACTGGAAGCTTGCAGCTTCACGCGGTGCAAGCTCGACGCGTCCCGTTGGGACAAGGCATCTCTGGAACAGACGGCACTGACATTATCTTCCTTGCAGGGCAGTCGGTGGCAGGGCGGGCGCGTCGTCATGAGTGCCTTCACCCAAACCGACTTGCGTGGCGCCGATCTATCCGGCATCACGCTACACCGTGCCGTGTTGGCGCAAAGCCAGACGGAAGGCGCGAATTTCGAGCGCGCCGTGTTGGATCAGGCTGTATTGCCCGATGTGGATTTTCGCAGTTTGCGTGTCGCCGGGTTGGTTGCGCATAACGCCGTGTTGCGCGAGGCGCGCTTCGATGGTATGGATTTGAGTCAAGTCATTTTTCAGCGTTGCCTGCTGGAAGGCGCGAGCTTTGTCGAGGTCGACCTGCACGGCGTCGATCTGCGCGAGTCCAACTGCCGCAAGGCGAGTTTCGTACGCAGTAACCTGCGCGGCGCGGATCTGAGCCGCGCCCTGTTTCTTGAGGCGACGTGGACCGATGTCGACGCGCAGAGCGCTACTTGCGAGAACAGCCTGTTCCAGTCCGCAACGCTCGAGCGTGTGCGCCTGGATCGAGCCAAGGCTACCGGAAGCATCTGGGATCACGCCACGATGCGGCAGGTCGCCTTGCCCAACGCCGACTTGAGCTACGCCCATTTCGATCACGCCACTGGCGAGGGCATCGATCTACGTCATGCCGGGCTGCAGCACAGCAGCATGCACAACACCCGCTTCATTACCGCCGATCTAAGCGGCGCCGCGCGCCATCGGCTACGCGGTACCTCGATGGCCCGCCTTGCGGCCGAATCGCGTTCACTTTCCCTGGAGATGCACTAATGTTTGCCGCCCAACGATCCAAGCCTTCTTCGCATGCGCCTTATTGGTTCGAGGCGGTCATTCGCGATTCACTGGAAGACGGTGCCTGGCGCCTGGACGATGGCCGCGCCACGCGGCAAGCGGTGTCTTGCCTCGTTACTCCGCAGACGGGCGACCGTGTGCTTGTGCTCGGTGCCAGCGGTGACGAGTGCTTCGTGCTGCATGTGCTCGAGCGAGAGCAGGGCGGTCGGGCCACATTGACGGTACCCGGCGCCGACAGCGTGTCGATTCGCCAGGGCCATGTCGATATCGCCAGTCAGACCATCGCGCTGCGTTCCAGCGATTCGATGGAGTTGACGGCGGTGCAGGGGCCGATTTCGCTCAATGCGCGCAATATGTTCGTCGGCGCGGCCGAATCGCTGGTGCACACCGCGCGGAGCTATATCGGCCAGGTCGAGCAGTTCATGCTGCAAGCGCGCCAGTTACTTCGTCTGCATGGCGAACAGGCGGTCATCACCGCGCGGCAGGACGCCAAGATCGATGCCGAGCGCATCAGCCTGGGTTGAGCCATGTTCGTCAATACCAATCTCGGTGTGCTGAGCCTTGCCTTTCCGGACGTATGTTTTATTCCGGTGCTCGGTATTCCTACGCCGTTCCCTTTTCCGAATATCGCGCTGTCGTTTGCCGACATTCCTGCGCAGTTCGAAGTGATCGTCGGCGGCGGCCTGGGCGAGAATCTGGTCACGATCGGCGCGATCAGCAACGGCGATATCGCCGGCGTGGAAGGCGGTGTGGTCTCGCATTTGTTCATGGGGCCGTTTCGAGCGCTACTCGGGAGTTTCAAAGTGTTCATGGGCTGCATCCCCTGTACTCATATGCTCGGTATCGTCGGCCAGAACGGCCTATTGCCGAACATGGTTGGCGTCTCGCTGACGCCGTCGCAGGTCACCGTGATGGTGCTCAGCTGATGCGCAAGATACTTACCCTTCTGACATGGATTGGCCTCTTGGCGGTCCTGACGGCCTGCAGTGCTATCTCCAGTTTGCTGCCGGGCCACCAGCCCACCACACGCCTGAGCAGCGTGCGCGTGGCGGCCCCGCCGGGAGCGAATCTCAATTCGGCGATCCGGCTGGATTTGGTCTTTGTCTATGCCAGTGCCGACGTCGCCATGTTGCCCAAGACCGGTCCGGATTGGTTCGCGCAGAAGATGGCGCTGCAAAACGGCTTGGGTAAAGCCATGGACGTGGTGTCGCTACAGGTGCCGCCAGCGATGGTGATCGATCCGGTCAAGCTGCCGGACAAGGCTGGCAAGGCAATCGCGGTCTATGCCTTCGCCGATTATCTGAGCAAGGACGGCCAGGCGCGCAGCGACATCACCCAGTTCCGCCATGCCGTTATCTGGCTGGCGGCGACGCAAGTCACCGTGACCGAACAGTAGGGCATGCCATGAACGCCATCGCCGACACTCCTTTACCCGAATCGGTCTCCTGGTCCGAAGGTATGCTGCTGTCGCCGCAGCACTTCCAGCAGAACGATATCTATTGGAACCAGCTGCTGCAGCGGCGGTTGGGCTATCTGCAGCCCAACGGTTGGGGCGTGCTCGACCTGGCACTGGATCCGACAGAGTTGGTCAAGGGCAAGATAGCGATCCAGCGCTTGACCTGCGTGATGCCCGATGGCTTGTTGATCGAGTATCCGGGTCATTTCGCTCCCATGGATCTGTCTTTGGATGTTTCCAAGAACGACTGGACGACTCAGCCGAAGTTGCGCGTGCACCTGCGCGTGCCGGTGCGCGGCAAGGGTGCGGCGACCAGCTCCGGCGACATGCAGCGCTATACGATCGAGCGTGGCGACCTCGAGGCGGATGAGAACACGGGCAAGGACGAAATCGTGGTCGATCGCATGCGGCCGAAGATGAGTCTGGTCTGCGGCGACAGTGTGGCGCGCAGTTATTGCTCGTTTCCGCTGTTTGAGCTGCAGTACGATGCTCACGGTATCCATTTGACCGATTACCACCCGCCGATGCTGCGTATCGATGCATCGAGCTTCCATGGCGATACGGCGCTTAATCGCCAGTTAGCCTCGTTATCCGAGGCGAGTTGGCTGAAGTACCGGGAACTGCTCGGGGTACGCGTGGACGATCGTGGTGCGGTGCGCTACGACGACGAGTCTAATGCGCAGGTCCAGGCGGCCAGGCATCTGGCGATGGCGCTGCCTGCTTTCGATGTGCAATTACAGGCCGGTAGCACGCACCCGTCCCAGCTTTATCTGGCGTTGGCGCAACTGGTCGGCTGCGTGGCGGCCACCGCATCCGCACCGCAGCCACCGGCGCTGAAAGCCTACGATCACAGCGATTGCCTGCCACAGTTCCTGTTGGCCATGCACTATGTGCGCGATCAGCTCGGCCGGCTCAATGCCGACTATCGTGTGCTGGATTTCGTCCGCGTAGGTGCATCCGGCTTCCATTGCATGTTGCCACAGGGTATTGCTACCAAGAGCTTGCTGATCGAGCTGCGCCCGCGCGCAGGCCAGAACGCCAAGACCCTGGGGCAGTGGCTGCACAGCGCGCGTATCGCCACGGAGGACTTGATCTACCTGCTCGTGCGTCGCCGCTACCCGGGCGCCACCGTCACCGAAGCGACACCGGCGCAGGTGGCCTCGCTCAATCTGCGGCCGGGTGCCTTTGTCTACGAGATCCGCAACGATTCGATCGAGGTCGATAGTGGCGTGACCAAGCCGCTGCTGAGCGATGGCCACAACCTCGTCATTCTCGGCGAGCCGGATGAGAACGTGCCGGCGGCGATTACCCTGTACTTGCCACGCGACGCCACGCGCTGATACTGCATGAACGGGAATGACACCTCCTCAACCTTCCTCCTGTCGCAGTTCGCTGCGTTCTACGAGGAGGTTGCGCAGATCAAACAGGCTGCCCACAAAGGCGAGCTTGTGAGGCTGTTGCAGCCACAGGAACCGCATGCCGAGATCGACCCGCACGATCTGGCCGAGCGTGTTGCACGCAGGTTGCTGAGTGTACTGGATCGCCAGACACGCGATGTCGTGAACGTGGCTACCGAGGCGGAGCTGCAGGCATACCGTCGCGCCCGTTATGTCATGGTTGCGCTGGCAGACGAGACATTCATCCTGGATCTGGATTGGCCGGGGGCGGAGCACTGGCCGGAGCACCTGCTCGAATACGCGGTCGAACGAACGCGGGTCGCCGGGCGGCGCTTTTTCGATTATGTGCAAGACTTGATGGGGGCCGGCGAGCGCAGCGCGCTCGACGCCGATATGGCTTCGGTATTGCTGCTGGCTCTGCAGCTCGGTTTCCAGGGCATGTATCGCAGTCATCTCGGACGACGGAACCCGACGTTGCGTAAGCTGCGCACCCAGCTCTATCCGCTGGCTAGCGGGCGCAAACTTGGCGGTACGACGGCTCGGGCGTTTCCGCAGGCCTATGAGTACACCGTTGTTTCGGACAAGGACAACTCGCGTATCGCATTGGCGCCCTGGTTACGTGCGACGGCCTATGGCGTGGCCGGCTATCTGGTGCTTTCTTCGCTGGTCTGGCTGTTGCTGACCTGGTCGCTGCTCGACGCGATCGGTGGCGTGAAATGAGCGGCTCGATCCGATTCGTGGCGCATGTGTTGCCGGCATGGAGGTGGCGCCCATGACGCCACTGTTCATCGCCTTGATCGCATTTGCCGCGATCGTCTTCGTGATGCTGGCGTGGCTGATGTGGCGCGCCCGCTCCAAACCTGCCGCCACGCGGCCGCCAGCAAATAACTCGGAACAAAGTCTGTGGGTACGCTTTCGCGATCGTGTCAGGCGTTGTTATGCCGTTGTCGAACGCGCCGTGCGCTACCTGGTCGCTCGGCGAGACTGGCGTTACAACAGTTCATGGCTGTTGCTGATGGGTTTTCCCGGTGACGGCAAGAGCAGCATTGTCGCTTCGTTGCCCGAGACCATGCAGCGCGCCTCTCAACGGCGCGATGGGCGCCAGGAGGCGTACCTGAATTCGGCCGCGCCGAACACGCATTGGAAATTCCTTGAAAAAGGCATCCTGATCGACCCCGATGGCGTACTCGGCGAACCGGCGACGGGCGGCTCGCCTGGCCCGCGCTGGCCGGAACTGCTGGCCGATATCGACAGCCTGCGCCCCGACCGCGCACTGGACGGCGTCGTGTGGGTGGTTTCCGCCGAGCGTTTAAAGAGCGCGAGCGAAGCCGAACGCCAGGCGCTCGGCCGCTATGCGTACGCACGTGTGCATGAGTTGCAGGACGCCTTCGCCTTTGCGGTGCCTGTGTACGTGGTGGTCAGCCACTGCGATACGTTGCAGGGTTTCGATGCTTTCTGGAAGGCGCAGCCCAGGGGCCTGCAAAGCCAGATCGTCGGCTGGTCGAGCCCGACCATCGAGGACAATGGCCTGCCGTCGGAATGGGTGCCCAAACTATTTACGAAGGTGGTCGAAAGCCAGCGGTCCCTGGTGCTGGATGCGGCCAGCAGTTGCGATGAGATCGACGATGTCGACGACTTTTTCCTGTTTCCACGGCACATGCGCAGTCTGGAAGCGCCTTTGCAGACCTTCCTGGAGGCGCTGTTCAAGCCGAACGTCTACGAGACCCGTTCGTTCTGCCGGGGTGTCTACTTCACCGGCGCCATCGATGCGGCCACAAGCGCGCGGGTAAAAGGGCCGCGTAAGGATATCTCGTTCATCGCCGGTGTCATCGACGACAAGGCGCTAGCCGAGCAACGCCTTGCCCAACGGACGCAGAAGGGCTTGCTGGCGCGTAACCGGCTGATCCGCCGCTTGCAGCTCGGCCTGATCGGAGTGGGTCTGATTCTGGCCGGAGCGCTGCCTTGGACCGCTGCCAGGATCAACCATCACGCGCAGACCCTGCGCGATACGCTGGTGAATATTTCGGTCAACAGCAAGGCGCTCGGCAAGAACAGCTGCCTGGATGGCGATCGTATCTATAAGCTCGTGTCGCAGATCGGCACGCTCAGCGAAAGCACCCGCTACGTAGCTATTCCGCTGTCGTGGGTGGACCATCGCATCAGTAACGGCGTAACCGAGGTGGTCTCGAACAATGCGCTGCAGCATGTAGTTCTGCCTTCGCTGGCTTGCAAACTGCAACAGAAGATCGACGCCTTGTCGACGACCAGCCTGGAAGCTTCCGAGTCGCTATCCTCTCCCGACGCGGCTTATGCCAATGATCAGATGCAACTCAAGCGTCAGCTCAGCGAGCTGGCCGCGCTGGAAGAGAACCTGAGGCGCTTCTCCAATATCGCCCAGCCCGGTATGGTCGAGGAACGGCAGCTGCTCCTGGATTTCGGTGCGTTGGCCAACTACGTCTATCGGAAGCCATTGCCGGAAGATGCGCTCAAGCAGGACACCCCCTTGGCAGCGGCATTGCAGCAGGCGGTCTACGACAATCCGCCGACGATCACCGATGCATTGCGCGAACGCCTGGCCAAGCAGTTCGACGGGATGGCTTCACAGACGCAGGGCGATTTGCTTCGTCACACCGGTGCGGGCGTAGCGCTATTGTCGTCCCTGCAGGACGGGAAACCACCGTTGCTGGATACCTTGCGCAGTTTCAACGGATGGTTGCAATGGGTGCGTAGCTCTTGGTTGTCGAGCACGCCTGCCGACAATCCTTGCACGCGCATGGGGGCGGAGATCACACCCGGCATCGATAACCTGATTCGTGCACATCATTATGATTCCAACGTGCTCAAGAGCACGCTGGCGCGCTTCGGGGTCGAGCAGTGCTATCAGCCTGCGGTAGATGAACTGCGCTCCGCTTCGCTGCCGCCATACGGTGGCTTGTTCGTTGTCAATCCTACCAACCAGCAACTCGAAGGCGTCAACCCCGGGTTGGCACGCGAGGAGGCAGGATTGCGCGCGCTTTCGAATCTTGGCTTCATGCAGGTCAAGTCGCCACAGCCCTACAGTTGCAATGGTGCCGCTGGCGGTTGGCAGTCGGGCACCTTCGATGAGCTGTTAGCGCAGTTGCGCGAGTATCAGCTGTTCGCCAGCCAGTTGAAGGTCAGTCAGGTCAGTGCTTCCAACGATCCGCTCTACGACCGGCTCGCGCGTATGCAATTGCAGCTTGCCTTGCAGGATACGCTCGCACGCAATCAGCGTGGACAGGTCGAGCCGCTGAACACGGGTCTGGATGCCAGTTCCCAGTTGGACCGGGAGCTGTCCGACGAAAGCGGCAATCTGGCTGCAGCCCTCGATCCGTTGCTGCAATCGCAACAGCGGATGCGCCAGTTGAACCTGGGGGCGGTTGCCGACGAAGTCGGTCAATGCGCGCAGAACTATGGTGCCAGCATGTTGCTGGACGTATCTTCGCTGGCTTCATCGAGCCATCTGTACGATCCGGGTATCCAACCTGGGGAGGACGATACGCAGCCCTTGTTCGATCTGGGTGCCACGCCGGTCTTGCAGGCTTACCTCGATCGGCAATTGCAACGTGTGCAGGTGCTTGCGCGCTACGCAGCGCCGTTCGTGACGCTGCTCAAGCAGACCCAGGGTGTCAATAACAGCCAGCGCAGCAATGTGCAATCGGATGTCTATTGGGGCAACACGATCAGCGAACTCAATCGTGCCGTGCAGTTCTCCGATCCGGCAGGACAAGTCGCCCATCTGAATGATTTCTTCTTGAAGCAACTGGGCGCGTTGAGCTATGCCAACTGCGAAAGTACTTTCGGCAGCTATGTGCCATCGGCAGCAGGTAACGATTTGTTCTCGGCGCGTCGCGAGGCGATGGAGAAAGTCGCCAGGGCAGCCTGCTCCGGCCATGGCCAATCGGGCGCGGACCTGCACTTCATGCGTATCGGCATGTTGTTCAATAGCCAGCTGGCCGGTC
Source organism: Dyella sp. (assembly GCF_036568765.1). Taxonomy (GTDB): domain Bacteria; phylum Pseudomonadota; class Gammaproteobacteria; order Xanthomonadales; family Rhodanobacteraceae; genus GSA-30. The sequence continues at coordinate 3,986 of NZ_DATCRY010000079.1, read as the reverse complement.
GTTATCCCTTTGGCAAGACCGACCAGCGCGAGGTGTCGCCTGCGGTGGTCAAGGCCTTCTTCGTTTACTACGCGAAGGAAAAGCCGGAACTCGAGACCTGGCTGGCTAGCGCCAAGGGCGCCAAGGCGGTACAGATGAAGACCTTCATCAGCCAGCTTGATGCGGTGCAGGCGTTCTTTGCAGGCAATCTCTCGGCAATGCCGCAGAGTGCGCCGATCGCCCTGGATATCGGTTTCCGCGCTTTACCCGGACAGTCGCCGCTCAGCAACCAGTTGATCGCCTGGACCGTGTTGGGTGGGGAAACCCAGACAGCAGCATGGCCCGGCGGCGGCACCACGATTGCCTGGAATGTCGGTGACGCGTTGTCGCTGGATCTTCAGTGGGCCGATCGCTCGCGTTACACGCCTGTGCCCGACAGTGCGCAATCCGACTTGCAGGCCAGTGGTTATCACGCGATTTTCCGTGCCGGCGGATCGTGGGCGTTACTGCGCTGGCTCGACACGCACAGTGCGCCAGCGACAGCGCCTCCGCTCGACTCGAATCAGCATCTGGTCAAGTTCCAGGTCCCAGTACTGGACGGCAGCGCCCTGACCGACAAGAGCAAAGGCACGCCGACCGTCATCGCCGATTTCTATTTGACCTTGAAGCTTTCTGCGACCGATCCGGCGACCAAGGCGCCTGTGACGCTGGAGCTGCCGATATTCCCGCAAGAGGCGCCCGTCCTATGGTGACGCCCGATCCGCACGGAGGTACCACCCGATGAGCCAGTCCGCTCTTGCCATGCTGTCGCCAGCCGATGCGGCGTCGTCGCTCGACGACGGCGGTTATTTCCAGCGCCACTTCGGTGTACCGCTGGCACGGTTGCTTGCACCGCTCGAGGGTAGTCACCCGGTCGGTATGCCCCTGCGCGGTACGATGACGTATCGCATGATCGAGCAGGCCCGGCTGAGCGACGACGCCACCCTGCCCATGGGATCGTGGGCGGTCGAGCTCAAACGAGCGAACTGGCCCAAAGTATCGGCACTGATCGTGCAGACGCTCGACGACGTCGGCAAGGATATGCAACTGGCTTCCTGGCTGTTCGAGGCCGAATTGCATCAGCGGGGTTTCTCGGCTGTCGCACCCTGCTTCGTGCTGCTGCGCGGTCTGTGCGAACACTGGTGGCAGGAGCTGCATCCATTGCCGGACGGCAACGATTTCGAGGCACGCTGCAACATCGTACGCTGGCTCAACGAAAAGCTGCTGACTACCGTGTCGCTTTTGCCCCTGGTGGACAATGGCGAACACATGGCCAGTTGGTCGCATTGGGAGCTGGCCCACTATCACGAGCGCTTGCGCGCGGTGCATGGCGAGCTGCCGGAAGAAGCGCAGAACGCGGCGACGCTCGATGATCTGCATGGATTGCTGTCTACGGTCGATAGCGACGAATTACGCCAATGCTTTGACCAATTGCAACGAGGTCGCGAAGCCATGGCGGCCTTCGAGAGCCTGTTGCGCGAGCAGCTTCGCTACGAAGCGCCGTCGCTCGGCAAGCTTGACGATCTGCTAGCCAAGGCGCAGACACCGTTGCGTAGCGAGATCGCGCGGCGTGGTGAGCGTATGGAAAAGCCGGCAGCGGTGCCGCCGGAAGCTTTCTCGGAAGAGATCGCCGCCGACGAGGGTGAGGAGCAGGGCGACTACCACGAGGAGTCGGCGGGTGATCCGGGGAATTCGCTCGCTGTGCTCGTGAATGATCGTCAGCGCGCCTATAGCGTGTTGGAAGAAATTGGCGATTACCTGATGCAAGTCGAGCCCCACAGCCCGGTGCCATACCTGATCAAGCGAGCCGTCGCCTGGGGGCAGCTCAATGCTGCAGAGCTTTATCAGGAGGTCTTCCAAAAATCGGGTGGCCGCATCGATGTATTCGAGTTGCTCGGCCTCGAATCGCGTGAATCTTGAGCAATCGGAAAGGATAGCCATGCCGAGACCGATAGCAGCATCGCGCTTCGAAAAATTTGTCACCAAGCATTCTTGAGAGAAACACGTATGCCAGCCTGGAATCGAAGAGACGTCAAAGACAAATCCAATAACACGCTCATTGGCAGGATCTACTACTCGGCCAGTAACCAGGCTGCCTATCGGGCTTTCAAAACCACAGCCAATGTGCCGCGGGTAAACAAATTCGGCTTTCGTCGCACCAACCATGGCGGCGGTGCCGTCAAGGAGCTTTATGCGTCGGCCAAGCTGCGCCGACGCCGTCCCGGGGCCACGCGACAGGCATTGAATGCATTTGCAGTATTCAATACGTTGTTTAATCCGAATCCCAATAACAAGTCGCATCTGATCCCGGATGTCTTCGGCGGCCCAAACAACAATAATCTGATCAATGAACACCGCTCGGTAAACCTGAGCGGGCACAAGCCGATCGAGAACCGCATCGATAGCTTCATCGAAGCGGGCAGACTTGGTGGCAACGACACCAATGCAACCCGGACCCGCGGTGGCCTGGTTGTGCGAGAGACGTTCGACAATGCAGGCGTGCCACGAGAGCGCGTGTATTTCGCAAGCATCATTGACCGCAATACCAATACCCGCTCGTATCACAAATTCACGTTCAAACGCATTTAGCGCAATCGTTTCGTACCCGATGGCCATTCGACACGAGCGGCCTTCGGCGCGGCGAGCCGTGTCCCTGGGATCGCCGAATCTCACCGTGAGCTGGGTCTATTTAGAGCTTTTTGCCTTCGTCGCCCTGATGCGATTCGTCAGTTTGGCGACAGCTTTGAATGCTGCTGCACTGCAACTTGCCTCGATCTAAACCGCCACCCTAAGCTTTGAAACGAGACAAATGAAGCCAGTGTCCTACAGGGGTGCAGGGCGTGGGTTCGACCGCCGCGATGCGATAAGCATCGTAATTTCAAACGTAATAAAACCGGGCAAGGTGTCGGGAGAACTGGCGAGGGCGGGGAGGCCATCGTCAATCGCTCGTGCACCACCTTTCGTTGGGGAGTTGAGGCATCATGAGTCATATTCGCGTACGCCGTAGCGTGCTGGCCAGTTCGCTCACGCTGGCGCTATTTGCATCCCCGCTGTTTGCACAGGATGCCGCGCCCGCCCAGGACGCATCCGCGCAGAACGCCAAGACCCTGGATAAGGTGGTCGTTACCGGCTCGCGTATTCCGCGCGCAGAAATCGAAGGGCCGGCGCCGGTAACCATGATTACCGGCGAGCAGATCAAAGCACAGGGCTTCAATACTTTGTTCGAGTTCTTGAACTCGTTGCCGCAGGTAGCCACGCCGGAATTCAGCGACCGTATCTCCACCTGGGGCAATACCGCAGTCAATGCGCGTCCGGTCAACCTTCGCAACCTGGGGCCCGACCACAGCCTGGTACTGATCGACGGTCATCGTATCGCCGACTATCCGCAGCCCAGCGCCGGTCAGAGTACGTTCCAGAACTTCAACAATATCCCCACCGGCATGGTCGATCACATCGAAGTGCTGGCGACAGGTGCCTCGTCGATCTACGGCTCCGATGCGGTTGCCGGTGTGATCAACGTGATCCTGAAGAAGAACTATGAAGGCGACCATGTGCAGGTGACCGCCGGCGGTGCCACTCGTGGTGGGCGCCAATACGGCGACCTCAATTTCACCGGTGGCCGCTCGGGCGATAACTGGCACGTCATCTATAATTACCAGCACACCAACCGCTCGCCGCTGTGGGGACGCGATCGCTCCTATAGCGACTCGGAATCCGACGCCGGTTACGGCTCCTGGAATCCGAGCTATCGCATGTTCGGTTTCCAGAATTCCGATGGCCTGGCATTGAAGAATGCCAACGGCCAGTACATTGCTCCGCCAGCAGGGGCCTGCGGTCAGTTCCACGGCAACTTCCAGGCCTATGACCACAAGACTGTGGGCACCAACGGCCATACTGTCGATCCCACGCAGGTTACCGACAACGGTACCTCGTGCACGCAGAACGCGCTGTTTTCCAACTGGGTTTTG
>NZ_DATCRY010000078.1:0-50049 GCF_036568765.1 Dyella sp. | reverse complement strand
GATGAAGGCAGCCCCGATCGGGCTGCCCCAGCCAGTCACCAGGTCGAAGCCGGCGACCGCATTGAAGGTGGTGCCGCTACCGGACGAAGGCTTGTTGCTGCCGCTGGTGATGTCGTGGAACAAGCTGTGATAGCTGGCGCTCAGTCCCAGCTGGTAGAGCTTGGGATTGACGAAGCCGACCGTGCCATGGCCTGCCGCCACTGACTGCTGATTGGCGAGGGCGAGCAGGCCTGCCCAACGCGGGGCTGCATAGCTGGTACCTGCTACGCCGGTTTCCACCGAGCCCTGGCTGACGGTGATGTTGTCGAAATCGCCTTCCATGGACAGATCCGGGTCGTTACGCAGCGTGGTCGAGCCCTTATTGGTGCTGGTGATTACGCCGGCCGCGCTCTGGTAGGACGGAATCGAATAGCCGGCCTTGCTGTAGAAACCGCCGCCGCTGGCGCCATAGATCCCTTCGAACGTATCGCCCCAGCCGGTCTCCGATACCCAGGCGCCGCCCGCGCCGTTGGTCACCAGCGACGTACCGCCGACATCTAGGATGTTCGGATCGAGCGAGGGCGGATCCCAGGTGCGGGAGTTGTATGAGCCGTCGTCGCCGCTGGCGTTGAGGAAGGTCTGGCCTTGTGCGGCGAATTGCTTATAGATGGGATCGTCCGCGCTGCCGAAGTCGCCACCGCCCCAGGAGCTGCTGATGACCTTGGCGGTGTTGTCGGTCGCCATCTGGTTGAGCACGTCGGTGGCGCTGTCGCCCTCGTAGAACAGCACCTGCGAAAGTCCCGGTGCCATGCCGACCACGTTACCGATGTCGAGCACCTGCTCGCCATCGTCGCAACGCGAGTTGCAGGTGCCGCTGAAGCCGTTCACCAGCACGTTGTGCACCGGTACGGACGATGTCGTGCCCGTCTTGCTATAGAACAGCGCGAGGTCGCTGGCCTTGTAGCCTTCGAAGGAGAAGATCGCCACCGTCTGGCCGGCGCCTGTGAGCGAGCCTGAGCCGTAGTAGGCAGCGCGGATATCGCTGGGCACATAGTTGCCCGACGGACCGGATCCTTCGGCATGGGCCAGCGCCTTGATCTGCTGCATCACGGTGCCGCGGCGCATATGGTTGTGCGGCAGATTGACATCGGTCAGGCCGGTAATCTTCAACAGCGGCACGCCAAGATCGACCGTCGGCTCGCGGTCGGGTGCAAAGAAGCTGCGATCTTCGGTCGGGTGCCTATAATCAGTCAGCTTGATATGTAATGCACGATCGATCGTCTCTACGGGTGCCTGCACGTCGACGAGGCGACGATTAGGCACGATACGGGTGACGGTAAACCCATTGACCTGGGCCCAGCCCACCACTGCGTCGTAATCGGCTTGGGTCGGAGCGAAACGATCGGCAAATTCCTGTGCGCTCAGGTAATGGTGGTAATTAGGACTGTGCGGGTCGTAGATCTGCTGGATGAGGCTGTCCAGTTCGGCTTCGTTGCGTAGCGGCAGATTGAGCGCCAGTTTCTTGACTTGAGCGGTCTGTGTATCGCCCAGGCGTGCGGCTTGGCCGCTGCTTACCGCGTCGGGCACTTGAGTGCGCATGATCCGGTTGATGCCGGTGCCGACATCGGCGGCATGTGCATCGACGCCGACGGCAACGACGGTGGCGAAAATAAAGGCGGGCACGAGCTTGCGGGCCAACACCCGGCGGACAGGGACAAACTTCATATCGGCGACTCTCCAGTAAGTGGGTGAACCTTTCGACCGCTTATGAAAAACCGAATATCGTGCATCCTTGCGACGCGTTGCGGTGGCGCGTCATGCATGCATCGTTTTGAAAGACGAATGCGCGCGTGAAAACCCCACCTGCAGATGCGAATTTTTTGCGTGCCGCAATTGAAGTGTGACGAGCAAACCAAATTGCGCTCCATTTCATTCATCAACTTCTAAATTGCGTAAAGAAGAAAATGAAAAGCCGCAAGCTTTATGAAAGCTCGCGGCTAATGAAAGCGATTTTCCTAACGTAATTTCTTTCTGAAATTTCGAAATCAGAGTTGGCTCATGCCGCCATCGACGATAATCTCGCTGCCGACGATAAACGCCGACTCGCGGGCGGACAGATGCAGCACCGTGCTCGCCAGTTCCTCCGGACTGCCGAAGCGACCGAGGGGCACCTGCGCCTGAATTTGCGCCGCTGTAGCTTCGAGCGTGGCGGCGTCCATACCCAGCTTGCTGTAGAGCGGTGTGCTGATGGGCCCGGGGCTGACCACATTGACGCGAATGCCACGCGGCAACAACTCGGCAGACAATGTCTTGGCGAGCGAAATCAGCGCCGCTTTGCTTGCCGCGTAGACGGAAGAGCCTGGCATGCCGATGTGGGCGTTGATCGAGCCGTTGATCACAATGGCCGCGCCGTCGTTCAAGCGGGGCAGCAGCGCCTGAAGCTGGAAGTAAGCGCCCTTGACGTTGACATCGAAGTTGGCGTCCCAGAGGGTTTCGTCGACTTCGGCGAACGGCGCGAATTTGGCTGCGCCTGCGTTGATAAAGACGGCATCGAGGTCGATGCCGCGTGTGGCCAGCTCATCGGCTAGTGTGCGGGCCGCCGGCAACGAGGCGGCATCGTTGCGCAGAGCGACAGCCGCAGGGCCGAGTTCGGCCTGAGCCTGCGCCAGGGAAGCGGTGTCGCGACCGGTGATGACCACTCGCGCGCCTTCGTCCGCATAGGCTTTGGCGGCGGCCAGGCCGATGCCGCTGTTGCCGCCGGTGACCAGGACGGTTTTGCCGGTAAAACGTTGCATGGGTTGTCTCCTTGGGTTTGGGTTGGACAAAGCTTGCGCCCCGATGGAGGGTTTGCCGTACCATTCTTTCGACGCACTCGTTCGAAAGGTTCGAATATGTTGTCCGATGACGAATTGGCCTTGCTGCAAGCTATCCAGGGCAGTGGCAGCCTCACTCGGGCGGCAGCCCGGCTAGGTAAAGCACCCTCGACCGTTTCGCATGCGGCCCGGCAATTGGAGGCGCGTTTCGATGCTTTGTTGTTCGACCGGCGGCGCTATCGCCTGCAACTGACTCCGGCCGGTCGCCTGTTGGCCGAGGAGGCGGGCAGGCTGGCCCTGGACGTGTCCCGTCTGACCCGACGGGTCAAACAGGTGGCGCATGGCTGGGAGGACCGCTTGTGGATCGTTACCGATGAACTGCTCGAGTACGAACTCCTGTTGCCGGTCATTCGCTCCTTCGACGTACTGGACTCGGGCGTGGCTTTGCGCGTGACTCATGAGGTGCTTGGGGGCACCTGGGAGGCCTTGCTGGACGGGCGCGCCGACCTGGTGATTGGCGCTACCAACGAACCGCCCTCGATGCCGCGCTTGCAATGGTTCGAACTCGGGGTGATCGAGTGGGTATTTGCCGTGTCGCCACGGCATCCACTGGCGAAGGTGACGGAGCCTCTTCAACAGGAGCAGTTGTTGCCCTACCGGGCGGTGGTGGTAGGGGATTCCTCGCGAGCGGCGCGTCATCGCGGGTATGGGGTCTTAGGCGGGCAGGCGACGCTGGCGGTGCCGACCATGCGAGCCAAGATGCTTTCGCAGCGCGAAGGTTTAGGCATCGGTTGGTTGCCGCGCGAAAGAGTAGCGCCGTGGTTACGGAGCGGGGCGCTTGTAGAAAAGAAGATGGCTGAGCGGCGCGAGCCGAATACGCTGTACGTCGGATGGCGTGGGGATCATCAGGGGCGTGCGTTGACATGGTGGGTAGAGCAGCTGCGGCAGCCGAGACTGGCCAAGCGGTTGACGCAGGGAGTCGCCGTTCCGCCCTAGTCGCGAAACTGGTTGCGAAACGTGGCTTATGTCCACCCTCGCCATCGGTAGACCCACAAACCCAGGTGCTCCCGCAGGCATTGTGCGGTCACCGTCAGCGCCGCACGTCGCGGCCACCAGGAGTTCGCGGCGCCGATGTAGCCATCGGGCGTTGGCGCGGCGATGACATTCAGGCCTTGCCGTGCAAAGCTGGCCTGCGCGCGCGGCATGTGAATCCCCGATGTCACCAACAAGATGCTTTGCAGGTTCTTCTGCCTGAGCAGAATCGCAGAATGGACAGCGTTCTCCCGCGTGTTGATGCTGGTATCTTCCACTAATAGCGCTGCAGCCGGCACGCCGCGTCGTGTAAGCCGGTCCGCCATCTTGCTCGCCTGGTCTGCGCCGGACACTAGCAGCACGGTGGCTCGACGCTGGCGAAATAGTTCGAGTCCGAAATCCATGCGAGTAACCGGTGCGTCGGCATCGTCATCGCGCCATGCCGGGTCGTCCGGCAGCTTGCCGCCGCCGAGTACAACGATGGCATCGGCAGTGGGATAGGTCCGTGGTTCGCGCTGGGTATAGCGTTGCTCCAGGCCGCGCTCGAGCCAGTTGGCGAAGGCGGGGGCGGCACATAGTCCCAGCCAAACCATAGCGACCGTCGCGCTGACTACGGCAAGCCGGTAGTGACGCCCTTGCAACAGCAGTGCGCCGGCAACAAGCAGCAGCGCGCTTTGCACGGCGGGGTGGAGCAGGCGGTCGATGTGTTCGACGAAACCCATGGAAATCCAGGCGCTGCGCGATCTTCTTACGGACACCCGATAGTCTCGCAAGGGGTATGCCGCGCCCCTATCCAACCAAAGGCATAGGCAGGCTGGCTGGCTGCTATAGATCGTTTGCGAACGTTTTAGTCAAGGGCCTTTCGTGTAGTGTGAGTCACACTTTCAGACATTGGTGTGACCGCATATGAACATTCTGCGTCGCGTTCTGATGCTGGGGTTGGCCGTGTCGTTGACGGCCTGCGCCACAGGGGGAAGCACAAGCGCACCGCCCAAACCTGCCGACGATGCTCAGGCGGTCAATACCTACCTGATCGGCGTGGACGACCAGTTGCAAATCACCGTCTGGCACAACCCGGACTTGAGCGTCAGCGTCCCGGTGCGTCCTGACGGACGGATCACGGTGCCGCTTATCGGCGACGTGTCCGCCGGCGGCCGCACACCGGAACAGGTTTCGACCGAGATTCGCGACAAACTGCAGGCCTATGTGCGCGATCCGCAAGTGGCCGTGATTCTCACGGCATTGCGCAGTCATGAATACCTGTCGCGCGTACGCGTCACCGGTGCCGTGCGCAGCCCCATTTCGATTCCTTACCGACAAGGCATGACGGTGCTCGATGCCGTGCTTGCCGCCGGCGGTACCACCGAATTTGCCGCGCCCGATCGCACGGAATTGTACCGGCGCGGCGCTAACGGTGCGGATACCACTTCATACGCGGTGCGGCTGGAGAAGATCCTGCAGCAAGGCGATTTGGCAAATAACTATCCGGTTCAGCCGGGTGACGTGATCACAGTGCCGCAGCGGGCGTTCTGACGTTCGGAGCCTTACGCAGACGGATGTCGCACAGGGATGCCCAAGGGGGATGCAATGAGCGGTGAATTGATACCTTTCGGCGGCGCGTTGCCGACGTTGTTGAGTGAAGGCAAACGGCGGCGACTCGCCATGGCCGGCCTGTTCGCGGCCATTGCCTTGACCGCTCTGGTCGTGGGGATGCTGTGGCCTCGCAAGTACGAGGCGTCGACCACGATTCTGGCGCAGGAGAGCAATATCATCGCGCCATTGATGGAAGGTGCGGCTTCGCCGACAGGCAACAAGAACCGTGCGGGTATTGCTCGTGATGTGATCTTCAGCCGTAAGGTGATGGACCAGATCCTGGTCACCGGCGGCTGGATGGCCTTGAAACCGTCGCCCGTCGAGCAGGATCGCCTGATCGAAGGCATCAAGTCGCGCACTAGTGTACAGACCTCGCGCGACAACCTGATCACGATCAGTTACTTCGACTCCGAGCCAAGGCGCGCCTACGAGGTCACCAAAAAGTTCGCACAGTTGTTCATCAGCGAAAGTCTCGCCTCCAAGCAACGCGAGAGCCGCGAGGCTTATGAGTTCATCAACAGCCAGGTCGAGGCGTATCGCACCAAGCTGACGGACGCGGAAGCCAAGCTCAAGGCCTATCGCGACGCCAACGCCGACGCGCGGCCCGGTAGCGAAGCCGATACCAATGCGCGCATCAGTCAGTTGCGCAGCCAGATCGAAAGCACGCGCATGTACATGATGGAGAAGCAGTCGCAGCAGGCGGCGCTATCCGCACAGCTGAACGGCGAATCGGAAGTCAACGCCATCCAGACGGTCGGCGGTGTCTATCAGGCGCAGCTCGCCGATTTGCAGGCTCAGCTTGACCGACTGCTCCTTACGTATACCGATGATTACCCGGACGTCATTCGCATTCGTCACCAGATGCAGGATGTGCGTGCGCAGATGGAGCGTAGCCAGAGCGCACAGCGTGCCGGTACGGCCATGCCTCTGGAGGGCAGCGTGCAGATGAATCCGCTCTACCAGCAGTTGAAGATTCAGCTGGCGGGAGCGCGCGGCGATGCCTCGGGTGCGGCCGCGCGCATCGCGGCCAGTGAATCGATGTTGCAGTCCGAGCTGGAGCGCAGCAAACGCATTGCCAATTCGGAAAACGTCACTGCCGAGTTGACCCGCGACTACACGGTCAACCGCGATGTCTACCAGGATCTGCTCAAGCGTCGCGAGAATGCACGCGTGTCGATGAACCTGGATGCCGAGCAGCGCGGACTGACATTCCAGATCCAGAATCCCGCCATGGTGCCGCTGGTGCCCACAGGTCTGCGCTTCATGCACTTCAGCCTGGCGGGTATCGCCTTGTCTCTGGCGGTGCCGCTAGGTTTGCTTTTCGCACTGGTGCGCTTCGATCCGCGCGTGCGCTCGGTCTGGCAGCTGGAACAAGGCACCGGTCTGCCGGTGTTGGCCTCCATACCGTTCTATCCGACGCCGCGCGATCGTCGGCGCGATCGTCTGCATAACCTGGTTCTGCTGCTGGTCATTGCCGGTGTGGCTGCGATCTATCTGGTGATGCTCTGGCTGCGTTTGAAGGGGTGGACATGAAGAGCGAAGACGGTGAAAAGATCTTCTCCCATCGCATCAGCGATGTGCTGGAAGCTGCCGCCAACAACATCGAGGCGCGCACATCGGGCAGTCATTCGATCGCTTTGATGAACCAGAAAGGCACGGCGCTTGCGCCGGTGCAACTGGAGGAGCGCCGGCTGATTCACCGCGAGGAGTCGGCGCGAAAGCATTCCGATGCATTCCGCGGCATTCGAACGCGCCTGTTGGAGATGGCCGGTCGGCATAACTTCATTACCTTGATCGTGCCGGTCAGCCCGCATTGCGGCGGCAGTTTCGTAGCGCGCAATCTGGCTGCGGCCTTTGCGTTCGACGAAGCAAAAACCAGCCTGCTGGTCGATTGCAACTTGCGTTATCCCAGCCAGCACAAGGCATTGGGTGTGGCGCCTTCACGCGGCGGCTTGATCGATCTGCTCGAACATCGGGCCGGTGGTATCGAGACCGTGCTCTATCCGACCGGAATTCCGCGTCTGCGGTTGATTCCTGCAGGTACGGCGCGCGAGAACGGTGGCGAATATTTCTCGTCGGCACGCATGCGCATCGTGCTCGACTCGCTGCGCAGTCGTTATGCGGATCGCTACTTGTTCCTGGACGGTCCGGCCATCAAAGGCTCGCCGGACGCGAGGATTTTGTCGGACTTGGCCGATTTTGTGGTGGTAGTCGCAGGCTACGGCCGTGACACGCCTGCATCGATCAGCCAGGCAGTGGCAAATTTCGAGCCAGAAAAACTGGCCGGCGTGGTGTTCAACCAGACGATGTGAAGCGCACGAAATTGCACGAATAAAACTTCCGAGGCTACCGGGAAAGGACGATGCCGGCTCTAAACACGCTTGCCCGAGCACTGCTACTCGCCCTGGTCGCGGCACCCGGTGCGGCATGGGCGGGCAAGCTCGACTACTCGCTGTACGTCGGCGCGGAACACAGCGACAACATTGCTCTGAGCAGCGATAACCCGGTTAGCCAGAATGTGCTGATCCCGGGCATGAATTTCGCTTTTACCCAGCAGGGATCGACCTTCCAGGCCAACGTGCTCGGTACGTTGGAATATCACGATTACCTCGGTGGCCGCTTCGACAACCAGACCCAGGTGCAACTGGCCGGGCAGGGCAACTGGACCGTGTTGCCACAACGTCTGGATTTCGCTGTCGAGGACTACGCTGCAGTGCAGCCGGTCGATTCATTGGCCAGCAATGCACCCGACAACCAGCAACAAACCAATGTGTTATCGGTTGGGCCGACTCTGCACCTGCAGTTCGGTCAGGCAATGCGTGGGCAGGTGGATCTGCGTTACATCAACAGTTACGCGTCCAAGGTCGATGAGTTCAATTCTTCGCGTGGGTTGTTGGCTTTGCGGCTGTTTCGCGATATCAGTCCGACCGATCAGGTATCGGCCAACGCCGAAACCCAGCGCGTTGCCTTCGACAACGCCGATACGGGACCCAACTACACGCGTAACGAGGCGTACCTGCGCTATACCAGCAAGCTGGCGCGGTTCAATGCCGATGTCATGGTGGGCTGGTCGCAGCTGAAGTACAGCCATGCAGGCACCGACTCCAGCCCCATGGTACGTCTCAGTGTCGGTTGGCAGCCGACATTGCGCAGTTCGTTCGCGGTGTCGGGCTCGTATGAGTACGCCGATGCCGCGTTGGACATGATGACGCCGATCGGGCAGGCAAGCATCTCGGATCTTACCGGGGGCACTGGAGGCATCGGGACGGGTATCGGTAGCGGCATTGTCACCGGCAATGCCGTGGTCGATTCGCAGGTGTACTTGCAGCGCCTGTTGGAAGCGACGTATGCATTCAATAGCGAGCGCTGGACCTTTTCGGTAGCGCCGCTATACCGCAAGCTGCACTATCTCAATGATCCGACGTTCGACCAGGTCGGCAAGGGCGGTAGCTTAAGTGCCACTTACCGACTGCGACCGAACATGATGCTTTCGGCGTTCGCCGCGGGCGAGAAGCTCACCTATCAAACGCTCAATCGCACCGACCATACCGTTCGCTTCGGCCTCGATCTGGCCAATCAGTTTACGCCGCACTGGAGCTGGCATGCCTCGGTAACGCGTCAGCGACGCAACAGCAACGTTGCCGGACAGGATTACCGGGAAACCCAGTTATTCTTCAGCGTGGTGTATCGCCGGTGAAAGCGCGCACACCCATGGAACTTCCGTTTCACTTCGGTCCGGGAGGCGAGCTGTTCGGCTTGTTCCATGCCACGGGCATGCCGCCACGCAAAGCGGTTCTACTGTGCCCGCCGCTGGGCCAAGACCAGATCCGCTGCCATCGCCTGTATCGCCAGTTGGCGCATGCACTGGCGGCGGAAGGTGTGGCCGCGTTGCGTTTCGATTACTACGGCAGCGGGGATTCCGCCGGTGCCAGCGAAGAACTCAATTGGCGCCGCTGCATCGCCGATACGGCGTTAGCGGCCGATGAGTTGCGCCGACGCAGCGGTTGTGAGCGGGTGATCGCGTTCGGTGCGCGCCTGGGCGCCTGCATCGCCGTGGAGACTGCTGCGTCGGCGCGCCTTGCCGGCTTGATGATCTGGGATCCGATCGTAGATGGTGCTGGTCATGTCGCGCGGCTGGATGCCATGCAGGAAGCGTTACGGCACGATCCGCATCGCTTCACACGGCCACGTTCGTGTAGCGACATCGCGGCACAGTGGCTGGGTTTCGCAGTGAGCGAGCGCCTGCGCTCTGAGATCGGAGGTTTGCATCTGGTCCCTGTGTCGCTACCCACGCTGGTCCTCGATTCGCAGGGTGCGCCGCGCACACCGGCGTGGCGGGACGCGCCGGATACCAGTTTCGTATCGCTGGATCCCTCCGTACCTTGGGACGACCTGGATCGCCTGGAGGCGGCCATTCTTTCGCACCCGCTTGTGCAGGCGGTGACAGCGCACGTGAGGAGCGCGGCATGAGACCGCGTGCTGCCCCGGCTTCCCGCCTCGCCTCGGTGAATGCCGTGGCCCAGTGCTTCTTGCATGCAACAAGGTGCGGGATCCGGGAACTTGAGGTCGTCTCCGTACGGACCTGGCTTTCGGAGGTCTTCCATGAACACTGAGAAAGCCTTTCGTTTCGGCCGCGCACAACATCTGATCGGTATTGCCGGCTTGCCGCAAAGCGAGCCGGGGACCGTGGGCGTGATTGTGCTCAATGCGGGCATGGTGCATCGCATCGGTCCATTCCGCCTACATGTAGACCTGACCAGGCGCCTGAACGCAGCCGGCTATCCGACATTGCGTTTCGATCTGTCCACACTGGGCGACAGCGGCTCGAGCGGTGAGTCGCAGACCAAGGTGCAGCAGGTCAATGCCGATGTCGGCGATGCAATGCGCCTGCTCGACGAACAAGCCGGCTGCAAGCGTTTTGTGCTCGTGGGGTTATGTTCGGGGGCGCAGAACGTTCACTCGGTAGCCTGTACGGATACGCATGTCGCCGGCGCGGTATTCCTTGACGGTTATGCCTATCGTACGTTCGGCTATCGCTTGCGGCACTATCTCCCGCGGTTGTTCGACCTGAAGCGCTGGCGCCACGCGTTGACACGCGCTCGGCCAGCGGCGGCTCCGCGTGCGGCATCCGAACCGGTATTCGCGGTGGCTCCATCGCCGCGTGATGTCGTACGCGCGGATCTGGCAGGCATGGTCGAGCGAGGCCAGCGCATGTGTCTGATCTACACCGGCGGCATCAGCCACTTCTTCAATCACGCCAGGCAGTTTCGCGAATGTTTCGGCAGCGTGATGAACCATCCTTTTGTCAGCACGCAGTTCCTGCGCGAGGTCGACCACACCTACATCCTTAGCGGCGATCGTAGCCGTCTGATCGAAGGCATCGAGCGCTGGGTGGCGCACCATTTTCCAGTCATGACGGATAAGCGAGTATGAGCAAGGTACTTGTCACCGGCGGGGCCGGTTACATCGGAAGCCATGTCGTGCAGCAGCTGGTCGCACGCGGCGATCGCGTCGTGGTGATCGATAATCTCAGCACCGGTTTTCGCGAAGCGGTGCGCGGTGCCGAGCTGGTGATCGGCAACGTGGGTGACCTGGCCCTGGTGTCGCGCGTGCTTGCCGAGCATCAGGTGGATGCGGCGATGCATTTTGCTGCGCATACGATTGTGCCCGAATCGGTCAGCGACCCGCTCAAGTACTATGGCAACAACACCTGCAATACACGCAATCTGCTGGCCTGTTGCGCCGAAGCGGGCGTGCGGCAGTTCATCTTCTCTTCTACAGCCGCGGTCTACGGCTTGACCGACGATGGCGTTGCCGATGAAGAAACGCCGACGAAGCCGATCAATCCGTATGGCACCTCCAAACTGATGTCCGAGACCATGTTGCGCGATCACTGTGCAACCGGAGCGATGCGCCACGTGATACTGCGCTACTTCAATGTGGCCGGCTGCGATCCGCTGGGAAGGATTGGCCATTCCACGCCACAAGCCACCTTGCTGATCAAGGTGGCGTGCGAGCACGCGGTGGGCAAGCGCCCGAGCCTGGCGGTATTCGGTACTGATTATGACACGCCCGATGGCACCGGCATTCGCGACTTTATCCACGTCGACGATCTGGCAGCGGCGCATCTGCGCGCACTGGATCATCTGCGCGGCGGCGGCGAGTCGCTAACGCTCAATTGCGGTTATGGCCACGGCTACAGTGTGCGCGAGGTGATCGATGCCGTGCAGCGCGTCGGTGGGCGGCCGCTGACGGTCATGGAGCTGCCGCGTCGTCCGGGCGATCTACCCAAGCTGATTGCACGCAGCGATCGCCTTCGCCAGCTCCTGGGCTGGCAGCCGCAGTACGACGATCTGGACTTCATCGTGCGTACGGCGCTGACGTGGGAATGGCAACTTGCGCGCAAGTCGCCCTTGACGTCGGCGGCTTGAATGTCTTCCTTGACATGCATCGGAGCATGATCGTGCTGGCCGGAACGCTGGCGATGGCCATGGTCGCTACAGGCGCCAAAAGCGTTGCAGCACCTGCGGAGACGATACCGACGCAGAGTATCGTGCTGCATCGTAACGCCGGTAGCGATCCGGATGTACGAGTCACTGTCGGCATTCCCCTGCCGCCGGGCGCTTTACGCGATCCGAAACAGGTGCGTATTCTGGACGATCGCGGCGTCGAGATACCTGCGGCGGTACAGACAACCCTGCGCTGGTACGCGAAGGACGGCAGCGTGCGTGCAGTGCGCGCGCAATTTCGTACGCGGATGGACGGCCGGGACAAGACGTTCTATTTCGCCTTGGGTCGACCGCGCGAGCACGATCTTGCCGCTTGGCCGTACTCGGATGGCCTGGTCAATGGCGAGGCCGGCTTTCGCGTGCCGGCGGTACTGGCCACGCTTACGCCGACATGGCTCTGCGACTCGCTGGTGGCGGGTCCACAGCTGCCAGCAGCGGCGAAGGAGCCGTACGCGAACTATGTATCTGCGCAGTTCCGCTGGGCGCGCAAGCTGCCTGTGGCCGATCCTACTGCCTGGCTGTTCGATCGCCCATCGACGCTCTACAAGGCCTATGTCCGAACAGGGCGCTTCGACTACCTGCAGGCGGCCGATCTGAGCTATCGCTTCTACATGAAATATATCCGTCGCGACGGTCTGCCGGTCAGCCCCTCCTGTGCCGGCGGTTGGACGTTTGGCGACAAGCCATGCGATGTGAAGTACGTGTATGTCGAGCCGGTTTTGTTGGCGCTGGCGTTGACCGGCGACGATACCCAGCACGATGCCGTCACCATCGACAAGATGATGACCCTATGGGAGAACGGCGGTTGGAATCGCCGCCCGGGCCCTTATCGGCATCCGTCCGACTATTTCACCGAGCGCCTGGCCGGACTTGGTCTGCTTCAGACGGTCAGCGCCTATGAGTTGACCGGCGACCGCCGTTATATGACGCGCATCGAAGAGCGCGTGTCCTGGCTCTACATGCACCAGCGCAACAATCCCGATGGCATGGGTGACGATGGTTCCTGGCGCAACAGCTGGAACCTGCACGAGAACGATGCCTGGGATCCGGCCACCGACGTGCGGGGAAGTTCGCCGTGGATGAGCGAGAACATCATCGATGGCCTCTGGCATGCGTGGTTGGTGACTGGCGACGTACGTATTCCGCCGATGATCGCCAGCTTTGGCCAGTATATGGAACGTTATGGGTGGATCGATATAGCGTTGCTGGCCCCATCGCACGATTGGCGCAATCCGTGCTCGGGCGGCAACGGCCAGATTGCGTGGTACTGGTCGTCGGCACATGCGGAGCGAAAATCCCTTGTGGCTATCCAGGAGAGCGATGGCTGGTACAGCGACGCACATAACGTGGAGTTGGGTTTTGCGGTCGCCGCGGCGTACTACTTCGAGCCCGATCCAAAGCAGAGTGCGGCGCTGAAGCGCCGTTTCGAGGCATTGTCGAGCTCCTATACGCCGGCTTGCGCGGCACTGGACGACACCCTGCGCCGGTTCAATTGGAACAATCGTGGCAGCGCCGTGGCGCAGTGGATGATTCGTCAAGCACCTGGGAGCGGACTTTCCGCCTCTGTGGCAAGGGGCCAGCCATGAACCGACGCCTGGCAGTGCTGCGTAGCGTCACCATTGTCTCTGTCTCGAGCTATATCGAGTATGCGCTCGGCTTAGTCGTGAGCATCTGGATCGCACGTGCCTTGGGGCCGGCCGATTTCGGCCGTTACGCGTTTACCGTATGGCTTTGCAGCTGGATGATTACGTGTTGCAACCATGCGCTGACCACGTCGTCGACCAAATTTATCGCCGAGGCCGACGGTGCCGGCAGGGCTGATGTGGCCGCATACATCGGTGGACGGCTAAGTCGTTTGCAACATTGGAGTTCGGCCGCCGTGCTGGCCGTGTTCTTGCTGGCCGTCCTGGCGATTCGACCGGAGGAGTGGCATGGGTATCTGTTGCCGGTAACCACGCTCGTGATGGTCGCGACGCTGGCGAAGGCCAATTACGGCATGCTGGTGGCTATCGAGAAAGGACAAGAGCACTTCGAGCCCGAGGCGATCGCGGTCGTCGGTGCCGGCGTCATTGGCTTGCTGTTGGTGATCGGTGCGACGATAGCCCAAGCGGGCCTGCTGGCTTTTATAGCCTTGTTTGCGGTCGCGTCGCTGCTTTTGAACCTGATCAATCGATTGGCGTATCGTCGTTATTGCGCGCCATATCGATCGGGGCCGGTGCCGGAGGAAATGCGCGGCAGGTTGTCGCGTCATTTGCGACTGACGGCGGTGCTCGTGCTGCTGGGGTCGTTCAAGGCCGGTACGCTCGAAGTATTTCTCCTGAATATCTTCGCCGGCTCGACCGCGGTCGGTTTCTTCGCTATCGCAGTGACGTTGACGCGCGGTGCGGTGCAGCTGTTTTCGGTCGGATTGACCAGCACCTTGCTGCCCTATATGGCCAAATCCTATGGCGAGCACGGTCATGAGCGCACCGCGCAATTTCTCGCCGAAGCTACCCGGTTCTATTGGGCAGTGGGCTTGATGATCGCCGGACTCGGTTTCGTGACGACGCCAGATATCGTCACTCTGATGTACGGCCGCCGCTACAGCGATGCGATTCCGGCCATCGAGGCGTTCCTGGTATTGGCCGGACTGCTGTTGATCGGCAATAGCATCAGTGCGTTCCAGACCGTGGTAGATCGCCAGGCCGACCGTGTTCGCGTTACGGTGATTTCCCTGTTGGCCAACGGCATCTTCGGTTTACTGCTGGTGCCTCCTTTGGGGTTGGCCGGCGCAGTGCTGGCTTATGCGGCAACGCGTTTGACGGAACTTGGCGTCGCCATCTTCTACTTGCGTCGTGCGACGCGCGATGGCCTGCCGGTGGCGGCCATGCTGCGCTTGTTCGCCGTCGGAGCGGTCGCCACGCTGGCGGCATGGCTGGTGACGATATGGACCCCGAGTTTTTACGGTTTCCTGCCTGGTTGCGTCGTGTTTGTCGCGCTATTCGTGCCGGGCAGCATATGGGTGAGGTACTGGAGTGGGGACGACCTGCGGCTGTTGGGAAATCTCATTGGCCGACTAGGGCCGCCAGGTCGCATGCTGGTCCGGGGGCTGGACTGGTTGCAGCGACCGGCGGCACGGAGCGTGCCATGACTGCGCCCCAGGAGGCTCGCTTGTCCTGCTCGGTGATCGGTTGCGCCATCGCCCTTGCCGAATCGAGGACCGAGCTGGTGCGCCTCGCCGAAACACCCGGCGCGGCATGCAGCATCGTGCAGCACCCGGATTGGCTGGCGTTCGAGCTGGCCTGGCGAGGGCCAACGACGATGCTGTATCTGGTACTGGCTAGTAATGGACTGGGGCAGGTGATCGGCTATGCGCCTTTCTTGGCCGAAGCCGTGCACAACGTGCGCCTGTCGCTTGGGTCGCGCCGCGTGCTGCTCTACCGCGGCAAAGTGTTGCGCATGCTCGGCGACGGTGTGGTAGCCCTGCCGGCGGACCGTGAATTGGCCGAGCAACTGATTGCCGGCGCCCTGCAGCGCGATGGCGACATCCGGGTCGTCCGCATCCAGGAGAGCGATCTCCCTAACAGCCTGGCGCGAGCGATGGGGCAGGGGCAGCGTCCGTTCGCCACCGTGAGCATGAATCTGGTCGAGCAGGTCGCCCGGAGCATCGCGCCGCAAGCCTCGTCCGCCGCCTATCTGGCGCAACTGGACGGAAAGCGCCGTAACGATCTGACGCGACGGCTGCGTAATGTCTACAAGAAGCTCGGTGGACAAACGGTGTTGCGCATTTTTAACGAACCCGATCAAGTAGTCGAGTACACGGCGCTGATGAATCGTGTCTATGCGCGTAGTTGGCATGCCGAAGTATTGCCGATCGATTGGGAGATGCCGGAGCGGCGTGCTTTGTTTCGTCGGCTGGCCGAGGATCGGCATTGGATCGGTCATCTGTTGATGCGGGGAGAGCGGCCGGTTGCCTACGTGCACGGTTATATCCTCGGTGCTCGCTACGTGCTCGACGATACGGGCTACGACGAGGAGTTTGCCTCGCTCGGCATCGGCTCGGCGCTGGTATTCGAGACGGTGCTGGATCTGCTCGATCGATATCCGGGCGTCACGATAGATTTCGGCTATGGCGATAACCAATACAAGCGCGTATTGGCGGATCGTCAGCGCGAATGCGGTTCGCTATATCTGGCGCGGGGTATGTGGCCGCG
This sequence comes from Dyella sp., assembly GCF_036568765.1. Classification (GTDB taxonomy): domain Bacteria; phylum Pseudomonadota; class Gammaproteobacteria; order Xanthomonadales; family Rhodanobacteraceae; genus GSA-30. The sequence continues at coordinate 33,930 of NZ_DATCRY010000078.1, read as the reverse complement.
TCTGGGATTGAGCGTGGTGTCGCTTGTCAGGTGGGGATACAGGCAAGCAAAACGTTGGCGCTAGGTCAGCGACAGTGCATAAATTTCTTTGTGCGAGGCGTTATACTCCTCCTTATTAGCTTTATTGCTATCGAACAAGGAGGTAAGTCATGACAGCCATGAAGCACGGTGCGGCGATGGTGCTGGCAGTGGCATGGAGTGCCTCACACCAGGCCGAGGCTGCGGACGCGGTCTCCGAACCAAGCTGGTGGTACGTGCGGGCGAAGTGTTGCCCGAACTGGTCGATGGCATACACCAGGGTTACACGGGCGATCAATCGGCGCTGCTGGTGATTTTCTATGCGGGCGTGGAAGGAAAGCCGACAACGGTGATTGAGGGGCATGAGTAGGATCGAGGACTACGAATCCTTCATTTGCGCCCTTTATCCCATAAGGGAGAAGGCAGTAAAGAGAAGTGACGCGGCAGAGAAAAGCCGATAACCAACCGGCTTGCTATCGCTCACTTCTCACCGCTTGCTGCTTATTGGTGGCGCCCCTTGGCCTCAATCGCCACGTTCATCGGCGATACCCATCTCCCCGCGCCGTTTGGCCCTCGCGCGGAAAAAGCTCAATGAACAAGGTGCCAGCGGAAAATCGCTCATCGCTTCATGATGCGATGAAGTGCGTACTTGTGCATCGGTGCTCAGCAGAACCTGCCAATCGCCTAGTCCCTCGACCTGCGGCAGGCTAAATGACGAAGGCTCATGGCCGTTGTGCACGATCAGCAGCAGGCTGATGTCGCCGCCGAGCTGACGAATCCCGGTGGGGCGAGCGCGGCCATCGAGCAGCATGCCCAGGCAATGGCGGCTGGGATCTTGCCAATCGCTTTCCTCCATCATTGCGCCATCGGGTGTGAGCCAGCTGACGTCTCGAATCTGGAACGGCTCCTCCGGTTCGCCTTTGAGGAATCGATTACGCCGGAGCAGCGGGAAGCGATGGCGTAGCTTGATCAGGCGGCGCACGAAATCTGTCAGATCGCTGGCGCGTGAAGCGACTTGCCAGTCCAGCCAGGTCAGCTCGTTATCCTGGCAATAGGCGTTGTTGTTACCTTGTTGGGTTCGCGCGAACTCGTCGCCGGCCAGCAGCATTGGCGTGCCTTGGGAAAGCAGCAGGGTTGCAAGCATATTGCGCATCTGCCGACTGCGCAGGGCGCGGATCCGAGGATCCTTGCTGGGACCTTCCTCGCCATGGTTCCAGCTCAAGTTATTGTCCGTGCCGTCGCGATTATCTTCGCCATTGGCTTCGTTGTGCTTATGGTCGTAGCTCACCAGATCGTTCAAAGTGAAGCCGTCGTGAGCGGTAATGAAGTTGACCGAGGCATAAGGGCGGCGCCCGCGGCGCTCGAAGAGGTCCGCCGAACCGGTGAGGCGAGTGGCAAGTTCGGCCAACTTGCCCTCATCGCCGCGCCAGAATGCACGCGCGTTATCGCGGAAGCGGTCGTTCCATTCGGCCCAGCCGGGCGGAAAGCCGCCGACCTGATAGCCCCCAGGACCGAGATCCCAAGGCTCGGCAATCAGTTTGAGCTGACTCAAGGTCGGATCTTGTGCGCAGGCATCGAGGAAGCCGCTGCTTTCATCGAAGCCATGCAGTTCGCGCCCGAGGATGGTGGCGAGGTCGAAACGGAAGCCGTCCACGCCCATGTCAGTGGCCCAGTAGCGTAAGGAGTCGGTGACCAACTGCAGGACGCGAGCGTGATTGAGGTTGAGCGTGTTACCGGTGCCGGTGTCGTTGATGTAATGGCGGCGGTCGTCGGCAAGTCGATAATAGTTGGCGTTATCGATGCCTCGCATCGATAACGTAGGCCCCAGCTCATTGCCCTCGGCAGTGTGGTTGTAGACGACATCGAGCAAGACCTCCAGGCCGCCGTCGTGTAGATGCGCGACCATCTCCTTGAACTCGTCGATACTTCCGGTGGCCATATAGCGCGGATGCGGCGCAAAAAAGGCTTGTGTGTTGTAACCCCAGTAGTTGCGCAGCCCTTGCTCGAGCAGATGCTTGTCGTCCACAAAAGCGTGCACCGGCATCAATTCGACAGTGCTGACACCAAGCGAACGTATATAGTCGATGATTTCCTGCGTAGCCAGTCCAGCAAAGCTGCCGCGGAACTCGGGCGCGACACGTGGGTGACGCATGGTATAGCCACGTACATGCGTTTCGTAGATGATGGTGCGGTCCCACGGGGTGTGCGGGCGCATGTGGCGCCCCCAAGTGAATGCCGGGTCGATCACCCGTGCCTTGGGTACGTACGGTGCGCTGTCGCGTTCGTCGAAGCTGAGATCACCATCGGGATGGCCGATGACATAGCCGAATAGCGCATCGTGCCAGGTCAGCTCGCCGACGATCTGCTTGGCGTAGGGGTCGAGCAACAGTTTGTTCGGATTGAAGCGATGACCGGCATCGGGCTCGTAGGGTCCGTGGACGCGATAGCCGTAGATTTGCCCAGGACGCGCATCGGGCAGGTAGCCATGCCAGATTTCATCGGTAAGCTCAGGAAGTGCGATGCGCTCGGTTTCGCGATGTTCGTCATCGAAGAGACACAACTCCACTTTGCTCGCGTTGGCAGAAAACAGCGCGAAATTGACACCCAGGCCGTCCCAGGTCGCCCCGAGAGGAAACGGCGCGCCTTCGCGGACGCGCGACGGCCGGCGCGCCGGGTGCGGCGCGGCGTCATTGACGTCGATCGGCGCGGTGCCGGAGGGGGCCTCAGTCGCCATCGTCCTCTGGCCTATCATGGTCGCGCTTGCGTTCTTCTTCGGCGCGTTCGCTTGCTTCGATCAGGCGAGTGGCCATTTGCCAATGGCGCATCTGCTGGCCCTGCGGACGACCTTCGGACTCCCAGATGCGATGGGCCAGTTCGCGTATACGTTCTTCCCGTTCGGAGGGGTCGCTCATCGTAGTGCCTGTGAGCCTGCCAGCAACACGGTCACCGGCCAGGCCGCCCATAGATTCGATAACTGCCATGTCTGTTCCGTCATTGAAGGTAACGTTTGATTTGTCAGTACATTGACAAGATCGTGTTGCCGGATGTTTTCGCTCGCAAGCACGGTAGCGTCGCCCCAGCACGCAGCCGGCACCCGGGGTTCGGTGGCCTGGGCCAGCCAGCCAGCGCACAGACGCGGTACCGCCACTAGCAGGTGCTGGCCGCGATAGTGCCGCTCGAACGCCAGCGCATGGCCGATCGCCGCGCCCGTGACGCGACAAGGTCGATAGTCGCCATGCCGCATGAGTTCGGGCGCGCGCCGGCGAAGTGCAAGCAAGGCGGCAATGAGCGCCTGCTTGATAGACCCGCTGCGGAAATCGGCCAGCAATGCGGTCACCTCGGTCACGGCACCGAGACGGGCATTGCGCGCGGCGTAGTCGGGATTGCGCCGATTGTCCGGATCGACCAGGGATTGATCCCAGAATTCGGTGCCCTGATAGAGATCGGGCACGCCGGGTGCAGTCAGACGCAAGGTGGTCATGGCCAAGCCATTAAGTGCGCCGGGAGCGTCGAGCCTATGCGCCGCATGGCCGATCTCTTGGCGCAAACCCGCCAAGGCCGGATCGCCGAACAGGCGTCGCACCAAGGCCTGCGCGCGTGCTTCATAGCGTATATCGGGCGTCGTCCAGCAAGTACGCAGGCGGGCTTCCCGAAGCGCCTTGATCCACCAGGTTTCCAGGCGCTCGCCGTAAGCGGCTAACGCCTCGTCGTCGTCCGTCAAATGCAGTGGCCAAGCTGCCAGCACGATCTGCAGCAGCATGAGCATGTCGGCGACGTCGGGACCGGGGGCTTGTCGCTGCAGTTCCTCGATCCAGCGACCGAAGCACGCCGTCCAACGCGACGGGTCCTCGCTCAACAGAGCCAGCCTGGCACGAGTATCTTCGCCACGTTTGTGATCGTGCGTGGCAGTGGCCGACAAGCTGGTCGCAAAGCGCGTGGCACGTTGTTCCATGGCGCGATGGAAGCCATCGACCGACAGCGCGAACTGTTCCGGATCGCTACCGACTTCATTGCGCGACAGCAGTACGCCGTAGCGATAGAACGCGGTGTCTTCGGCAGCCTTGGCATTGAGCGGCGCGGCAAGTTGTTCCAGGCGTTGGCGTGCGCGGCGAAGGCAGCGACGCTGTGGCGGCTTCAGCGTTTGCAGATCTACTTCCAGCAATTGCTTGCGCAGCCACGCGCGAGCGTCGCGGTCATCGGGACTGGCTTCTGCATCGGCGAGCTCGAAAGCTTGAAGTAAAGCGTGGCGGTCGGCGCGTGATGGCTTGCCAGGGCCAAGATAGGTGCGGTAAACGGCTAGTCGCTCGAGCAATTGCCCGATGGCGCGTTCGACCGCGGCAACGGTCAGATCGCCGTACTCGGGCAGTTCGGCCAGGTACCGGCGCCATTGCCTGGTACAGCGTTCCAGGTCGGTTCGCAGACCGGCGTCCAGCCATTCTCGCCGGGCTTGCTGCTCTTCGTGCCGGAACGACGTGCCGCGGTTGGTGAGGCGTTGCCAATAACGCGCCAGGGCATGCTGCCCGGCGGTATCGTGCAAGAGCGCACCGACACGATCCATGAAGTCGTAGCCGGTGCTGCCATCGACCGGCCACGTGGCCGATAGCGTCTCCTGGCTGGCAAGAATCTTCTCGACATAGAGATATAACGGCGCGTTGCTGCCGCGTACGCGTCGCGCTTCGTCCATTGCGCGCCGTAGCCGACGCAAGTACCAGCGCGGTCGCGCGATGCCGTCGATATGGTCGATGCGCAGCCCGTCGATGAGGCCTTGCGCGAGCAGGCGAAGGGGAAGGGCATGCACAGCCTCGAACACATCGGCGCTGTTCATCGCCAGCGCTACCAGGCCGTCGATATCGAAAAAACGGCGATAGTTGATCGCGTCCCGGCTGCTGCGCCACCAGGCCAGGCGATAGTGCTGCATGTCGAGCACTCGTTGCAGCGTGCCGGGCATCAGGCCATCGTCACGCAGCCATTGCCGGCTTTGTGGTGAAAGCGGGAGACGCAGTTCGCCATAGGCGAGTTCCCAGGTGCCGAAAACGTCTTGACGCAACGAAAGTTCGCCACGCGACAGCAAGGCGTCGAGTCGATCGCCCAGGATCGGTAGCCACAACCGGCCATCGGTATCGGGCGCGTCCCACTCGATATCGAAATAATCCGCGTAGCGGCTGCCACGGCCGTGTTCGAGCACGTCGCGCCACCATGGATTGGCCGTATCGGCCGCCATGTGGTTGGGCACGATGTCCAGGATGGCACCCATGCCGTGGCGATGCAGCGCCTCGGCCAATGCCATGAAGGCAGCTTCGCCACCGAGCTCGGGGTTGATCGTGCCGGGATCGATAACGTCATAACCATGGGTCGATCCGGTACGCGCGGAAGCAATCGGCGAGAGATAGAGATGACTGATGCCCAGGCGTGCGAAGTAAGGGACCTGCGCGGCAGCCGCATGCAGGTCGAAGCCGCGATGCAGTTGCAAACGCGCTGTGCCGAGCAGCTCAGTCATGCCGGACGCTCCGGCGTTGCCGATCGACCCACCGCAGCATCGCGGCTAACTGGGGTCGATCCCAATGCGCGCGCAAACGCCAGTTCGGATGCTCGCGCAGGGTGCCGGGCAGGTTCACCTGCTGCTTGCTACCGAGCGCGTCCTCCAATGGTATGAGGGCCAGCGGCGAGGGAGACTGTGCCACGGCCCGCACGGCGGCGCGTAGCGGAGTGGTTGTACCGCCAGCCATCGTCATGCGATCGAGTGCGACAACGTCGCGGCGGCGCGCGGCGATACGGCTGCGACGCATGCGTTCGGGCCAATGTTGAATGCGTGCGAGCGCCTCGATATCGCGAGCCTCGCGCCATCCGGCCAGCGGTGGAAGGTCGTGCGTGCTGCTCATCGCGACCGCGCTCGACCGCCAGCGCCCCGGCGGCAGAAAGCGCCCCTGAGCATTGCGCGCAAACGGCAGTACATCCAGGCCCAGCACGCCACGCCCGGCCAGCCGCGCACGCAAGCCGGCCGGTACCGTGCCCAGGTCCTCACCGATCACGACGCAGCGGTGTCGCCAGGATTCGAGCGCCAACAGGCGCAACATGTCCTCTAGCGGATAGCGTACATAGGCACCTTCGCTGGCGTCTGCGCCATCGGGTACCAGCCACAAACGCGACCAGCCCAGGATGTGGTCGATCCGGATACCGCCACCACGTGCCATGCAGGCACGCAGGAGCTCGATGAGAGGGCGGTATCCGCTGCGTAACAGGCCTTGCGGCGAATACGTGCCGATACCCCAAGCCTGGCCGTGCGGATTGAAAGCATCGGCGGGCGCACCCAGCGAGGCGCCGCGTATTGTCAGCCCGGCGTGTTGCCAGGCTTCGCTACCACCGGGAATGAACCCGACTGCCAGATCCCAGCACAGGCCGAGTCGCTGGCCGGCCCGGGCCAGGTCGTCTCGCGTCCGTAGCCAGCATGTATTGGCGAGCCACTGCAGGAACAGTTCGAAATCCATACACGCGGCATGTTGGCTTGCAAAGGCAGTCACGGTGGCCGGGTCCGGATGGTTCCAGGCCGCGCCCCAATGTTGCCAACTCGTGTGTTCGCCACGTTCGATAGCGAGCGCCTGCCGGGCGGCGAAGACCGCATGCAATCGCAGCGACTCGCCGGATTGCGCTGCAAATTGTTTCCAGCGCCCATCCTTGCGTCCCCAACGTTCGAACAGGGTCTGCATGGCACGACGGCGCATGGCGTACTGCTGGGGCCAGTCCAGCTGTCTGCGGCGCCCGGCTCGAAGCCATGCCGTACTCATGCCGCTATGTGCCAGCGCATCGCGCCATGCGTCGGTGCCGACGACCTGGCTGGGCTCGATCTGCATCCAGTCGAGCATGCCGCGATGCGAAGGCGCATAGGGGCTGAAGTCATCGATAACGGGTGGACTCGCATGCAAGGGACTCAATGCGACCGCATCGCCTCCGGCCTGGGCAATGCGCAGGCCGAGTGCGGCGACATCGGCGCTCGTCCCCAGGCCACCGCTTTTACCCACCAGGCTGTATACCTGGGCGGCGAGGCCCCACATCGCCGGCTGCGCTTGTGCCGCCAGATCGCCTGGCATGAAACAGCGTAAGGGAGCCACTACCAGCATGCGTTCCGTTCTTCCGTCGCGCAGGCGGTAGTAACCCGGTTGCTGCGGCGCGCGCAACCGGGTGCGGCGTCCGGCCAGTAACGGAACGGCACGATCCTGCTCGTCGAAACAGTGCACACGCGTACCATCGGTGCCGGTTGGCAAGTCGTCTCCCATATCGACGATCGTGCAAGGTGCGGTATCCGTCTCCGACGTGGATAGACAATCGGCCAGGGCTTCGAGGGTGGCATGATTGACGTGCTGTTTGCGGCCCTGGGTGTCCGTCCATTGCTGTTGCAGTCCGACGGCTGCCGCACGCTCACGCACCGTCAAACCTTTCACTCGGCGCCTCCGATCCAGGCTGCCAGGCTATTGGGCGGCAAGTCGCCATCGAACGGCCGCGATTCGGCCTCAGGTGCCTCGACATGGAGAAGCTGAGCGCCGGCCGGCGCCATGCAAGCCACGGCGTCGGCTCCGACATTGAAGCCGAGCGTCCAGAGCCGACCATCTGCGAGCTGCCATTGCGCGCGCAGTGCCGATTTGCCTAGCCGTGCACAGGCGACGGCGCGAGTACCACGCAAGTGGGGTATCAAATGTTGTTTGCGCACGCCGAGCAAGGCGCCGAACCATGTACGCGTGGCTAACGCGAGCGCCGTGTCCGAGCCTCGTGGGCGGGATGCATCGAATGTCGCTGCCGCATTGGGGTCTGGAATACGTTCTCGCTGCGCGGGATGGCTGAAGCCGGCAAAGTGCGCAAACTCACGTCGGCGCCCTTCGCGCACCTGTGCGGCCAACTCGCCAGGATGGCTGGTGAAATAGAAAAACGGCGTGTCGCATGCCCATTCGTCCCCCATAAAGAACAAGGGAATCATCGGGCACAGCGCGACCAGCGCGGTGGCTACCTTCCAGCGTGGCAACGGCAACAGGGACGCCAGGCGGTCGCCCAGGGGACGGTTGCCGACCTGGTCGTGGTTTTGCATAAAAAACACGAACGACGTCGGTGGCAGATGTGCGCTCGGTTGGCCGCGGCGCACGCCACGCCGATCGCGCTGCCCCTGAAAAGCGAAGCCTTCGGCCAGCACGCGCTGCAATGCCGCAGTCGGATCGCCGGCGTAGTCGGCGTAGTAGCCCTCCGTCTCGCCGGTCAGCAGTACATGCAATGCGTTGTGCCCGTCGTCGTTCCATTGCGCGACATAATCGTCACGCAAGAGGCGTGCGTCGTTGTGTTCGTTCTCCAGGATGAGATGGATACGACGCTCCGGATCCACGCCGCGGCGTATCGCATCGGCGAGGCGCTCGAGAAAACCGCGTGGACGGATGGCATGGACAGCGTCCAATCGCAGTCCATCGAAGCGGTAGTCGTTGAGCCACATCAAGGCATTGTCGATAAAAAAACGGCGAACCTGGCGGCGCCGGAAATCGATAGCCGGTCCCCACGGTGTCGGTGTATCGGAGCGGAAAAAATCTTCGGCATAGGTCGCCAGGTAATTGCCGTAGGGGCCGAAATGGTTGTAGACCACGTCCAGTAACACCATCAGGCCCAGGCCGTGTGCATCGTCAATCAACGCCTTGAGTGCCTCGACCGAGCCATACGACGCGTCGGGCGCGTAGGGCAGTACACCGTCGTAGCCCCAGTTGCGGGCACCGGGGAACTCCGCCACCGGCATCAATTGAATGGCGGTATACCCGGCATCGAGTAGCGCGGGCAGCGCCGCGCGCACGCCGTCGAAGCCACCTAGCAGGCCGACATGCAGTTCGCAGACGATCGCTTCTTCCCAAGACCTTCCACGCCAAGCGTCATGGCGCCAGCGATAAGCATCCGGATCGACGACGATGCTGGCACCGTCGATATCGCCGGTTTGGGCGCATGATGCTGGATCGGGCACGCGCTGGTTATCGATCTCATAGCGATAGCGCGTGCCAGCCGCGAGTGGCGCGGTAGCTTCCCAGTCACCGTCGCCCAGGGCTTGCATGGGATATGCGGCATCGTCGGTCACGACGGCAATTTTGTTCGCGTCCGGAGCCCACAGGCGGAACAAGGTATCGCCATCGCCCATCGGTTGGGCACCGTAGCGGCGCCGGTCGATCCTTCGACTCATTCGCCCTCCGCGCGCAAGATCAGCGTGGCGAGCGGCGGCAATTGCAGGTTCAGCGATTGGCAATGCCCGTGTCGTGGATCGGGCGTAGCGAACACCATGCCGCCATTTCCGACATTCGAGCCGCCATAGAAGCTGCTGTCGGTGTTACAGAGCTCGCGCCAGGCACCGCCAACGGGCACGCCGACGCGAAAATCGTGCCGTGGCTGGGGCGTGAAATTGCATACCGCCAGGATGGGCTGGCTGCGATCGTGGCCGTAGCGCAGGAAGGCGTAGACCGATTGCGCGGCATCGTTCACCATGATCCATTCAAAGCCTTCGGTACGGTGATCGGCTTGGTGCAGCGCCGGCTCGTGAACCAGGATACGGTTGAGATCGGCGACCAGTCGGCGCACACCTTCATGGAAGGGATCGTTCAATTGCGCCCAATTCAACGAAGCGTCGTGGTTCCACTCGCTCCAGCAACCCCATTCGCCGCCCATGAATAGCAACTTCTTGCCAGGGTGTGCCCACATCAGGCCGAAATAGGCGCGCAAGTTGGCAAACCGTTGCCAATGATCGCCCGGCATGCGCTGCAGGAGAGAGCCTTTGCCATGCACGACTTCATCGTGCGATAACGCCAGGATGAACCGCTCGGCGAATGCGTAAGTCATGCCGAAGGTCAGGTCGTGATGGTGATGCGAGCGATAGATCGGATCGCGGCGCATATAGCCGAGGCTGTCGTGCATCCAGCCCATATTCCATTTGTAGTGGAAGCCCAGGCCACCATGCTCGACCGGCGCGGTGACGCCAGGCCAGGCGGTCGACTCTTCCGCAATCACTAGCGCCCCTGGACAGTGCTCTTCTACCTGGCGATTCAACTCGCGCAGAAACTCGACGGCCTCCAGGTTCTCGCGGCCGCCATAGTGATTGGGGATCCATTCGCCTTCGGCACGGCTGTAATCGCGATAGAGCATGCTGGCGACCGCGTCGACGCGCAGTCCATCCAGATGGAAGCGTTGCAGCCATTCCAGCGCATTGCCGATAAGATACTGTGCGACTTCGCGACGGCCGAAGTTGAAGATCAGCGTATGCCAGTCGCGATGGAAACCTTCGCGCGGATCGGCATGTTCGTACAGCGCCGTACCGTCGAAGCGTTGCAGCCCATGTGGATCGTTGGGGAAGTGCGCGCTTACCCAGTCGACGATGACGCCGATGCCGGCGACGTGGCAGGAATCGACAAAACGAGCGAAAGCTTCGGGACGGCCCAGGCGCGCGGTCGGTGCATAGATGCCCAACGGCTGATAACCCCAGGATCCACCGAACGGGTGCTCGCTGATCGGCAGCAGTTCGATATGCGTAAAGCCCATGTCCAGCACATACGGAATCAATTGCCTCGACAGTTCGTCCCAGTTGAGCGGGCGGTTGTCGGCACCGTAGCGCCAGGAGGGGGCGTGGACCTCGTAGATCGACAACGGCGCTTCGATGCGCTGGGTGTGCGCGCGGCCCTCCATCCAGGCCGCGTCGTGCCAGGACACCTTGAGTTCGGCGGGCACGATCGAAGCCGATGCGGGCGGCAATTCCATCTGCCGGGCATACGGGTCGGCCTTGAGCGGTAGCGAATGCCCGTGCGCATCGACGATCTCGTACTTGTAATGTGCGCCGGCAGCCACGGCCGGAATGAAGATCTCCCACACACCCGCGGTATGCCGCAAGCGCATTGGGTGGCGGCGTCCGTCCCAGCGATTGAAATCGCCGACAACCGACACGTGTGCGGCATTGGGCGCCCATACCGCAAAGCGCACGCCGTCGATACCGTCGATGCGCATAGGGTGAGCGCCCATAGCTTCCGCCGGCCGATCAAGGCTGCCCCGATGGAATGCTTGCAGGATGGTTTCATCGAGCAGGGCGCCGAAGGCATACGCATCGGGTTGCCGTTCGATACCCCAGGGCCATTGGGCGACGACGAGATAGCGGCCTGGATCGTCACCGCCCTGAGTTATGAACAGGCCTTCGGCGACACGTTTGGCCTCGCCCCAGTGCGAGCCATCGTTGCGCTGGATCGTCACGGCGACAGCGCCTGGCAGGTTGACTCGTACGATCCATCCGTCGGCTGTACGGTGCGGTCCCAGCAGTGCAAACGGATCGGCGTGGCGCCCCTGGGCCAACAGGGCCCATTGACTGCGGTCATGACCGACATCGGCCATCGGTGGGTGTTCCCGCGGCGAGCCCATGGCGTCAAGCCGCTGCGCGTGTCGGAGCGGCCAGGGCGTAGAGCGAGGCGTACTGTCGGGCCGGACCGCTCCAGTCGTGCCGTTCGAGCATGGCTGCGCGGCGCATGGCGCTTAGCAGTGCGGGCTCTTCGAAGATCCGGAAGGCGCGCTGCAGGGATTGGCGCAGGCCAGCTACCGTCGGCTGCTGGAATAACAGCCCAGTGACGCCGTCTTCGATTGTATCGATCAGTCCGCCAGTGGCATGCGCGATAGGTAGGCTGCCATATGCCTGGGCGTACATCTGGCTGAGGCCGCAGGGTTCGAACCGCGATGGCATCAGCAAAAAATCCGAACCGCCGAACATGCGTCGCGCCATGGCGTCGTCGAACCCGATGTGTGCGCCGACCTTGCCGGGAAAGCGCCGAGCCAGCCGCGCCACGTCACGCTCCATCGTCACGTCGCCGCAGCCGATGACAGCCAGTTGCCCACCCGCTGCGACGATTTGCGGTGCGGCATCGCAGACCATATCGATACCTTTCTGGTGCACCAGGCGCGCGACGAAGGCGAACAGTGGTCCCCTCGATGCGTCCAGGCCGAATTCCGTGCGCATCCGCTCGGATGTCGCCACACGCGTCGCCATCCGGTCGGCGGAGAAAGGTTCGGCCAGTGCTGGATCGACTGCTGGGTTCCAGGTCGGGTCGATACCGTTGAGAATGCCGGTCAGGCGCCCTTGCACGGCCTTCTTTTCCAGCAGGTTGTGCAGGCCCATGCCGTGAGCAGGTAGAACGATCTGATGTGCATAGCTCTCGCTCACGGCGGTGACGTAGTCGGCATGAACCAGGCCTGCCCGCAGGAAGGACATGTAACCATGGAACTCCATCTCCGTGGCATGGCGAGGTATGCCCAGGGCGGGGCGCATCGTTTGTTGGAACAGCCCCTGATAGGCGAGATTGTGCAAAGTGAGCACCGTCGGCGTCGCATGACCGTGCCAGCGGGCATAGCAGGCAGCCAGGGCGGTCGGCCAATCGTTCAGATGCAACACGTCCGGATGCCAGTCGAGTCCGGCCTGACCGGCGGCGATCTGCGCGGCGGCATAGGAGAGGGTGGCAAACCGCACGGCGTTGTCGGACCAATCGCCGCCGATCGGACTGACGTAGGGCGACGATCCCTCGCGCTCGAACAGCGCGGGCTGGTGCACGACATAGACCGTAAGCCCATCGTCGGTCTGCAGGCGACCGATCAGAGTTTCGGGCAGTCCGGCGAACGCGTGAGTGCTTCCCTCCCAGACAATCGAGCGCGCCTTGGCCAGCACACAGGGATATGCGGGGATAAGCACCCGAATGTCCTGCGTGGCACGCAGCGCGCGTGGCAACGCCGCGGCTACATCTCCCAAGCCGCCGGTCTTGACGAAATCGGTCATCTCGGTAGTGACAAATAGAGCGCTGCGTGCCGGTGCTGGCAACATGCGTTCGCTGCGACGATGCAAAGAAGCCGGCGCGGATCCATCGCGACTGGACGCGTGTCCTTGGCGCCTTCGTGTCTGGGAATTGCCGGGCTCGACTATCGCCGTCATTGTCGCTGTATGCCTCGCATCGGATCGCACGCGGCAAGGCAGGGATCCCGGCCGTGTACATCGAGAAAAAGAGATCAGCGAGACCGGATATTGGCTGCGCTTGCAGCCAATGTAGATGGGTGTCAATCAAGCGAGTGTATAAGGGAGCGTTAAAGATTGTGAGGAATGAGCACCAAAAAGATTTCGACGAGATGTCCGATCATTGACAATGCGGGCGGCGTCGACTCCCGATCTACGAATGACGATCCGTTGTAAGGCGTACATTCTTGTAGCTTTAGGACTCAGGCTTTTACTGTCGCTCCAGCGTAAGCCGGCGCTGGACAACGATGAGAGGCTCTTAGAGGTTTCCAGCGGTCGCGAAAAGTCGCGATCCAAGCCGGCAAGGCTCAATGCATCATCGACCGAGCGGACTCTAGCGCCTCGATCAGACTTTTGCGTCCATACGGTTTCATCAGGAATTGCGCTCGCTCCAAATGATGACGCCGTCCGGCAAAGGCTTCCGGATCGCCGGACACGATAATGAACGCACCGCTCCAGCCGCTGGCAGCGATATCGTGTGCTACACGCAGTCCATCGACGCCGTTGCCGAGGTTGACATCGGCCAGTACGACATCGATGTCGTCATTCTCGGCCAGCAATTGCATGGCTGTCGCGGGGGTCTGGGCGGCGTAATGACGGTAGCCGTAGGCGGTCAGAAGTGCGGTGGTGACATCCAGTATGCTCGGTTCATCGTCGATCACCAGAATGGAACTCATAGGCCGGTCATCCGAGTTATCTTGCAGATCGTATACATTGGCTAGATATTCATGACGTCAGCGTGAAAACTCCTGATTTTTCTAGGAATGATTTTCGGTGCCGTTGTCGTCACAAGACCGTCACCAGCCCTGGGGTGCACTTTCGCAAGTTACTGGCGCGTTGAGGTTTGTGTGGAAGAGGTATTATTAGTCGAGGACGATGTAGATGTCATGGAAGTCACCAGCCTGTTGCTGGAAGACGCCGGATATCAGGTATGGCAAGCGAAGAACGCCGCCCAAGCGTTGCGGCTCGTTGGTGAGCATCCGCACATTGGCGCGGTATTTACCGACGTCAACTTGCGCGACGGGCTCAACGGTATCGAATTGGCTTATGAATTGCGCTCCCGCGGGGTCGATGCCTCCGTGATAGTCGTTTCAGGCGACCTCGGCTGGGCCGATACGCCGCTCAAGGACGATATGCGTTTTTTACCCAAGCCATTCGGCCGCCAGACCTTGTTGACGGTGGTCGAGGAAGCGTGCGCCAGGACCAAGAAGCAGCGATGAGCTATGCCCTTAAGTCAAGATAACTTACTTGGCTTGCTGTCGCCGGCCACGGTCGTGGAGACGGATGAAGCACAAGTGGCAGCGAGCTATCAACTGCTTGTGCAGTCCGTGGTCGACTACGCGATCTATATGCTCGATCCCGACGGCTACATCACGAGCTGGAACAGCGGTGCGCGCCAGATCAAGGGGTATGAAGCCGCGGAGGTGCTGGGCAGGCATTTTTCGATGTTTTATACCGAAGAAGATCGGCTGCGGGGCATGCCTGCCATTGCACTGGCGAAGGCGGCCGAAGAGGGTCGCTTCAATGGCGAGGCCTGGCGCGTGCGGCGCGACGGCAGCAGTTTCCGAGCGCTGGTCGCGATCGATGCGATACGAGCTCCGGACGGTCAACTGCTCGGCTTTGCCAAGGTTACGCGCGATGTAACCGACCGCTGGGAGGCCCAGGCACGATTAGAGGAGAGCGAGCGCCGCTATCGGTTATTCGTCGAAAGCGTGCCCGACTATGCCTTGTGCATGCTCGACGCCGAAGGGCACATTCGCGATTGGAACCCCGGCGCGGTGCGCCTCACTGGCTATGGAGCCGGAGAAATCCTCGGCGCCGGCCTGGCCAGGCTGTTTCCCGGTTCGGAGGCCGCCCACAGCGGGGAGGTGGATCGCATTATAGGTATCGCCACCGCAGTTGGCCGCTACGAGGCGGATCATTGGAACCGGCGCAAGGACGGCAACTGTTTCATGGCACATATTCAGCTGCGTGCGCTGCGCGATAGCCTGGGAGCGTTGCATGGCTTTGCCTATATCGTGCAGGACGTCAGCGAGCAGCGCGCGACCGAGTCCGAGCTGGAAGAAATGCGCGCGCAGTTGTTCCAGTCGCAGAAGCTCGATGCGCTCGGTCAATTGACCGGTGGCGTCGCGCACGATTTCAACAATATCCTGCAGGCGCTCACGAGCGGCCTGGAGGTCGCGCAGATACGCCTGCGGCGCGGCCAAGTCGAGCAGGCGGACGAGCAATTGGACAAAGCCATGAGCTCGGTCGAACGTGCCATGCATCTGACTCGCCGTCTGCTGGCATTCGCCCGCCGGCAGCCGCTGATCCCGACGTTGGTGGACGTCAATCGGCTAGTGGTGTCGATGACCGAGTTGCTGGAGCGCACTGTAGGCAAGCGGATACATATCGCCATTCACCTGGATGAGGTGCCCGTGCATGTCTTGTGCGATGCCAATCAATTGGAAACGGCCCTCTTGAACCTGGTGATCAACGGCCGCGATGCCATGCCCAATGGCGGGTTGCTGCAGATTTCCACGCGTGCGGCGGCATCGGAGAAAGATGGCAAGGTCTATGCGTCCCTGGTCGTAGAGGACAATGGCATCGGCATGACTCGCGAGATGGCTGCGCGCGCGTTCGATCCCTTCTTTACGACCAAGCCCATGGGGCAGGGCACCGGGCTTGGGTTATCCATGATTCATGGATTTGTGAAACAGTCGCACGGCTTTGTGAGACTGCACTCGCAGCTGGGTAAAGGCACCCGGGTGGAACTGGACCTGCCGGCCTGGCAGTCCACCGAAGCATAGGATTCACGTTTGTAGAAGAGCCTGTTGATGGCCGCTGCGCGCCGCCTTTCAATGGGAGCGATCAGGCTGCCGGGGCGGCTGCGGTCTTGCGTGGCGTCGCAGCTGCGTGCAACCTAGCGGAGGATCGGGAATATGAACGAGCAGAAACGTAACGCGGGCGGCAGCATGAACGACCAGCAGCAACGCAAGCATGCTCAACCGAACCAGGACCAGCAACAAAGCAAGAAGGCCGGCCCGAAAGACAATCAGCAACAAGGGCAGCAACAGGGTCGTCCGAGCGATCAGAGTCATAAGAATCGGGATCATTAGTCCCGGACACGGCACCGCGGCGCATCCGCGCCGCGGCGTCTCCGCGTAAGTTGCGCACGCAATACCTAAGGAGAACTCCATGAATCGTTTGACCCTTTGTATCGTGACCGCAGGTGTCGCCCTGGCCTTGGGTGGTTGCCAGAAGCACGACAGCGACCAGATGCAACCGGGAGCGGGCTCCACTGCGGCAACGCCGCCGGCGGCTTCGACAGCACCGACCACACCGCCGCCGAGCGCGCCGGCCACTACGCCGGCTCCCGCCAGCACTGCGGGCACGCCACCGGCTTCGGCCGGCACCGCCGGCCACTAAGTCGGCTGCGCGACGAGGACCGCGGCGCGTTCGTCGCCGCGGCTCCTTTGTTGCATTTGTCGAGCACATGAAGGGCATGCATAAGCTCATGCCCATAAGTCCTTTTACCCTCTTGCAGGGCTAGCGATACCTTTGGAAGTCGAGCCGTAAAGACATCCAAAGGTGGCAATGTGAACGCGGTTTCCCGGCCCGACACGACCGTATCGGGCCTCGACGAAGATAAGCTGGTGTTGCTGCAGGAGTTGGTGCGCGGCTTGAGTCCGGCACAGCTTTACGCCGTGGCCGCCCATAGCGCGGCCCTGGCGGAACAGCGTCCGGCGGTGGGGCGAAGCCTCGCCGCGGTGGCTCCGGCAAGCAAGCCGCCGGCGACGGTGCTTTACGGCAGCCAGACCGGTAACGCCAAGCGATTGGCCGAGCGCCTGATGCGGCAACTGGAAAGCGAAGGGCTGCCGGCCCGACTGGTCAGAGCCGATGCCTACCGTTCGCGGGACTTGGCACAAGAGCGTTTGCTCTTCGTTGTCATCAGCACCCAGGGCGATGGCGAGCCACCGGACGACGCGCGCGGCCTGTTCGATTTCCTGACCGGCAAGCGTGCCCCGGCGTTATCGCAATTAAGTTTCGCTGTACTGGGCTTGGGCGATTCGAGTTATCCGGAGTTCTGCGCGATCGGGCGGGCTATCGACGCCCGCTTGGCCGAGCTGGGCGCCAGTCGCCTGTTCGCTGCCGGCGAGGCAGATCTGGACATCGACGAGGTTGCCGCCCCCTGGCTGGACGAAGCCCTGGTCCGGGCACGTGAGCAACTCTCGGTCGCGTCGCACGCCCCG
Organism: Dyella sp.; assembly: GCF_036568765.1. Taxonomy (GTDB): domain Bacteria; phylum Pseudomonadota; class Gammaproteobacteria; order Xanthomonadales; family Rhodanobacteraceae; genus GSA-30. The sequence goes on along the minus strand of NZ_DATCRY010000078.1, from coordinate 16,647 downwards.
GCATCGATACACGCGTTGCCAGTCGCCACGGTGTCTACGTATACGCGTGAAACGCCGTTTGCCGCAGCCGTGCTGGCCAATCAGCGCATCGTTGCCCGCGATAGCGAGCGCGAGGTCAGGCATCTAGAGATATCCCTGGCCGGTTCCGGCCTCCGCTATCAGCCGGGCGATGCACTTGGCATCTGGCCGGAGCATTCGCCTGCCGATGTGGCTGCCTGGCTTGAGGTGCTCGGGCTGGATGCGGAAGCGCCGGCAAACCGTGCCGGTCGTGAGCTGCCGCTGTCGCGTTGGCTGTCGACGGAATTGGAGCTGACCCGTCTGAGCCGGCCGTTCGTCGCTGCGCTTGCGTTGGCCGACAGCGACCTCGCCGAGGCGTTGGCGCCGGGAAACCAGGCCGCGCTGAGCAGCCTCCTGCGCGAGTATCGCCCGCTGGACCTGCTGCATCGTTATCGACCGCGTTGGAGCGCACAACAACTGGTCGATGCGTTGCGCGTGCAGACGCCGCGCCTGTACTCCATCGCTTCCAGTCCGCTGGCGGTGGGCGAGGAAGAAGCGCATTTGACGGTGACCGTTGTCGATTTCATTGCGCATGGCTTATCCCATCGCGGCGCCGCCTCGGGTTTCCTTGCCGACGGAGGCGAAGGGTTGGCTCCCCGCGTATTCGTCGAATCCAACGAGCGGTTCCGCCTGCCTGAGGATCCATCACGCGACATCGTCATGATCGGACCGGGGACCGGAGTGGCGCCGTTTCGTGCGTTCGTGCAGGAGCGGCGCGAAAGAGGCGCATCCGGAAGGCAGTGGCTGTTCTTCGGTAACCGGCACTCGCGTAGCGATTTCCTCTACCAGACCGAGTGGCAGGAGGCGTTGCGTGACGGCAGCCTGCATCGGCTGGATCTGGCGTTCTCGCGCGACCAGCGCGAAAAGATCTATGTACAGCATCGGCTGCGGGAGTGTGGCGCCGAACTTTATGACTGGTTGAGCGCCGGCGCCTATCTCTACGTGTGCGGCGATGCCGAGGCGATGGCCAAGGACGTTCATGCGACCCTGATCGATATCGCCCAGGTCCACGGTGGCCGCAGCCCCGAGGGCGCGCGGGAGTGGCTGGACGATCTTCTTAAACAGGGCCGTTATGCCCGCGACGTGTACTGAGGCCATGAGCGACTATCCCTCCGAATTCGAACGCATCAAAGGCGAAAGTCGCAACCTGCGCGGCAGTATCGCTGAAGGACTGCGCGATCCTGTCACCGGTGCGATCGCCGACGACGATACCAAGCTGATCAAGTTTCACGGCAGCTACCAGCAGGACGATCGCGATGTGCGCGAGGAGCGTCGGCGGCAGAAGCTGGAGCCTGCCTACAGTTTCATGCTGCGTGCGCGCCTGCCTGGCGGCGTGGTCACCCCGGAGCAATGGCTGGTATTCGATCGCCTGGCGCGCGAGTACGCCAACGGCACGCTGCGCATCACCAGCCGGCAAACCTTTCAATGGCACGGCATCATCAAGCACAACCTGAAGCCGACCATTGCAGCGATCGATCGCGCGATGGCGACCACGATCGCCGCGTGCGGCGATGTGGCGCGCAATGTGGTCAGCACTGCGCAGCCGGTGGAGAGCGCCGCGCACGCATTGGCCTACACCTGGGCGGTTCGATTGTCGGAGCACTTGGAGCCGAAGACCCGTGCCTATCATGAGATCTGGCTGGACGGTCAGCCCCTGGATGGGCCAGTCGAGCATGAGCCGCTGTATGGGCCGACGTATCTACCGCGGAAGTTCAAGATCGGCATCGCTGTTCCGCCGCTCAATGACGTCGATGTGTTTTCGCAGGATCTCGGGCTGATCGCCATTATCGAACAAGGTGAGCTGCGCGGCTTCAATCTGGCCGTCGGTGGCGGCATGGGAGCGACCCACGGCGATCCGGGTACGTATCCTCGCCTGGGCGACATCATGGGTTTCGTCGTTCCGGACCGGTTACTGGCGGCCGCCGAGGCGATCGTCGCCGTACAGCGCGACTGGGGCGACCGCGTCGAGCGCAAGCATGCGCGACTCAAATACACCATCGATCGGCATGGCCTGCCGGCGTTCAAGGCCGAAGTGGAGCGGCGCCTGGGTAGTGCGCTGGACGCTGCCCGGCCTTATCGCTTCGATCACAATGCCGACCGATTCGGTTGGACCGAGGCGACCGACGGGCGCTGGCAGTTGACCTTGCAGATCGACGCGGGCCGATTGGCCGATGCCGGCGACCGGCGCTGGCTGACCGGCTTGCGCGAAGTAGCACAGGTTCATGAAGGCGGCTTCCGGCTGACCTGCAACCAGAATTTGATCATCGTCGGCGTCAGGGCGGAGCAACGCGCGGCGATCGACGCGCTCGTCGAGCAGTACGGCCTGGATGGCTACAAGACGCATAGTGCGGTGCGCGTGCATGCTTTGGCTTGCGTCGCGTTGCCGACATGCGGCCTGGCCATGGCCGAGGCCGAGCGTTATCTCCCCGATTTCGTCGACAAGCTGGAAACCTTGCTGGACCGTCATGGTTTGCGCGACGCGCCGATCCACTTGCGCCTGTCCGGGTGCCCGAACGGCTGCTCGCGTCCCTATCTGGGGGAAATCGCTCTGATCGGTCGCGCACCGGGACGCTACGATTTGCGACTGGGGGCCGATGCGCGTGGACAGCGGCTCAATCGCCCCTACCGGATCAATGTCGACGAAGAGGCGATCCTGACTGCGCTGGATCCGCTTTTGGCGAGCTATGCCGCCGAGCGGGTCGAGGGTGAGCGTTTCGGCGATTTCCTCGAGCGTCGTGCCTTGCTCGTGCTGGATCCCTGATCGCCGGCACACGCGCCGTCACGGGCGTTGTCGTAAGCTCCGCCCCGGGGTACGGGCAGGGGAAGGCCTATGTGGAGCAACGGTCCACCGAAGAAACCGGGCACGAATTCGAACTCGCTGACCAGCGACTGGGATCGGCTGGGCTCCGAAAAGAGAAAAGAAAACAGCAAATTACCTAATCGTTTGCAGAAACCACTGAATTGGTGGGGCGAGCAGCAACGGTTTGCGTCGGGCGCCGAGTATCAGGAGTCCGATCCCAAAGTTTATCGCTTTGCCGCCAAGGTGCTCGATGCGGCTGGGTACGAGTTCCTGCAAGTCCAGCGCAGCGAGGGTGGCGAAAAACGCGTCGCTTATCGATTTGGAGGCTTGGTCGACGACGCGAAGAAACGCTCCTTCGCGATCGAACCGGCATTCAGCCATCGTGGCCCGACGGGCCAGGAGCAGCGCAGTGTCCGCGCCGAAGTCGCCAAGGCTAAGGCCTTGGCCGAGGAATCCGGTCAGGACCCAAGCAGGGCGGCGGCAGAAGTTTGGCACGGCAAGACATTCCCCGATCTGGTCGTGAGAAAAGGCGATCGATCGCGCCCCATCGACGTCGAGCTGAAGGTGCCGAAGCCTTATGGCAACAGTGCACCGATACAGGGGCTGAAGGATCTGTTCGAAGGCAACCTTGGGGGCGATCGCTTCTTCGGTAAGGAATTCGCGGGCCGCAATGCCATTGCACAAGGACAGCATGAACAACGCCTGCTCATCGATCTCAATGCTTCCAATCTTTCAAAAAAAGATGCCTTGAAGTATTTCAGGTCGGCGCATGAAGAGCATGGCGGCGCCTTCAAGTTCGAGTCGTTGCAGTTCATTCATCGCGAGGATGGACAGTTGAAGCTGTCTGCTGCCTATCAAACCAAAGATGGCTTCAGCAAAGCCGGCAAAATTCGCGAAACCGATTTTCATCCCGAAAGAGATCGTTCCGGGCCAACGATGGCGGAGTTCTTCAATCCGGGGCCGGCAAGGCGCAACAGCTCGGTGCAACCTGTCGCTCCGAGCTTGCCCGATGCGGTGCCATCCCTGGCGCCTCGCTCGCCTGATGTACCTGTTCACCGCGCATCCTCGCCGCCGCGGGTGCAAGAGGATGCCTCTCCGCCTACCAGAAAGCGCGGTGCCACGACGCCAGCAAGCCAGGATCTGTTGCCGCGGCAGCACGCGCCACAGTTTGCTCCCATCCTGCCGCCTTCGCATCAAGGCACGCCGCCGTCGGTACCGGGCGCTTTTCCTGTCTTGCAGGCACCGTCACGCGTTCCGGGGCCGGATGAGTCGGCATTAAAGAAGCAACGTCCCGAGGCGCCAAAGCTCGATGGAAGAACGAGTGCCGGCAAGCTGCAAAAAGCCTCGCAGGTCAAAGGGGTGCAATCGGTAGCCAACTTTTTCGGCAAGCCGGGTGGGCGCGGACCAGGGCCAGGGCCCGGTACTGGTGGGGTCGGCGTCTGAACAAAAAGCATGCGATGACTATGGGCCGGTTAGAAGAGACAGGCAATGGAAAGAAAAAAAGCGGGTAAGGCGAAATCTGGTGGTTCGGCGCAGGAGCGCACATGGGGCGAACTGGGCAAAGCGCAGCGGCAACAAAACAGCGCGCTGCCCAATCGCCTGGAACTGTCGCTGGACTGGTGGGCCAAACAGCCGCAATTTCAGGCTGAAAAAAACTACGCCGAACGGGATCCGCACGTTTATCGTTTCGCCGCCAAGGCGCTGGATGCTGCAGGCTATCAATTCCTGCAAATCGATCGTGCACATGGACAGAGGAACGTCGTCGATCGGTACGGTGGCCTGGTAGACCCGAAAAGCCGGAAACGCTCCTTTGCGATTGAGCCGGGTTATAGACAAGGCCAGCTGACGGGACAGGAGCAGCGCGCTCACCAGGGCAATTTCGTTGATACGACATTTCCCGATCTGGTAGTCAAAAAGCCCAGTAGCGACAGGCCTATCGGTATCGAGCTCAAAGTGGCAAAAAGATATGGCTACGATGCGCCGAGCCAGTCATTGAAGAATCTCTTCGAAGGTACTTACGGCGGAGCCGACAAGTACTTCCAGGGGGAATTCCACCGTCGTACGACGGTGACGCCGACTCACGAAAGGCGTTTGCTTGTCGATGTGAACACATCAGGGCTTTCAAAGCGTGAGGCGCTGGAATATTTCCGGGTGGAGCATGGCTCTCATGGCGATCAATTCCATTTCGATTCGCTGCAATTCATCCATCGCAAAAAAGGGAACCTCAAGCTCTCCTCTGCGTACCAGACCGCAGACGGTTTCAGCAAAAGCGGAAAAATCCGCGAGGGCGGATTTAATTCCAGCCGATCGAGCCTGGTCGGGCGTGGATCTATTGCAAACGCATTCGCCCAGGTTGCGCCCAGGCAGAGCGCGCCGGCGCAGTTGCCGGCTCCCCTTGTGACGAACACCACGACTTCAACGACTCCCTCGCTGCAATTGCCGCCTCTGACACCAGGATCGTTCCAGGCTTTGGCCACGCCGCCGGGCGCGTTTACCCCTCCGTCTCTTAACGATTCCAGCGATCGAAAAAGGAAACGCGCCTCGAGTTCCGGCAGCCAGGACTCGGCGCCCTCTACACCTGTCCAGCAGCCTCAAGCTCCCACTTCGCCGCGTCTGGACTCGGGGCCGGAGAAAAAGAAGCCCAAGCTCGTCCCGAGACAGCAGGATGTATCGAGGCATAGCTCCCCTGTACGAAATACGCCGCCGTCCAGTCCGCGCCATGGCTGGTCCGGCGATGACTCATCGCCGCCTTCGTCGCCCGTCTCCCGATCTTTTTCAAACCTGCAGGGGCCGCCCTCGCCGACATTCCCCGTGATTACGCCGGCACCGGTGCGGCCCAAGCCGCAAGGTACCTCGCTCAAGACCAAGAAAGACGGTACGCCCGACAAGCGTTCGTCGGGTTATAGAAAGCAAGAGGAAAACAAGAAAGCCGCGAAGGGCACTCCCAACCTTTTCGGCTATTTCAAAACCAACCAGGGCCCAGGGCCGGGCCCCGGACCCGGTTCAGGTCAGGGCGGCGGTATCACGGTGCGCAAGTAACAAGAGACACGGGATGTCGTTGGGATAAAGGGGGGCGCCCTTCGGGAAGAAGCCTTCAGATAGCGGCATCCGCCTCCACCGGCCGCTCGCGCCAGTGCGGTACGGCCGCACCTTCGCCCAGGTGCGCACCTGTGGCCAGCGCGCGCGTAATGTCGCGGCGATCCAGCTGCGGTGCAAAGCGCTCGATAAATTCCAGCACGTATTCGCGCAATACGCTTTCACGGCGCAAGACAATCCACGTCGTGCAACGCGCAAACAAATGATCGGCAGCCAATGCACGCAGATCGTCCGTATCGTGCGGCAGCACAGCCATTTCGGCGAGGATCCCGATACCCAGCCCGGCGCGCACATAAGCCTTGATCAAATCGGCATCGCCTGCAGTGATGGCGATTTGCGGATGCAGACCGGCGGCATCGAAGGCGCGGCGCAGCGAGGATTCCGGTTTTTGCGAGGAGTCATAGCTGATCAGGGACTCTGCGGCCAGATCGTCGAGGGTCAATTCCCGGCGTAGGGCGGCCAGCGCATGCGCTCGCGGCGCCAGCACCACCCGATTCCAGCGATAAGCAGGCAGAGCGATGCCGGTGGCGGGCGGCGCGCCTGAGGTGCTGACGATCGCCATATCGACCTCACCGCCATCGAGCAGGGCCAGCGCATCGCTTTCGCGCCCGGGCTGCAAATGTACGCCAACCTGCGGATACACGCGGTTGAGCGCAGCGATAGCCTCGGTCAACACGAAACGAGCCTGTGTATGCGTCGTGGCGATACGCAAATCGCCGCGCGCTTCGTTGCGCAGGTTGGCGGCGATGGAGCGGATATTGGCAGCCTCGGCCAGGATGACGCGCGCACGCTCCAGGACATGGCCGCCGGCATGCGTGATGGCTTCCAGGCTCTTGCCCTTGCGGGTAAATAACTGGAAGCCCAGTTCGTCTTCAAGCTGCTTGAGTTGCTTGCTCAGGCCGGGCTGAGTGGCATGCACGCGCTCGGCCGCAAGGGTGATGTTAAGTCCGGCGTCGGCGATGGCGACCAGAAAGCGAAGTTGGGTGAGGGTCATAAGAGGCGACTCGCGGCGGAAGGAATGTCATGGGGGCACGGCGTGAGCGTGAACCCATACATCGCCAGGCGCTGCGCTGCCCGGCTTGCTGGCGCGAACCGGAGGGAAGGGCGGCGGCGAGAATGAGGGTGGGGATCATGAACAGACGTCTATACATCCATTTAATGGAATCGTCAAATTTTTTGGCGTGTTTCATAACGCCCGGATATATGGCTTCCGTCACAAATCATTTCCGTATAGCGGCTGGCGGTCTGTAGCTTCATACGATGGAAGCGTGAAGGCCCAGGTTTCATGAAGCTCTATCCCATATTTGCCGATCTGCGTGGCCGCACCGTGCTGGTAGTAGGCGGCGGTGGCGTCGCCGAACGCAAGGCGATGGCACTGCTGGAGGCCCATGCCCGCGTGCGCGTCGTCGCGCCGGTGCTCAACGATGGCCTGGCCGCACTGGCGGAGGCCGGACGTATTGCCGTGCATCGCGGCGGGTTCGAGGAGGGGCAGGCTCAGGACGCATGGCTCATTATTGCCGCGACGGCCGATCGTGCGTTGAACGCGCGCATTGCCGAGCTGGGCGAGCGGCGGCGTGTGTTTGTCAACGTTGTGGACGATGCTGAGCTGTCGCAATTTCATGTACCCGCCGTGATCGATCGCGGCCCCGTCACGGTGGCTATTTCCAGTGGTGGCGCGGCACCGATGGTGTCGCGCTTGCTGCGCGAGCGCCTGGAAAGCTGGCTGGATCACAGTTGGGGGCCCCTGGCGGCCCTGTTGGGGCATATGCGCGGCGCGATCGCGGCGCGTTACCGCGAGCCGGGCGCGCGGCGGCGATTCTACGAGCGCCTGCTTCGTGGCCCCCTCTTGGATCGGCTGCGCGCCGGTCGCGACGCCGAGGCGGCGCAGTGTGTGCGGGACGCGATGGCAAGCAAGCAGCCAGCCGCAGCAGGCGTTGTGGTTCTCGTCGGCGCCGGTCCGGGCGACCCCGGCCTGTTGACGTTGCATGGCTTGCGCGCGCTCAATGAGGCGGATGTCATTCTCCACGACCGCCTGGTCAGCGAAGAGGTGCTTGCGTTGGCACGTCGCGATGCCGAACGTGTCGCTGTGGGCAAGGAGGCGGGCAATCATCATGCGACGCAAGAGGCGATTCATGCATTGATGCTGCGCTATGCCCGGGAGGGCAAGCATGTGGTCCGCCTCAAGGGCGGAGATCCGTTCGTATTCGGGCGCGGCGGCGAAGAACTGGAGTTCCTGCGTGCGCACGGCATTGCCTATCGAGTGGTGCCGGGTATCACCGCGGCTCTGGCCTGCGCCGCTTATGCCGGCGTGCCACTGACCCATCGAGAGCATGCTTCCACAGTGCGTCTGGTTACTGCCCATGGCCAGGTATCGGGCGGTTCGCCCGATTGGCAGGCCTGGGCGCGCGAACGCGAAACACTGGCCGTTTACATGGGCGTAAGCGAGCTCGGGCAATTGCAGGCGCGGCTGATCGAGCATGGGCGCGCGGGTCATACGCCTTTTGCGCTAGTGGAAAACGGCTCGCGCATGGGGCAACGTGTGGTGACCGGCCGGCTGGACCAGCTCGATACGCTGGCTCACGCGCATGCCGTACGCTCCCCGGCGTTGGCGATCATCGGCGAAGTGGCGGCCTTGGCTGGCAGCCTGGCATGGTTCGGCGCGCCGCCGCTTGGTACCGATGAAGCATCGCTTTGCCCTCCCGCGCCGGTAATATCGTTGGCGGCTCAGGCCTGAATACCCCATTCTCCGACAGAAGAACCCACCATGATCTACGAAAGCATCGTCGATACGATCGGATTCACTCCCGTCGTCAAGCTGCATCGCGTAGCGCCAAAGCATGTCGAACTCTATGCCAAGGTCGAGGCATTCAATCCAGCCGGCTCCGTCAAGGATCGCCTTGCGCTGGCCATCATTCTCGACGCCGAAAAGAGCGGGGCGCTCAAGCCCGGACAGACGGTGATCGAGGCGACCTCGGGCAATACCGGTGTGGCGCTCGCCGCGGTCTGCGCGGCGCGCGGCTATCCCTTTGTCGCCATCATGACGGAGACTTTCTCGATCGAGCGGCGCAAGTTGATCCGCGCCTATGGTGGCAAGGTAGTCCTTACGCCGGCGGCCGAGCGCGGCTCGGGCATGGTTCGCAAGGCCGCCGAGCTTGCCGCCGAACGCGGCTGGTTTCTCGCGAGGCAATTTGAGAATCCTGCCAATCCCGCCTATCACCGCCAGACCACGGCGGCGGAAATCCTGCGCGATTTCGCCGGGCGGCGGCTCGATTACTTTGTCACCGGCTGGGGAACCGGCGGCACGCTGACGGGTGTGGGTGAAGTGTTGAAGGTCGCAAGACCGGAAGTGCGCATCGTGGCGAGCGAGCCGGCCGGTGCGGCGCTGCTGAGCGGCAAGGAGTGGCAGCCGCACAAGATACAGGGCTGGACGCCTGATTTCGTTCCGAAAGTGCTCAATCGCGGCGTCGCCGATACCGTCCTGCCGGTAGACGATGTGTTGGCGCGCGATACGGCTCGACGCCTGGCGAAGGAAGAAGGCATTTTCGTTGGCTTGTCCTCGGGTGCCACTGTGGCCGCGGCACTGCAGGCTGCCGAGGACGCGCCGGAAGGTTCTGTGCTGCTTGCCATGCTACCCGATACGGGCGAGCGCTATTTGTCCACTTTCCTGTTCGAAGGCGTGAACGAGGGCAGCGACGAGATCTAACGCGTGATGATCGCGTGCAAGCGGCTCGTGCAGCCGCTTGCACGCTTTTTTGCCGTCATGACGACCCGAAGTGGTCGAAAGTCGTCTTTACGCCCAGCGAGAGACGACGATCATGACGAAACCAACACAAGACAGGCATGCATCGAGGCACACTGGCACTTCCGATACCGGAAAGGCAAAGAATGCCGCGCCAAGCCAGCCGAAAAATGCGCCGGAACGTGTGCCGGGACAATCCGTTCCTGTGGAGCAGCGCACCAGTCCGCAAAAAGTAAGCGACCCCGGCAACAGCGCCGACAAGCAACGCGAGCACGTCGCGGATGCAGAGCGCTCGATAGATGACGACGATCGTGTCGCTGGCCGCACGACAGGCGATGGCGACTTCATAGCTCCCGGCCAGAAGCATCCTATGTCCGACACCGAGCTTCCCGATGACGAGGAAGGCCGCTAGCAGTTCGTACCTGCAGGCCTACGCGTTTGGGCTCGACTTGCCCTGCGTGTTTGCCGCCGTCGAAGAGAAGCGATGAGAGGTTTTTATCGAACGCCGCTCATGCGGCCGCAGCTGGTGTACCCATGGCTCGCATGTGCCGTGCTCGCCGTTACGGGATGCGCGCCCCCAGTGCGGCCTCCAACGTTCGTGCCTCGCAATGAAGCACCCTTGGCGGGCCTGCCGGTAGGAAAGGCCGGCTGGCCGCAGCCGGGTTGGTGGAAGCGCTACGGCGATGCTCAGCTGGATCGCTTGGTCGATCTGGCGATGCGCGATTCGCCGGACCTCGAGCAGGCTCAGGCACGCTATCTTGCCGCGTTGCGCGCGGTCGACATGCAGCGAGCACAGCTCAACCCGCAGGTCCAAGGCCTGCTCAATGGCGCGCATGGCTATAGCGACGTCGATCTGCACGGGCAGGCACCAGGTACATCGGGCTCGGCCCAGGGCATCAGCGTGAACCCGGGCCGTAGCTGGAGCAACACGGGTGTGGCCGGAGCGCTGCTGCGTTGGGACTTAGATATCTGGGGCAAGCAGAAAGCCGCGGTTGCGGCAGCGGCCGGCCAGGCGAATGCCGCGAAGGCAGAGCGGGCGACCGTCGCCAATTCATTGCAGTACAACGTGGCTGTCACCTACGTCGACTGGTTGACGTTGCAATCGCGTGTGGCTTTAGCCCGTGACGCCGAGCGAACGGCCGTCCTTTATAGCGAGCTGGCTGCCAAACGCGTGCGAGCGGGGCTCGACGATCCGCAAACGCTCGATACCGCGCAGGCGCAATTGGCCCAGCTCCGGCGAACGACCGTGATGCTGGAAGGGGCTGCCGCTCTGGATATCGCGCAGCTTGCTGCCCTGACAGGCATCTCGCCCCAGAAGCTCGGCGAGCTCTCGCCACGTGCTTTGCCGCAGCCCGACGCTGAGCCGCCGCCGGATGCCCGGCTTGGGCTGATTGCGCGACGGCCCGACATTGTGGCGGCACGCTGGCAGATCGAAGCGGCGTCGCGCTCTATCGATCAGGCACGTGCTGCGTACTATCCCGACGTCAGCCTGGTCGCATTGGCGGCCTACCTGCGGATCTATCCGGACCTGGGGTCGGGCACGCGCATCGGCGCAACCGTCGGCAACGTCGGGCCGTCAGTGCAGTTGCCGCTCTTTTCCGGTGGCCGATTGCGTGCTCAGCTCGAGGCCAGCCAGGCACAGCTCGATAACGCCGTGGCCGCATATAACCGTGCTGTGGTGCAGGCTGCACACGATGTGGCCCAGCAAGTGTTGTCATTGCAGCAGCTCAATAGCGCACGTCAGCAGCAGGATCGGGAGCTTGCCGCACGCGAGCAGCTAGCCGCCCGAGCCGATAAGCGTCGTCGGCAAGGCATCGATGACGATCGTCCTTACCTGGCCAGCCTGCTTCAGGTCGATCAGCAACACGACAGCCAACTGCAACTCCAAGGACAAATGCTGGCAGCCGATCTTTCATTGATCCATGCCCTGGGTGGCGGTTATCGAGCAGAAAACCTTTCCATACCGCCCACCACCGTGGCAAAGGACGATATCCCATGACCGATCGCCGCGATGTCCCGGATATGTCGAACGAAAGCGACGAGCCGCGCGAGTACCGATACCGCTACAAGTATCTGCGCAAATATCAAGATGCACCGCCCGAGAGCGAAGAAAGCAAAGACGAGGAGGAGACACAAGACGGTCAGCGCCAGGAAGAGTCGCGCGACAGCTTAGGAGACAGGGAAGACAAACAAGATAAAGGGGGAGATAAAAAGAAACCATCGCCCGGCGAACGGCGCAAGCAGAAGCGCAAGCGCATTATCGTGCTATCGATCATCGCCGCTGTCTTCATTTTGGCGGCATTGATTTGGTTGTTGTTGTACATCTTTGTCTTCAGCCAGCGCGAGACGACCGACGACGCTTATGTGCGCGGCGACATGGTCACGATTTCATCGCGTATCCCAGGTACGGTGGTGGAGATCGCGGTCGAAGAAACCGAGCGCGTCCATGCCGGTCAGGTGTTGCTTCGTCTGGATCCAGCGGACGCACGGGTCAGCCTGATGAATGCCGAGGGCCAGTTGGCGCAGGCGGTGCGCGAGGCACAGCAGCGCATCCAGCAAGCCGCTCAGGCCGACGCCGCCGTCACGCAGCGACGGGCCCAGTACGAAACTGAGAGGGATAATTATCGACGCCGTCATCCACTGGTCGAGCAGCATGCGGTAGCTCCCGAAGAGGCGGAAACCACCGAGCGCCAGATGCAGGCGGCTGGCGCGGCGCTGGAACAAGCGCAACGCGAAGCAGCTGCGGCGCATGCGCAGGTCGACGGGACCGATGTGCACGATTTTCCCGCGGTGATACAGGCTCGCGCGCAGTTTCGTAACGCATGGATCAACAACAACCGCAATGCTATCGTTTCGCCGATCGATGGTTACGCGGCAAGACGGCAGGTGCAGGTCGGTCAGCGCGTGCAACCCGGACAAGATTTGTTGACCGTCGTGCCGCTGTCCGATCTTTGGGTGGATGCCAATTTCAAAGAAACGCAGCTGCAGAACCTTCGCATCGGCCAGCCGGTGGAAATCACCACTGATATCTATTCGGGGGTGATCTACCATGGTCGAGTGGTGGGCTTGAATGCAGGTACCGGCTCGGCGTTCTCGCTGTTGCCTGCGGAGAATGCCACCGGCAATTGGATCAAGGTCGTCCAGCGCTTACCCGTGCGTATCGGCCTAGACCCCAGGGAGTTGACCAGGCACCCATTACGTATCGGTCTGTCTACCTACGTCAACGCCGACACCCATAACCGCGATGGCCTCGTGTTGTCGGAACGGATACGCAATCACCCACTGGCCAGTACGGCCGTATACGAACGCGAGGTCAATGAGGCGGACCGAAGGGCCGAAGCGATCATTGCCCGCAATACGGTCAGCCTGCCGGCGATCGTACGTGCCGATGGCAAGCCGCAACGCAGCCATTGATCATGGCGAACGCGATTGCGGCCAAAGAACCTTTGCGTGGCGCGGCGCTGGTCGCTTTGACCGCGGGAGTGGCACTGGCGACATTTATGGAAGTGCTGGACATTTCCATTGTCAACGTGTCGGTCTATACCATCGCCGGCAATCTCGGGGTTTCGCGTACCGAGGGTACCATGGCGATCAGCGCCTACTCGATGGCCAGCGCCGTCATGCAACCTTTGACGGGATGGTTGGCGCGGCGCTTCGGCGAGGTGCGCACGTTCGGTTTTTCCGTGCTGCTTTTTATCATCTGCTCCGCCGCGTGCGGCCTGTCGACCACGATGCCCATGCTGATCGTGTTCCGGTTGCTCCAGGGCGCAGTATCCGGCCCCATGGTTCCGTTGTCGCAAACCCTGTTGCTCAATAACTATCCCGCTGCGCGGCGGCCTCTGGCACTTTCGCTTTGGGCGATGACGGTCGTGGTCGCGCCGGTATTCGGCCCGATACTCGGCGGTTGGATTACCGACAACTACCATTGGTCCTGGATCTTTTTTATCAATATCCCGGTAGGTCTATTCGCACTGCTGATCACCTATATGCTGCTTCGCAACCGCGAAAGCAAGACAGTCCGATTGCCGGTAGATGGCGTCGGCCTGTTTCTTCTGGCAGTCGGCATCGGCTGCCTTCAGTTCATGCTGGATAACGGCAATGACTATGACTGGTTTTCTTCCAGGATGATCCTGGCGCTCGGGCTCGTTGCTGTTGTGTGTCTCACCTTCCTGGTGGCTTGGGAACTGATGCACGATCATCCCGTGGTCAATCTCGGTCTGTTCCGCAGCCGCAATTTCGCCGTCGGTGTGTTTTGCCTGTCTCTGGGGATGTTCGCTTTCTTTGGCGGGACAGTGGTGCTGCCCACCTGGGTACAGGAGGTCATGGGTTATAACGCGACCTGGGCCGGTTTCACCGTGGCTCCGATAGGGCTGCCGGCCATACTGTTGTCCCCGCTGGTCGGTGCTTTTCAGAACAGGTTCGATCTACGCATTCTCAACACTACCGCTTTCGCGATCTTCGCGGCGTGTTCGTTCTGGATGGCGGGGTTCGATACCCAGGCGTCGTACCTGCATCTGGCCATGCCACGCATGGTCATGGGCATAGGGGTGGCGCTGTTCTTCGTTCCCGTTAATCAAATCATTCTGGCCGGATTGCCGGACAATGAAGTGGCGAGCGCATCCGGCTTGGCCAATTTCTTCCGCACCCTGGCCAGCAGCGTGGCTACGGCGGTAAGCACCACGATGTATACCCATCGCAGCATTTATCATCACGCCGTGCTGGCTGAACACACGGGCAGGGGTGCGGCGGCGACGACCGAATACCTGGATCGGTTCCAGCAGTTGGGGCTGCAAAACAGCTCCGACTATGCCGCGCTTAACCGAATTGTAGACATGCAGGCCGGAACGTTGGCTATCAACGATGTGTTCTGGTGTTTCGGTTTGATTTTCGGTGTGGCAATGGTGGCGATATGGTTCGCGCGGCCGCCGTTCGCCAGCGGCGGTCCGGGGCACTGAGCCTTAGGGCCGGCCCGCGCCCCAGGTGCCTTCGGCCGGGCGTACACGGAAGGCGAGGCTGATTCTAGGTCCCATGACCTGGCTTGTTTTCGGGATGCCATGGTCGTAATGGAATTGGCACGTCCAGTCCATGCTGAGCAGGCTGCCGGCCTGGAGGGGCAGGACGATTCGGCGGTGTGGCGGTTGCTTGCCGCGGATGACCATGTCGCGCGTTGCACCCAACGACAACAGCACGACGGGCATTCCCGATACCATCTGCTGCAACTTGTCATTGTGCGGCGCGACACTGTCTCGCCCGTCACGATAAAGGTTCATTCCAATGCTGTTGAATGGCGCGTCGTAGTGTCTCCGTACGACTTCGAGTGCGCTTTGCAGAGTGGCAGAAAGGGAGGGATCGGCGGTGGACACATGAGCCATCAGGCGCGGTACATCGACCTCGCGCTCGTACATCAAGCGCCGATTGGCTTGCCAGTCGACGTTGGCGATCAGCTCATCGAACCATGCAGTTGCCGTAGCCGGATCGATGGCGTCGGGAAGATACTCGACCCGCCCAGTAGCGTCGTCGATAAGTGCTTCGCCGCGTCCCTGCGAGGCAAACAGCGAGAATTGGCTCATGTGTCGTAAGGGTAGAGGGTCGAGGCACGAACCTCGTTAGACTTCCACTTTATATGCGGTGTGGTTCAATAAAACCAATCCCGGAGAATCCCCATGCAGCCGACGACAGATACCACCATTCAGGCGCAATGCTGCATTTCCGGCGGTGGCCCGGCGGGTATGATGCTGGGCTATTTACTCGCTCGGGGCGGGGTGGAGACCGTAGTGCTGGAGAAACATGCGGATTTTCTGCGTGATTTCCGCGGTGACACGGTGCATCCCTCGACATTGGAGCTTATGCACGAGCTGGGCTTGCTCGATGCCTTCCTGGCCCTGCCACACCAGAAGCTGGAAAAGATCGCCGGCTGGTTCGGCAGGCATCGGGTGGAAGTTGCCGATTTCACCGGCCTGAATGTGCGTTGTCCCTATATCGCCTTTATGCCTCAATGGGATTTTCTCAATTTCCTGGCCGAGCAGGCTCGGCACCTGCCGACGTTTCACCTGCAGATGCAGACGGAAGCGATAGGTTTGCTGCGGAATAATGGCCGCGTCGCCGGTGTGCGCGTACGCGATGCCGCCGGTGAGCGGGAGATTCGCGCCCCTCTTACCGTGGCGGCCGATGGGCGACACTCGCGACTGCGCGACGAAGCTGGGCTGAAGCTGCACGACACCGGCGCAGCCATCGACGTGCTGTGGTTCCGCGTCCGGCGGGACCGGGAACGTTTCAGTGATTCGTTCACGCATGTCGGGGCCGGACAGATCATGGTCATGCTCGATCGCGGCGATTACTGGCAATGTGCTTATGTGATTCCCAAAGGCGCGGCTGCACGGATACGCGAACGAGGGATCGAGAGTTTCCGCAGGGAAGTGGCGTCGCTGGCTGAGGAACTGACGGCGCATGTCGGCGATATCGGCAGTTGGGACGATGTCAAGCTGTTGGAAGTCCAGGTCAACCGCCTGGAGCAATGGAGCCTGCCGGGGCTGCTATGTATCGGCGATGCCGCGCACGCCATGTCGCCCGTCGGCGGTGTGGGTGTCAATCTGGCAGTACAGGACGCAGTCGCTACGGCGAATTTGCTGGGGCCCAAGTTACAGAGCAGCAGCCTGGATGACGAGGATCTGGAGCAGGTTCAGCGCCGGCGGATGTTTCCGACGCGAGTGACACAGGCTTTTCAGGTCGGTGTGCAGAACCGCATTCTCGATCCGGTACTGAGCGGTGCAAACGCCGAGCTGGAGCCACCGCTGCCGCTGCGCTTGTTGAGCAAGTTTCCGAGCCTGCGTGGCCTGGCAGCCAGGGCTGTCGGGCTGGGCATTCGACCAGAGCATGTGCAGTGGCCCTGAGCAAAAGGCGGAAGGCCTTGAAAAGCCGCCTATTGTGCACCGCGCGGCATGACAGGTAACGGCGG
>NZ_DATCRY010000077.1:0-13236 GCF_036568765.1 Dyella sp. | reverse complement strand
GCTTTACGCCTGTGCGACGCACTGACGCTCGCCTCAGTCCGCTCCCTCTCCCCTGGCTCGCCGGGGGAGAGGGCTGGGGTGAGGGGGAAACCCCGCACGAAAAAGAACCCTCTCACCCTCAGCCGCACCTCCGTAGAACCGCATACCCCAGACTAAACCTCGCACAAAGAAAGTTCTCCGCAGCAACAACAAAAAGTCCTAGGCAAGAAAAAAACCAACAGATAGTTGAGTTATTCACTGACTTGCATCATTCATCGTCGCGCTTATGGTCGCCCTTGCGCGCGCTATCGCATTCAAGACGGCGCGCCGTGTCTCCGAACTCCGCATCAAGGATCAAAACGATGGCGATGAAGCGTTTAATTACCTTTACCTTGCTGGCAGCCACCGCACAAACGACCTACGCACGTTGCAACGTTCCAGCGCAGATCGACGGGCGAACGTTCACCAACGCCGTTTCGCAAGCCTACTCTCGCCAAAACCCCAATGCGGGCCATATCTACAGGTTGGAATTCGACGCCGAGACCTACACGTCGCATCTTCTCAACACGGGCGAGGCCTTTCCCGGCACGTATACCTATCGGAAGCTCGCTCACAACATGGGGCAAATTACGGCGACTGAATCCTTCGGCGGGCAGCTCTCCACCTATACGCTGACCCTCGTGTGTCTGTCCCAACACACCGGTACGTTCATCTACACCCAGGACAGTGGCGCGATCGCACCCGATGTTCGTCAGAACACCGGGACATATACGCTACAAGATGGTTGATCAGGACCGTACATCAACGGCGATGCGGTTGCCCTTGGGCGGCTGAAGCCGATTCCTACAAATACGCCAGGATTTGCCTCCTGGCGGAGCCCTTCTTCTCCTATGATGTGCTTGGCCAATCCGCCGTACGGAGCTTCAGCACATCGTGTTCGTCCATGTAGAAACTCGCCAACGGACTCAACCACAGTGGGCTACGGTCCTGCTGGTCGTGGCCTGCGTGGTCAGTTTCGTCACGTTTGCCTTGCTGCCGGCACCTCAGCGCATCTCGCTATGGCTGGAATGGGGCACTGTGCCGGCGAACATTTTCGATGCGAACGAGCCGATTCTGCAGCAACTGCACGATCCGGCTTTGCTGCGCCTGTTCACCGCCTTGTTCATTCACCTGGCATGGCTGCATCTTCTGGGTAACCTGCTGTTCCTTGTGATCTTCGGCTTGCCCGCGGAGCGAGCGCTCGGTCCTTTGCGCTTCCTGGCGCTGTTCCTCGTCGGCGGCATCCTCGCCAACCTGGTCGGTGCGATTTCGCTCGCCGGCGTGCGCTCCCCGATCATCGGCTGCAGCGGCGCGGTGTCGGCCATTCTCGGCGCCTATATCGCACTTTTCCCCCGGACGCGCCTGGGCCTGGTGCTACCGCTGGGCTTGTATCTGGAATTCGTCCGTGTGCCGGCCTTTCTGCTGATCGGCATCTGGGTGCTGCTGCAATTGCTGTTCAGCTATGCCGGCCCTAGTTACGGTCTGGTGGTCTGGTGGACCCACATCGCAGGCTTCCTGTTCGGCATCGTCTTCGCTCTGCTCTCCCGGCCGGCGATTGCCCGACGGCTGCGCGGTTAAACTACCCACCATGCGCAACAAGAAACTCTACAAAGTCACCTTCCTGCATCTGGGCAAGTGCTACGAGCTTTACGCACGCCATGTGGCGTCGAGCAGCTTGTGGGGCTTTACCGAAGTGGGCGAACTGGTATTCGAGCCGGCTGGCGAAGGCATCGTGGTCGATCCGACCGAAGAGCGCCTGCGTGAGGAATTCCAGGACACTCGCGTGCTCCATCTGCCCATGCAAGCGGTGATCCGGATCGAGGAAGTCGAGCGTAAGGGCGCGTTGGCCATTCGCGACGCCAGCGATGGCCAGAAAGTCGTTACCCCGTTTCCGATGCCGCCGCGGCGCTGATCGCCAGCTTAACGAAGCCCCGGTAGACGGTGATGCCGCGCGAAATGCCGTAACAACCGCCGTGCGATCGGTGTCGGCGCAACCTGACGATAGGTATGGTGCGGATCGAAGCCTTCGCGATGCATGTCGTGACGCTTGCGATGAATATATGCGCGCATGACATCGGCGTTGAATTCCGGATGGAACTGTACGCTGACCGCGTTGGCGCCATAACGCAGCAAATGATTACCGTCACGATCGGAGCGCAGCAGCGATTGCGAGCCTTTCGGTGCTTCGAGCACGGACTGCTCGTGCGTGGCATGCGCGCGGAACTGGTGCGGCAGTATTGCAGCGAGGGTATCGCCCTGCGCTCCGTCGATCGTCTCCAGTGCGACCGTACCGATTTCACGACCGCCAGGCAGATAATCGACGCGACCGCCCAGCGCATGCGCCATCAACTGGTGCCCATAGCACACACCGAATAGTGGCAGCTCGGCATCCATGGCATCGCGGATCCAGCCGGCGGTGCGTTCGCTCCATGGCAGGCGCTCGGTGACCATCGAAGCCGAGCCCGTGATCAGCGCACCCGCTACTTCCCTGGGAGGAGGCAAAGCCTCGCCGGCCTGCACATCGACTACGCGAACGTGCTCTGGCGCCAATTGCGTGGAGACACGGAACCAATGAGGAAAATCGCCGAAGCGAGCTCGGATGGGATCGGGCGCGCGGCCAGTACGAATGATCAGGACGGGTTTCACGGACATGATGCGGTTCAAGGGTTTTCGACGGTCTCGGTTTCCGGCGGCGGCAGCACAGTAAGCACTTCCTGCACCGTGGTGACTCCGCGTGCGACTTGCGCGGCAGCGGAAATGCGCAGCGGCTGCAGACCGGTCTCCAGCGCAGCGCGACCCAGGTTGGCGAGGTCGAGCTGCGGCGTGATCAGCGCGCGCAGGCGCGTGGACAGCGGCATCATCTCATACACGCCGGTGCGTCCAAGGAAGCCGGTATGGCGGCATTCCAGGCAGCCCAGCGGTTTGTAGACCTTGTCCGGCACCGGAAGATCCCAGCCATGGGTCAGCGCCGTCCATTCGTGCGGGTCCTGCTGGGCTTCTTGTTTGCAGTGCGGACACAGTGTGCGCACCAGTCGTTGCGCGACGACGCCGGTAAGCGTGGATTGGATCAGATAGTGCGGCACACCGAGATCGAGCAGGCGCGTCACGGCACTCGGCGCGTCGTTGGTGTGCAGGGTGGATAACACCAGATGTCCGGTCAACGAAGCCTGTACGGCCATCTGTGCCGTTTCCAGATCGCGAATTTCGCCGACCATGATGATGTCGGGGTCCTGGCGCAGCAGCGTGCGCACGCCGGCGGCGAAATCCAGGTCGATCGACGGCTGCACCTGCATCTGGTTGAACTCGGGGCTGACCATTTCGATCGGGTCTTCGACGGTACAGACGTTGATCGAGGGCGTGGCCAAATGCTTGAGCGTGGAATAAAGCGTGGTGGTCTTGCCCGAACCGGTCGGACCGGTGACCAGCACGATACCGTGCGGCCGTTCGACCATGCCGCGCCAGATGGCATCTTCGCTGGTCGAGAAGCCGAGCTGAGCGAAGTCTTTGGCGACGATATCCGGGTCGAAGATACGCATCACCACTTTTTCGCCGAACGCGGTCGGCATGGTCGAGATACGCAGTTCGACCTCGCGTCCGGCCGACGAGCGGGTCTTGATGCGACCGTCTTGCGGGCGGCGCTTTTCGGCCACGTCCAGACGCGAAAGGATCTTGATGCGCGACGTCACTGCCGTCATCACCGGCGGTGGCAATTCGAAGACCTTGTGCATGATGCCGTCGATGCGGAAGCGCATCTTGCCGGCATCGCGGCGTGGCTCGAGATGAATGTCCGATGCACGCTGCTCGAAGGCGTACTGCAGCAACCAGTCGACGATATGCACGACGTGGCGATCGTCTGCGCCCACTTCGCCGCTTTTGCCCAGCTCGACCAGTTGCTCGAAATTGAGGATCGCAGAGGAGTCGTAGCCACCGGCCGCACCCTTGGCATCCTGCGCCATCTGGATCGAGCGCTGGACGCCGTAGAATTCCAGGAGATAGCGGTTGATATCCAGCGGATTGGCGACCACGCGGTGGACTTCGCGCCTGAGCATGTGCGCCAGGTCGGTGGCCCAGGCGCCGTCGAAGGGCTCGCAGGTGGCGAACGTCACTTCGCCCGGACCGGTTGCCACCGGGAGGATCTTGTGGCGCAACGCATAAGCATGGCTCACGACCTGGGTGACCGCACCGACATTGATCTTCATCGGGTCGATCTTCAGGTACGGCAGTTCGGCCTGATTGGCCAGCCATTCGGTCAGCACTTCGGCGCTGAGCGGGCGTCCGGGCTCGCGCTGGTTCGGCAGCTTGGCGTTGGCGATGATTACCAGGGGATGCAGTTCGACTGTGCTGCGGCCGGCGCGCGAGCCCATGCGCACATTCTTGGCATCGTCGGCAGCCACATGGCCGGTCACCACCAGGGCGGCCAGCATCTCGTCCAGCGAAAGCTTGCCGCGGCGGCCAAGCAGGGAGGTGGTTTGCGGCGAAGCGGCCATCGAACATCTCCAGAAGGTTCCGCGCCTATCGTGCCGGCCGCGGAAGTGTCGGAGCTATACTAACCCGCTTTATTCCAGGTCACGGAAAGCCATGTCCGCACGTACTTTTCAGGATGTGATCCAGACCCTCAACCGCTACTGGGCGGGCCAGGGTTGTGTGCTGTTGCAGCCGCTCGATACCGAGGTGGGCGCCGGCACGTTCCATCCCGCTACCTTCCTGCGCGCGCTGGGTCCGGAGCCCTGGGCAGCCGCCTACGTTCAGCCCTCGCGGCGCCCGACCGACGGCCGCTACGGTGAGAACCCCAATCGCCTGCAGCATTACTACCAGTACCAGGTGGTGATGAAGCCGAACCCGGAAAACATCCTCGAGCTCTACATCGGCTCGCTCAAGGAGCTGGGTCTGGATCCGCTGGTCCACGATCTGCGCTTCGTCGAGGACAACTGGGAGTCGCCGACCCTGGGCGCCTGGGGCCTGGGCTGGGAAGTCTGGCTCAACGGCATGGAGGTCACTCAGTTCACCTACTTCCAGCAGGCCGGCGGCCTGGAATGTCGCCCGGTGACCGGTGAAATCACCTACGGTCTGGAGCGTCTGGCGATGTACCTGCAGAACGTGGACAACGTCTACGACCTGATCTGGACCGAAGGCCCCCACGGCACCGTGACCTACGGCGATGTGTTCCATCAGAACGAAGTCGAGCAGAGCACCTACAACTTCGAGCACGCCAATGTGCCCGAGCTGCTGCGCTGGTTCGACGTGTGCGAGGCCACCGCCAATCAGCTGATTGCCGCGGGCTTGCCGCTGCCGGCTTACGAGCAGGTGATGAAGGCCAGTCATACCTTCAATTTGCTCGATGCGCGTCGCGCCATCAGCGTGACCGAGCGCCAGCGTTACATCCTGCGCGTGCGCACATTGGCGCGCAGCGTGGCCGAAGCCTATGTGGCGCAACGCGAAAAGCTCGGATTCCCGGGATTAAAGAACAAGACCAAGGAGCAGGCTGCATGAGCGCCGCCAAATCGCTGCTGATCGAGCTGGGTACTGAAGAACTGCCGCCGAAGGCACTCGACGAGCTGGCCGGCGCTTTCGCGCGTGGCATTTGCGACGGTCTGGCCAAACGTGGCATCGACGCGGCGCTCGATAGCGCCATGACCTATGCGTCGCCGCGCCGCCTGGCCGTCCATATCCCCGGCGTAGCGTCGTATCAGCCGGAACAGGCCATCGAGCGTCGCGGTCCGGCCGTGAATGCCGCGCTCGATGCGCAGGGTCAGCCGAGCAAGGCATTGCAAGGTTTCGCGCAATCGTGCGGTGTCACGGTCGAACAGCTCGAGCAAGTGGAAACCGACAAGGGCGCCTGGTTTGTGTTCCGGGCCGTAAAGCCCGGGCAACCGGTCGCCGCGTTGCTGCCGGAGATCGTCGAAGAGGCGCTCAAGGGGCTGCCGATCCCCAAGCCGATGCGCTGGGCCGACCACGATTACAGCTTCGTGCGCCCTGCGCACTGGCTGGTGATGCTGCATGGCTCCGACATCGTCGATGGCGCGGTACTCGGGCTGAAGAGCGGTCGCCAATCGCGCGGCCATCGTTTCATGCATCCGCAGCCAGTGCACATTGCCGATGCCGATGGCTGGCTGGATCACATGCGTGCGGCCAAGGTGCTGGCCGATCCGCGCGAGCGGCGGCAACGCATCGTCGACGAGGTCGCGCGGGTGGCCACGCAAACCGGTGGTGTGCCTCGGCTGGACGAGGCATTGCTCGATGAGATCGCCAATCTCACCGAGTGGCCGGTAGCGATTGCCTGCACTTTCGAGCGCGAATTCCTGGCCGTGCCGCCGGAAGCCCTCGTGACCACGATGGAAGCCAATCAGAAGTTCGTACCCGTGTTCGATGCAGGCGGCAAACTCACCGAGCATTTCATCGGCATCGCCAATATCGACAGCAAGCAGCCGAGCGAGATCCGCAAGGGTTATGAGCGTGTGATTCGCCCGCGCTTCGCCGACGCCAAGTTCTTCTGGGACGAGGATTTGAAGGCGCCGCTGGCCGACTACCAGGAAGGCCTGAAGAACGTAACCTACCAGCAGGCGCTCGGCAGCCTCTGGGACAAGAGCATTCGCGTAGCCGAACTGGCGCGCGTGATCGCCAACCGCATCGGTGTCGATGCGGGGCAGGCTACGCGTGCGGCGGCACTGAGCAAGTGCGATCTGCTCAGCCGCATGGTCGGCGAGTTCCCCGAGTTGCAAGGCGTAATGGGGCGCTACTACGCCACGCATCACGGCGAGCCAGCCGAGGTGGCCGATGCCCTGGATAGCTATTACCAGCCGCGCTTCGCCGGTGATGCCGTTGCGACAGGCAAGGTCGGCCAAGTGCTGGCTATAGCCGAGCGCCTGGATACCCTGGCCGGCATCTTCGCCGTCGGCATGAAGCCTAGCGGCAACAAGGATCCGTTCGCGTTGCGCCGTGCTGCATTGGGTCTGGCGCGCACCCTGATCGAAGGCGGTATCGAGCTGGATCTGAAGGGCAGCCTGCGCGAAGCGCTGGAACTGTTGCCCGAAAATGCTTTGGCCGCAGGCATCAAGCCAAGCAAGGACGGCAAGGCGCCGCCGTTGGATGCCGGCAAGCGTCGCGCCGAACTGGCTGCCGAGCTGTACGACTTCGTGCTGGAGCGTCTACGCGGCTATTACGCCGAACAGGGTTTCACCGGCGAGCAGTTCGAGGCTGTGCTCGCCGTACAGCCTGCCAGCCTGGCCGATTTCGATCGCCGTCTGCGCGCGGTTGCCGAATTCGGCCGTCGGCCGGAAGCGGCCAGTCTCGCCGCCGCCAACAAGCGCGTGGCGAATATCCTGCGCAAACAGGCCGAGGAAGCCGGTGCGCCGCCGGTCGGCAGCGCGGTCGATCCGAAGCATTTCGAGCAGGACGCCGAACGCCATCTCGCCGATGCCCTGGTCGCTGCCACAGCCGATACCGCCGCGCCGCTCCAGGCTGGCGACTACACTGCGGTACTTACGCGCCTGGCGCAACTGCAGGTGCCGGTGGACGCGTTCTTCGACGATGTGCTGGTCAACGCGGACGATCCGGCGGTGCGTGCCAATCGCCTTGCCCTGCTGGGGCAGCTGAAGGCGCAGTTTGCGGCGATCGCGGATATAGCGAAGCTGGGATGAGGTCGGCCGCGGCGCGGCCGTCAGGCGTGAGGCGAAAAAGCGAAAGCCCGAGAACCATTCGGATCACGGGCTTTTTCTCCTCACAGGCCCGCGCCAGGCGCGAGCCGACATTACAGACTAGGCTGCCGAACGGTTCCGGCGAATGCGATCGCCCAGCCGGTGATTGAATGCCACCATGGCCGCGGCATCCACGTCTCCATTCGGGCCCAGGATGTCGTACAACTCGGCCAGCAAGTCCGCATTCTCGGCCAGGGTCAGGCGGCTCTCGGCCAGATCCAGTTCGGATTGCAGGATGCGCAGGGCGGTGTTCAGGCGGGTCGGATCCATGGCCACGCCGCTGGCTTGCAGCGTATCGGCGGCAGTGCGCAGCTTGGAGCGGTGGCGCTGGGCCAGCGAGCTTTCCGTACCGGAGAGCTCTTCACCCTGAGCGAGTGCTTCGGTCTGGATCGTGCCTTCGCCGGCAACCAGCCACACCAGCGAAATGCCCAGCGTCTTGGCCAGGGTGACGCAACGCGCGCGGGACGGGTCGGTGTTGCCGTCACGCCAGCTACGCACAACGCCTTCGGAGAAACCGCACATTCGCGCGATTTCGGTGACGCTACCGACCCGCTGGATCAGCACTTTAATACGGTCGGCAAAGGTACTGCTCTGGACTTCGACGAGATGCGTAGTCTTTTGCGTGTTCATCGCAATTTCCAACAAACGTGGACGGGGAGTGGGATATTTCCTTGTTTTCGCCGCGATGCTTCCCTGGAGTCAAAACCTTTATGGATTACAGCGAACTAAAGCCCCATGCTCACGTGCCGAAAGCTTATGCACAACGAGGCTCGCCACGATCCATCCGTGGGTCTTGCGGATACGGTCGCAATGAATAACGACCGAGTTGGCATTTGGTTTACTCGCTGTATACCCGGCAACATGAATTTTGTTTCACGTAAGATATTGCTCCTCTCTGGTCTCGCCAGGCAATGAGACTTTCGGGATGGTTGCGAAAGAAACTATGCTTATTGCGGTAACTCCATGGATGGCACTGGTTTTATTGACTTTTGCACAGGTGCTCTTTGGGCTATCCTTTGAGCTTCCCCCGTGAAAATCCACGGCCCGTTCCGACGCGGCGAGGCTTCTCACGTTTTGATTCATCGATAGAGATTGAGGTCCCTCAATGCGCAGGATCGTTTGGTCGCTGATGTCGGTTGCAGCCCTGGCGCTGGCCGGTTGCAATTCTTCCTCCGATACGTCGCAGCAGCCGGCGGCGGATAATGCCCCTGCGGCTGGCAACAGCGCGGCCGCTCCCGCGCAGTCGGGCAATACCGTTACCGGTACGGTTTCTTTGCAGAACCCGGTGCAGCTGTCGCCGGATGCCAAGCTGGAAATCAGCCTGGTCGACGTGTCCACCGAAGGTGGCGCCACCTCGCTCGCGACCAAGACGATCGCGCCGGTGACCAGCATGCCGCAATCGTTCGAGCTGACGTTCAATCCGTCCGACGTCGTGCCGGCCAACGGTTACAACGTGCAGGTCGTGCTGACCGATGGCGAGCACAAGTACGCGCCGGCCCTGCAGTCGCCGGTGTTGACCAAGGGCGCCCCCAACCAGGTCTCGATCGTCCTCTCGCCGGTGCAGACCGCAGGCGACAAGGAACTGGCCGCGTTCAAGGACGTGCAGGCGCACATCGGCGGCATGAAGATCGCTACCGGTACCAAGCTGGATAAGGATGTTTCGCGTGGCTGGCAGGTGTTCCGCGAAGGCGGCAATGTGAAGTTCATCCGAGAGCAGGTCGACTACGGCGACAAGGGTTTCACCAGCACCGACTATGCCTATAAGGACGGCAAGCCGTGGGTTGTCGTGCAGCAGAAGAAGTCCGGCAAAGACGCCAAGCCGAGCTCGACGCTGCGTGCCGGCTGGACTCCTGATGGCAAGGTGGTGCTCAAGCAGCGCGAGGCCGGTGGCAAGATCGATTCGCTGGGCGACGATGACGCGGCCGACCTGCAGAAGCAGGCGCAGTCGATCCTGAGCCTGGCGACAGGCGGTAAGAATAAGTGAGTGAGGTCGGCTCGCGCCTCGCGCGAGCCCTGTGAGGTCGCTCGCTGTCAGGCGTTAGGCAAGAAAGCAAAAGCCCGCGAACCGTAAGGCTCGCGGGCTTTTTTTCTTCACCGGATCGCGCCAGTGCGCGACCCGGTTTGCTCATCAAAATCCGTAGCGCAGGCCCAGGTTCAGGCTGTTGTACTTTTGGCTGTCGTCCTTGAACCGGCCGCTGTAACCGACCCACGCGCTCAGGTTTTCCGAGAACTTCGCGTTCACGCCGACATCCGCCGTGCCCCAGGTTTTATCCGGGGTGTAGCCGATGATCGAGAATTCGCCCGGCATGCTGACCAAGCCGGCGGAGACCATCCGCGGGTCGGCCTTGCTATCGTGGTTCCAGGCGATTTCGGCATAAGGCGACCACGTGATGCTGCCCGACGCCCAGTTGCCCTGCAGGCGCCAGCCAAGCGTGGAAATCAGCGAATCGCGATGCTGACTGCCGAAGGTCATCGCCGTGCTGTCCTGACCGCTTTCGTTGTAGCTGTCGAGCTTGACCGTCTGCCAATCGACGTTGGCGAACGGACCGGTGCGGAGACTGTCGAAGGTGAACCAGTAACCGCCGGTGAAACCGCCGCCGACGCGCGAGCCGTCGTCCTTGCCGGTCTCGCCACGCAGATTCGTGCCGAGCTGGATGCGACGGTCGATGTCCGAGAAGTTCGACTGGGCGAAGTTGACGTAGCCGCCGACATAGGCACCGCCAGCGTAGTACGTCGCATAGCCGATACCGCTGATGTCCTGCAGCTTGTAACCGCCGCCGCCAGCGAAATCGCTATTGTGCTGGCCGATGCCCAGCGCGACGCCCAGCGAGACGTTTTCGTTGACCTTGGCGTCCGCGCCGAGGGTCAGGTCGACATTGTTCGAGGTGGTCTTCGGTGACATATCCTGACCGTCGAAGCGCTGGTGCGAGTAATCGACATTGGCGAAGAAGCGCGTGCCGGCGCCGGTTTCGTCGGCCAGCATCTGGTTACGGATCGCGCGGTTCTGTGCCTGGTTGGCCGCCAGCGGGGCTTCGCCCAGCAGCGAGATCTGACCGGGTGCGCGGATCACCGAGGTGACGTACTGGCCGAGCAGTGCATGCGCTGCCGTGGTCGGATGCACGCCGTCAGCGAACAAGTAGGTCTGGTTGGCGCCCTGCGGATAAGTGAAGGGCAGGCCCGATCCGGCAGGGCCGCATTGCACCGAGCTGGAGCCGGCGCCGCACGCGGGCTGCGTGACATTGGTGAACCCGTAGGCACCCGGGTTGGCAATCACTTCGTTGAGCAGGGCGAAGGTATTGACCGGAATGATGTTCAGGCCACTGTTGCTCAGCTGAGTGATGCCGGCATTGAGCACGCCATTGAAAACGAGCGACAGCTGCGTACCGCCGGCCTGCGCCGCCGGACCGCCGGCGATGCTTTCCGGCGTCTTGCCGATGTCGGGCAGGTTGTAGACCACGACGTACTTGGCGCCGGCGGCCTTCAGCGCGCCGAGCGTCTGCACTTCGGTGGCCGCGGCGGCCGCCGTGCCTGCGGCCAGCACATTCGGGTCGGTCGAGGTGGCGGTGAGGTAGAAGATGTCGTTGGCGCCGCCCCACATCTGGTACAGCGTGCGAGGATCGGCCTTGCCGCCGGTCGCGGTCAGGTACATCTGCAATTGCTGCGGAATCGTCGGGATCGGGCCGGCCGAGGAATTGTTGTTCAAGCCTGCGCCACCGAAAGCAAAGTCAGTGCCGCCTACCAGCGAGGGCGTAACCGGCATACCGAGATTGGCGGCGAGAATTTCCGCTGCCGTCACGCCAGGATTGGTGGTGAAGCGCAGCGGCGGTTGCACCTGTGGAGCGGTGGCCAGCGAAATGTTGCCCGCATCGCTCAGGCTGTCGCCGAAAACGACGACTTTGTCGAACTGGGAGGCGGAAGCGGCAGAGCTGAAAAGCAGCGCGGCAGTAATCGCGCCGGTCAGATAACGAGTGCGGGGCATGGATAACGCTCCTTGCAGGGTTTTGTTATTGGTTTGTTACGGTAATGCACTCCGTACGTCCGCGCATGCTGCGCTGCGACGTAACGGTGCTTGAAACGCTCGCTTGCCGTGGCCTCCGGTTCCCCCACGGCGTGGGCATTTGAGCCCGAACCCGGACGCGGCGAGCGCCCGGGTTGCTTTTGAAACTACCGTTTCAGCGCTTCATCGCGCGCGACAGCGCGTCGGCGAACGCGCTATTGGCCGGTGCGGGCGCGGGCTTGGGAGCGCCGCCGCCCGGGCGGCCACCGCCACGCGGATCGCGTGGACCGCCACCCTTGCCGGCCTCGGCCGAAGGCTTGCCGCCTCGGGCCTGGCCCGGTTCGTCGTCCAGGCGCATCGACAGGCCGATGCGCTGGCGCGGCAAGTCCACCTCCATCACCTTGACCTTGACGATGTCGCCCGCTTTGACTGCATCGCGCGGATCCTTGACGAAGGTGTGCGAGAGCGCGGACACATGGACCAGGCCATCCTGATGCACGCCGATGTCGACGAAAGCACCGAAGGCCGCCACGTTAGTGACGCGGCCTTCCAGGATCATGCCCGGGCGCAGGTCTTTGAGCTCTTCCACGCCTTCGGCGAAGCTCGGCGCGACGAATTCGGGACGCGGATCGCGGCCGGGCTTTTCCAGTTCCTTGAGGATGTCGCGCACAGTCGGCACACCGAAGCGCTCGTCGGTGAACTGCTCGGGCTTGAGACCACGAAGGAAGCTGCTGTCGCCGATGATGTTGCGCACTTCGCGACCGCATTGGGCGATGATCCGCTCGACCACCGGATAAGCTTCCGGATGCACGGCGCTGGCATCGAGCGGATTGTCGCCATGCGCCACGCGCAGGAAGCCGGCACACTGTTCAAAAGCTTTGTCGCCCAGTCGCGGCACCTTGAGCAAAGCTTGGCGGTTGGCGTACGGGCCGTTGGCATCGCGGTACTTCACCACGTTCTCGGCCACCGACGGCGACAGGCCGGCCACGCGCGAGAGCAGGGCTGCCGAGGCCGTATTGGCATCGACACCGACCGCATTCACGCAGTCCTCGACGCGCGCGTCCAGCGCGCGTGCGAGTTTCACCTGGTTGACGTCGTGCTGGTATTGGCCCACGCCGATCGCCTTCGGTTCGATCTTCACCAGCTCGGCGAGCGGATCCTGCAGGCGGCGCGCGATGGAAACCGCGCCACGCAGGCTGACGTCCAGATCCGGGAATTCCTTGGCGGCGACTTCCGAAGCCGAATACACGGAGGCACCGGCTTCGCTGACCACGATCTTGGACAGCTTCAGATCCGCGTGTTTCTTCATCAGCTCGCCGGCGAGCTTGTCGGTCTCGCGCGAGGCGGTACCGTTGCCGATCGCGATCAGGTTCACGCCATGCTGCTTGCTCAGCACCGCCAGGCGTGCGATCGACTGATCCCACTGGTTGCGTGGCTCATGCGGATAAATGGTGTCGGTAGCCAGCACTTTGCCGGTCGCGTCGACAACCGCCACCTTGACGCCGGTACGGATGCCCGGGTCCAGTC
>NZ_DATCRY010000076.1:0-15765 GCF_036568765.1 Dyella sp. | reverse complement strand
GGGCAACACGACCTTCAAGGGTCTTGGTTTCGGAGGGAATACCGATACGCATGGGGATTGGAAGATCCTGTCAGTACACAAAAAACCGCGACGGGGGCCGTCGCGGAGTCGTTTAGGTCCGCCTGCGCCTTGAATCGGCCGCATGTCTTCCCCATCCTTGCGGGTTCAAAACTCGTTCTCCCTACTCCCTGGTACGGTGTCTTACGAAACCTTTGCAGGAGGTGGAGCGAATGGTGATTCAAGCTGCCAGCAAACTTTAAGGATTATAACAATGAGCACCCCCAAGCACAGCCGCCTGCTGATCCTGGGCTCCGGCCCCGCCGGATATACGGCTGCCGTGTACGCCGCGCGCGCCAATCTGAAGCCGACCATGATCACCGGCCTGCAGCAGGGCGGGCAGCTGACGACCACTACCGAGGTGGATAACTGGCCGGGCGATGTGCACGGTGTGCAGGGTCCCGAGTTGATGCAGCGCATGGCCGAGCATGCCGAGCGCTTCCACACGGAAATGGTGTTCGACCATATTCATTCGGTGGACTTGAAGCAGCGTCCGTTCCGCTTGAAGGGCGATTCGGGCGAGTACACCGCCGATGCGCTGATCATCGCGACCGGTGCCACCGCCAAGTACCTGGGGCTGGCCAGTGAAGAGCACTACAAGGGCCGCGGCGTGTCCGCCTGTGCCACCTGCGACGGCTTTTTCTTCCGCGAGCAGGATGTCGCGGTGATCGGCGGCGGCAATACGGCGGTCGAGGAAGCGCTTTACCTGTCCAATATCTGCCGCAAGGTTTATCTGATTCATCGTCGCGACAAGCTGCGTGCCGAGAAGATCATGCAGGACAAGCTGTTCGAGAAAGCCGCTGCCGGCAAGATCGAGCTGGTGTGGAACAACGCGGTGGACGAAGTGCTGGGCGATGCTTCCGGCGTGACGGGCGTGCGCGTGAAGGATGTCAACACGAGTGCGACGCGCGACCTGGATGTCACCGGTTTCTTCGTGGCGATCGGGCATACGCCGAACACCGGCATTTTCGACGGTCAGCTGGATATGCACGACGGATACATCAAGATCCGCTCGGGCCTGGATGGCATGGCAACGATGACCAATGTACCGGGCGTGTTTGCTGCCGGCGATGTGGCCGATCATGTTTATCGCCAGGCGGTGACCTCGGCTGGCTTCGGTTGCATGGCGGCACTGGATGCGGAGCGCTGGTTGGATCAGCAGACGCCCGTTGCCTGAAGGCTTGAGCAGTGAGTGGAGAGGAGTGAGGAGCTAGTAAAGCACTCCTCGCACCTTGATCCGCATAGTGAGCTAGCCAAATACTGTGGGAGCGACTTCAGGGAACCTCTAAAAACCTCTCAATCGCCCAAATATAGCGAAAGCGGATCCTATCGTTGTGGGAGCGACTTCAGTCGCGACAAGGACTTGCGATAAGGCACGATTGTCGCGACGAAAGTCGCTCCCACAGAAGAGCCAGTTTTTAGAGGTCTCCTTCAGTCGCGACAAGAACTTGCGATGAGGCACCGTCGTCGCGACTGAAGTCGCTCCCACAGAAAAATATCGGCCTCTCGCAAGTCCCTCAAAGATGGCCCGTCATATACTCACTTCTTGCTCCTCTCCACTCACTTCTCGCTCCTTGATCTCGATCGATTTCCACGACAGCATCGCCGCCCTCCCCGCTTCGGAATGGGATGCGCTGCGCCCGGACGATAATCCGTTCCTCTCGCACGCGTTTCTCTACGCGCTGGAGGCTACAGGTTGCATTCGCGATGACTACGGCTGGCGTGCACATCACATCGCGGTGCACGAGAACGGCAAGCTGGTCGCCGCAGCACCGCTGTATATCAAGGGCAATTCGCACGGTGAGTTCGTGTTCGACTGGAGCTGGGCCGACGCGTGGGAGCGCGCCGGTGGCGATTACTATCCGAAGTTGCTCAATGCGGTGCCCTACTCGCCGGTTACCGGCGCACGCCTGCTGGTCGGCGAAGGTGCCGAGGCGAGCCAGCGTCGCCGTGCATTGACCGCGGCGATGCGTGCGCAGGCGGATCGTTACAACCTTTCTTCGGCGCATGCGAATTTTCTGATCGAAGCGGACTTGCCGGCGTTCGACGAGCACTGGCTTCCACGCTCGGATATCCAGTTCCACTGGCCTAACCGCGGCTACACCGATTTCGGCGATTTCCTGGCCGCGCTCAATCACAAGAAGCGCAAGAATATCCGCAACGAACGCGCACAAGTGATGC
Organism: Dyella sp.; assembly: GCF_036568765.1. GTDB lineage: Bacteria > Pseudomonadota > Gammaproteobacteria > Xanthomonadales > Rhodanobacteraceae > GSA-30. The sequence goes on along the minus strand of NZ_DATCRY010000076.1, from coordinate 13,527 downwards.
GTAGCGGCTTGCGCCTGGACATGCGTGGCGGTGACACGCTGGATGTCGAACAATGGCGGCAGATCCATCGCTTGTATCTGTCCACTTTCGACAACAAGGGCAATCACGCGGCGTTGACGGAAGATTTCTTCATCGCGCTCGGTCGTTCGCTCGGCGATCGCGTGCAAGTGTCGATGGCACGCCATGGTGCATCGATCGTCGCCATGGCGATGTTCGTGCGCAGCAGCGACACACTCTATGGCCGCTACTGGGGCGCGAGTGTCGATGTCCCCGGACTGCATTTCGAACTGTGTTACTACCAGGGCATCGCTTACGCCATCGATCAGGGCTTGCAGCGCTTCGAGCCGGGCGCCCAGGGCGAGCACAAGCTGGCTCGCGGCTTTCTGCCCGTTCGTACGCATTCACGCCACTACCTGGCAGACAACGGTTTCCGCGACGCGGTGCGCCGGGCACTGGAGCGCGAGGCCTTGCATATGGATGCCTATGCTCAGGATTTGCTGGAGCACAGTCCATACGCCGAACGGTCATAACCGAACCGCTTTACAGCCAGTGCGGCAAGCGGTTTAACTAACCCCATGACCGCAGCCCTCACTCTGCCACTACTTGACAGCACACGGCCGGAACGCTTTCCGAATCCGCGCGAGGCGCTGCGGGAGCCCAATGGCTTGCTGGCCTTCGGCGGAGATTTGTCAGCGCGGCGCTTGTTGGCGGCGTATTCACAGGGGATTTTTCCCTGGTTCAACGACGATGAGCCGATCCTGTGGTGGTCTCCCGATCCGCGCTGCGTATTCCATACCGGCGAGCTGCGCGCCAATCGCAGCTTGCGGCGATTACTGGCACGGCGGCATTGGCGGGTGACGGTCGATCACGCCTTCACCGAAGTGGTCCACGCCTGCGCCGCACCGCGACCGGGACAGATCGGCACCTGGATCATCCCGACCATGATTCAGGCGTACGTAAACCTTCACAAGTCCGGAGACGCCCACAGTGTGGAAGTGTGGGAAGACGAGCAGCTCGTGGGGGGTATTTACGGCATCGCCGTGGGTCGGTTGTTCTGTGGCGAATCGATGTTCAGCCGCGAAAGCGGAGGTTCCAAACTCGCCCTGATTGCCCTCGCGCGCTTGCTGCGCGGCTGGGATTTCCCCTTGATCGACGCTCAGGTGACCAACCCGCACCTGCTCAGCATGGGCGCAGTGGAATACCCGCGCGCGCAATTCCTGCGCATGGTGGCGCAGCTCAATCACCTGCCGGGACAACCGGGGAGCTGGGCGGCGTATACCCCGCGTCTGATGTCGCAATTGCAACGCGAAGGGTTGATTGCCGACTGATCAGCGCAAGAGCACCGCTTCGGGCTCTTCGTTCTCGCCCAACGCCACCAGTTCGTCGTAGTTGGCCAGGAATAGCTTGACCAATTGCGGATCGAGCTGACTGCCAGCGACTTTGTGCAGGTAATCGAGCACTTCGTCCTGGGGCCAGGCCGGCTTGTAGACGCGCGGGTGGCTGAGCGCATCCCATACGTCCACCACACTGAAAACGCGCGCGGCCAAGGGAATCATCTCGCCGCGCAAGCCACGCGGATAACCGTTGCCGTCCCAACGCTCATGATGCGAAAACGGAATATCGGTGGCATCGCGCAAAAACTCGATCTGCCGGAGCATGTCATGGCCGACGCGCGTATGGGTGCGCATGATCGACATTTCTTCCGGATCGAGTGGGCCGGGCTTGATCAATACGCTGTCGGGCAAAGCCAGTTTGCCGATGTCGTGCAGCAATGCGCCGAAGCGCAGGTTGCGCAACGCCTGACCGCGCATGCCGGCAAGCCTGGCCAAGCCGGTCGCCATACGCATGACGCGCTCGGAATGATCGCCGGTTTCCTTATGGCGGATATCCATCGCCGAAACCAGTACGCGCAAGGTTTGCAGATGCCCGTCGCGTAGCCGCTCGTTGACGCGATCCATTCGCTTGAGATCCCGCGCCACCAGCCAATAGATGAGCACGCCGGTACAGATGACGAAGATCCAGCCCTTGACGATCATCGCCAGGTAGAGCGCCTGCTCATCGTGCAATATGCCTACCAGGATCCGGTCGGATAACCAGATCCAGAGCACTGACACGATGACGTAAATCAACGCAATACGTAGCTGCGGCTTGATCCTCACGCTGATCTCCTCGGCTGCAGCTCCCCTGTCGGACGCCATAGGCGCACGCTACCGCCCCCTGCAACACGAGGCCGTAGCTGCTTCATACCTCATTCTTGAACGTTGTGCGAGACCGGCAAGGTCGAAAAAAACTTAAATATGTGCTCGAAGTGTGAAGACGATCGATACGGGACGGCCTGTGTGCGGATGAACGGGCTCATCCAGGCCTGAGATGAACAGCCCGGCGGCTGCAAACGTGGCCTGCCAGCCGGCAAAGGTACGGAAGTACCACGGGGCGGCCTGTCCGAAACCCTCACCGCAGCCGACCCAGGAACCTTCGCGCCAACCATCGCCATATACGCCTTCGGCGATGGCGCAAGGATGCAGGGTCTGCACAACCAGCGAACCGCCAGCATGGAGCAGGACGGGCATCGCCTTGAGCAGTTCGTCGACCGATTGCTTGCCAAGCAAGGAGAAGTTGCAGACAGCCACGTCGAAGCGCGCGTCGCCCAAGGCACCCTGGGCCAGTTCCGCGTAGGAAAGCGTGCGGAAGTCGCCGCCGTGCGCGCGGGCCGCTTCGATCAGTTCCGGCACCATGTCGACACCGGTTGGCCGGATACCTTCTTCGGCGAGGCAGCGCGCCAGCCAGCCTTCGCCGCAACCGATATCGAGTGCGCTATGCGGAGCAAGCGCAAGCACCGCACGAACGATCGCCGCATCCGTGACCAGACGCCGACTTTCGATGCGGCCTTCGCGTACCGCGCGTGTCCAGGGCTCGGCGTGGCCTTGCCAGACATCGACGATGGTCTGTTCGTGGGTGTCGGTATGGGTCATGAGGATGGCGTCCGGCTGCCTGACTTTGAGAAGCGAGGGAGAGGAGTGAGGAAATAAAAGAAGGCTCGCACGTGTGCGGGCTTTTACTCACTCCCTACTCCTCTCTGTTCGCTCCTGCAGATCACGCGCCACGCGCGGCATATTTGCGCGCGACGTAATTATCGAGAATGTCGACAAACTCTTCGGCGATGCGCTCGCCACGCAGAGTCATGGCCTTCTCGCCATCGATGAATACCGGTGCCGACGGCGCTTCGCCATTACCCGGCAACGAGATGCCGATGTTGGCGTGCTTGGATTCGCCCGGGCCGTTGACGACGCAACCCATCACCGCGAGGGTGAGGTTTTCTACGCCGTCGTACTTTACGCGCCACTCGGGCATTTTTTCGCGTACGTGCTCCTGCACCGTCTTGGCCAGTTCCTGGAAGAATTCACTGGTGGTGCGGCCGCAGCCTGGGCAGGCCGTAACCAGTGGCGTAAACGCACGCAAGCCCATGGTCTGCAGCAGTTCCTGCGCCACGACGACCTCCCCAGTGCGCGGCGCGCCGGGCTCGGGCGTCAGCGAAATACGGATGGTGTCGCCGATGCCTTCCTGCATCAGCACGGCCAGCGCGGCGCTGGAGGCGGTAATGCCCTTGGAGCCCATGCCCGCTTCGGTCAGCCCCAAGTGCAGCGCGTAATTGCAGCGCGAGGCCAGGTCGCGATAGACCGCGATAAGTTCCTGCACCCCGGAGACCTTGCAGGAAAGGATGATACGGTCGCGCGGCAAGCCGATCTCTTCGGCGCGAATGGCCGAATCCAGCGCGGAGCGGATCAACGCCTCGCGTGCCACATGCGCGGCATCCCACGGCTCGGCGCGATGGGCATTTTCGTCCATCAAGGTAGCGACCATGCTCTGGTCGAGCGAACCCCAGTTGGCGCCGATGCGTACGGGCTTGTTGTACTGGATGGCCTTTTCGACGATCGCAGCGAACTGGCTGTCCTTCTTCTTGCCGAAACCGACGTTGCCGGGATTGATGCGGTACTTTGCCAAGGCCTCGGCACAGGCCGGTTCGCCTTCGAGCAATTGATGGCCGTTATAGTGGAAGTCGCCGATGATCGGCACGTTCACGCCCATCATGTCCAGGCGCTCGCGAATGCGCGGCACCGCCGCGGCAGCCGCCGGCGTGTTGACCGTGATGCGCACCAGCTCGGAGCCGGCGCGGGCCAGTTCGGCAATCTGCTTGGCGGTGCTGGCCGGATCCTCGGTGTCGGTATTGGTCATCGACTGCACCACGATCGGCGCGCCGCCGCCGACGATGACTTTGCCGATCTGCACGCCGACGCTGGGACGGCGCGGCATGGGGGCGGCGATGGCTGCCCGGGAGGAGGAAGGCTGTTCGATCACGCTCATGTAGGGAACCAGAAAGCTTGGGGGCCACCGAAAAGGCGGCTTGGGATACCTCCAAGGATACTTCATGCCTTGGGCGGGTTCATGACGGCCAACGAGCGAGCTGGAGCGCTTTGGTCGCCCCCCCTGCTCTTCGTCGTCCCGGCGGAAGACAGGATCCGGTGCCTGTCGCCGTTACCGGTGGAAAGTCGCCGGGTCCCGGCATGACGCCCCCTTTTGCGGGGTTCGCTGGGACGACGCGTTAGGGGGTGCCTATTTGGCGGCGGGGGCTACAACTCCGTTTCGGCGCAAAGCGGCCAGCAGCAAGCGCCGCTGCAAGCGATCCTTGAACCCATGGGCATCGGCCAGGCCCATGCGCTGCAAGGCCTCGTCCTCACCGTCCACTACCTCGCCCGGACGCAGCGCAGCCCGTAACAGCTCGAACTTGCCACGCAAACCGACGCTGGCCTCTTTAAGCCAACCGAGCGCAACCAGCAAGCGCTGCTCGACGTCGGTGAAATCCGATCCGAAGGGAAACCGCGGCAATGAGCCTTTGCGGATCAGGGGCGTCAATGCTTCGCGCAATTGCTCGGGCGTGTTGCGCCGCCAATTGGCCGGTGGCTGGAAATCGGCGGCGAGCTTGCCGTTGGCCTTGGCCTCCGCGCAAAGCGCGTCGATAAACCGGGCATCGGTGATGGCGAGCATGGCTTCGATGCATTCGCTATCGGTCTTGCCGCGCAGATCGGCTACGCCATACTCGGTGATGAAGATGTCGCGCAGATGGCGGGGTATGGTGGTGTGCCCGTAGTTCCAGCGGATATTGGATTGCACGGCACCACGCACCGTGCGCGTGGAACGCAGCATCAGGATGGAGCGCCCTTCGGGCAGTTCGTGCGCCATCGCGACGAAGTTGTATTGTCCGCCTACACCGCTGACCACATGGCCGTCGTCGAGTCCGTCGGAAATCGCCGAACCGAGCAAGGTCGCCATCATGCTGGTATTGAAGAAACGCGCGCCGCGCCGCTGCAAGGTCGCCAGTGCCTGATGATCGCCATAGAGCTGGTTGACGTTGCTCACCCGGCACATGTCGATCGCGTCGGGATCCTTTGCTTCGGTGGCGTGCAGCCATTCATACAATTCGCGCGAGCCGAGGAAAAACGCGCCACGCAGATAGTGCCCACCCGGGGTGTTCGCATCCAACCGCCCTTCCGCAGCGGCGCGTTCGAGTGCCAGGGTGTCCCAGGCACGGCGCTTGAGGATGCCGGCACGGGCCAATTGCATGAAACCGTCCATGACCATTTCGCTGGCGCCGTACAAACCTTTGACGAATGGCGCCAGACCACCGCCACGCGCGGCCAGCTTATGCGTACCGCGCGAAGCATCCAGTGCCACCAGGGCACGGCGCCATGGCACGTTCTCCTGCTGCCGCAGCAGCAAGGCCTTGACCAGGGCATCGGACAAAGCACCGATGCCGATCTGCAGGCAACCGTCATCCTTGACCAGGGCGCTGGCATGCAGGCCTATCGCGTATTCAATGACATCCACCGGTGCGCGCGGCACGGCGAAAAGACGTGGCGACTGCGGCGGTACCAGTTCGACATCGAAGAAATCCGCACCGACTTCCGCATCGCCACCCAGATAGGGGAGTTGCGGATGCACGACGGCCACGCAAAGCGGACGTGTCTTGCCCGAAGCCTTGACCCGATCGAGAAAATCCAGGGTCAGGTCGGGATTGCACGACAGGCTGTAGCGCGGACCATCGGGCGTGTCGCGTCGCGCCACTAGTTGTACCAGCAGGTTGATTTCCTGTTCGACCAGATCGCGTGCGACATGGGTATAGTTCTGGCTGATGTAGTCGCGCTGGGCGCTATCGGCATGCAGCAACGCCCCGGACTGCATGTAGAACTCGTGCACCGCGACGTTGCCGGGCAAGGCGTCGCGCGCCTGGTCGAGCGCATAAAGCGGGTCTTCGTAATCCTCGCCGAAATGACGATCCAGAAAGGGTTGCAGGAACCGCGCCTCCCATCCCGACGCGGGCCGTGGGCGTGCCAGTGAAAGCGCCGTATACAAGCGCATCGAACAAGACGTGTCGGCAGCGGTCAGTCGATACAGGGCATTGAGTAACCCATGCGGCTTACCCAGGCCCAAGGGCGCGGCAATGCGCAGGGTCGAGCCCAGACGCGCCATGATGTCCAGCGCACACAGCTCCGCATCCGTATGGCGATGGCTGATCGGCATGGCGGCGATCATGACAGAAGCCGGAGACATTGCGCATACCCTCCCGTCACCTACACTCAGCCCTATGTCAGCCTCGATGTCTTCCAACCAACGCCTGCTTGCCGAGCAGGCACTCAGCCGCGCAGCCGGTGCACCCTTGCTCGGCGGGAACGCCATCGAACTGTTGATCGATGCCCGGGCGCATTTCGATGCGTGGCTCGGGACGATCGGCAAGGCGCGCGAACGTATCTATCTGGAGAACTACATCGTCCGCGACGACGATGTCGGTCGCGCGTTTCGCGATGCATTGGTCGAGCGCGCACGACAAGGCGTGCGGGTGGCGGTCATCGCCGACTGGATGGGCTGCCTGGGGCAATCGCGTTCGCGCTTCTGGGCTCCCTTGCGAGACGCCGGCGGTCAGGTGCGGGTGTTCAATCCGCCCCGGCTGGGCGAGCCGCTCGCCTGGATCAGCCGCGACCATCGCAAGTTGCTGGTCGTCGATGGTCGTGTCGGTTCGCTCTCGGGTGTGTGTATCAGCGCCAAATGGCTGGGCGACCCCAAGCGTGGCAGCGAGCCGTGGCGAGATACCGGCGTGATGTTGCACGGCCCGGCGGTCGCCGAGCTGGAAGCGGCTTTCGCCGATAGCTGGCGCAGCATGGGCACGCCCTTGTCCGAAACCGAACCGTTCGAGATACCCGAGGCCGGCAAGGTAGAGTTGCGCGTGATCGCGACCCAGCCGGCGACAGCAGGCATGTATCGCCTCGATCAGCAGGTCGCGGCGATGGCGCGCAAGACGCTCTGGTTGACGGACGCCTACTTCGTCGGCGTGGCGCCTTATGTACAGGCACTGGCCGCGGCGGCACTCGATGGCGTGGATGTCCGGTTGCTAGTGCCAGGCAGCAGCGATATTCCCGTCGTAGCGGGCATGTCGCGCTCGAGCTATCGCCCCTTGCTCAAGGCCGGTATCCGTGTATTCGAGTGGAACGGCTCGATGTTGCACGCCAAGACCGCGGTAGCCGATGGGCGATGGGCGCGCGTGGGTTCGTCCAATCTCAATATCGCCAGTTGGCTGAACAATCGCGAGATCGATGTCGCGGTGGAAGATGCCGACTTTGCCCAGCTGCTGGCCGAGCAATACGAACGTGACCTGGGTAATGCGACCGAGATCGTACTGGCACCGCGGCGCCGACGTGCCGGCGAGGGCGTGCGCCGCAGCGAGCCGCGACCGCGCCGCCGTCCCGGCGATCGCGCCGGCAGTTCCAGCCGGGCCGCTGCCGGCGCCTTGCGACTGGCCAATAGCGTCAGCGCGGCCTTGAGCAACCGGCGCGTGCTGGGCGATACCGAAACCGGCCCTTTGCTGGTCGGCACCCTGGCGCTGACCACGCTGGCCATTGTCGGGATCCTGTGGCCTGCGGCCATCGGCTGGCCCGTCGGCCTTTTTGCCGCCTGGTTCGCACTGAACCTGGGCATTCGCACGTGGCGCATGCGGCGGCGGCACCGGCGACGCATGCAGGAAGCGGACGAATCCCCGTGAAGACAATGCTTTAAGGAATAGCCGTAAGCCACTGTCGAGAAAGACCTGAAGCCCACCTGGGATCGTGTTAATCTCGCGCTTTCATGCGCAGCCCCGATGACTTCGACGACCAGGGCGGTCCGCCGCCCCGGCAGATCCTGACCCCCAGCTCCCTGAACCGGCTGGTGCGCGGGCTGCTGGAAGATGCCCTGCCGCTGGTCTGGATCGAAGGTGAGCTGTCGAACGTGGCGCGGCCGGCGTCCGGCCATCTTTATTTCACCCTGAAGGACAGCCAGGCACAGGTCCGCTGCGCGATGTTCCGCCCCAAAACCGCGCGGCTCACCTTCAAGCCCGTCGATGGCATGCATGTGCTGTTGCGTGCACGCGTGGGATTGTACGAACCGCGCGGCGAGTTCCAACTGGTTGCCGAGCAGATGGAACCGGCCGGTGAAGGCGCGCTGCGGCGCGAGTTCGAGCGGCTCAAGGCGCAGCTTGGAGCCGAGGGCCTGTTCGACCCGGAACGCAAGCGCCCCCTGCCCCACTACGCCAAACGCATCGGTGTCATCACGTCGGCAACCGGCGCGGCGATCCGCGACGTGCTCAGCGTGCTCGCACGACGCTGGCCGCTGGTCGACGTGGAGGTGCTGCCCGTCCCGGTTCAAGGGCGCGAAGCACCGCCGGCGATCGCGGCGATGTTGCGCAAGGCATCGCAGAGCGCTCGCTATGATGTGCTCCTGCTGACCCGCGGTGGCGGTTCGCTGGAAGACCTGTGGGCGTTCAACGACGAAGGGGTGGCACGCGCGATCCACGCCAGCGCCACACCGGTGGTCTCGGCGGTGGGCCACGAAGTGGATTTTTCGATTGCCGACTTTGTCGCCGACTTGCGTGCACCGACACCTTCGGCGGCTGCCGAGCTGCTGGTACCCGATCGCGGGGCCAGCCTGCGCCATTTACGCCAGATGCAACAACGCCTGGTGTCCTTGCAGGAACGGCGGCTGCACACACTGGGCCAGCGTACCGATCATCTGCATGCACGCTTGCAGGCGCAACGACCGCAAGCAAGGCTGGCACGCGACCTGGAGCGCCTGACGCATCTGTTGCGCCGCTTGCACGCGACGCAGCGCGACGGTGGCCAGCGTCGCCTGCATCGGCTGGAACGGCTGCATGCGCGCCTGCTCGCATGTCATCCGCGGCAGCGCCTTCCCCTTTTGCAACGGCGTCTGGCTGAGCAGGACTTGCGCTTGCGCCGCGCTATCGCCGCGGTACTCGAACGTCGCCACCACGCACTCGACCGTGCCGGCGGCACACTGCATGCGGTCAGTCCGCTGGCCACGCTCGAACGCGGCTACGCCATTCTTTTCGATGCCCAAGGGCGCGTCGTGCGCTCGGCCGCCGGTGTCGCCCCTTCAACGCCTTTGCGCGCGCGCCTGGCCGACGGCGAACTGCCTCTGCGCGTCGTCGACGATCTCACACCCACGACACGCGACTGACGGCATCCTGCAACGCGACTTTTGCGATCCGGAGCTTTTTATGCTGGCCAAGAGTTACCCGTACTACCTGGCAAACAAGCCGCAGACGTCCAAAGAAAGTATGGACGTGGTGGACAAGTACACCGGCAAGCGTGCCACCCGCGTGGCCGTGCCGGATGCCGACGCGGTAGAAAAGGCCATTGTTGCCGCGGTCAAGGCAACCGTACCGATGCGCCAGTTCAAACCGTGGGCGCGGCAGGCCGTGCTGCAACATTGTGTCGATCGCTTCATCGAGCGCCGTGAGGAGCTGGCTTATGCCCTTTGCGTGGAGGCCGGCAAGCCGATCAAGGATGCCGACGGTGAAGTCACCCGGCTGATCGAGACGTTCCGCATCGCGGCTGAAGAAGCCGTGCGAATCAACGGCGAGACCATCAATCTGGAAATCGCCGAGCGCTTGAACGGCTATCACGGCTACACCAAGCGCGTACCGGTGGGGCCTGTATCGTTTATCACGCCATTCAATTTCCCGCTCAACCTGGTGGCGCACAAAGTGGCACCGGCAATCGCGGCCGGCTGCCCGTTCGTGCTCAAGCCGGCCGAGCGCACGCCGATCGGCTCATTGATCATCGGTGAGGTATTGGCCGAGACCGATCTGCCCAAGGGGGCGTTCTCGATCCTCACGCTGGATGGCAAGCACGCCTCGCCGCTGGTCGAAGACCCGCGTTTCAAGTTGTTGTCGTTCACCGGCAGCCAGATCGGCTGGGATTTGAAGACCAAGGCGGGCAACAAGAAGGTGACCCTGGAGTTGGGCGGTAATGCGGCGTGCATTATCGATGCCGACCAAGGGTCCAAGCTCGATCGCGTCGTCGACCGCCTGATCTTCGGGGCGTTTTATCAGTCCGGGCAGAGCTGCATCAGTGTCCAGCGCATTTATGCGCATGCGTCGATCTACGAGGCCTTGAAGCGCAAGCTGGTTGCCGCCACGCGCAAGCTCAAGGCAGGCGATCCAAAGAAAAAGGATGTATTTATCGGACCGATGATCGATGAGGCGGCGGCCGAGCGTTTGCAGAGGTGGATCGACGAGGCCGGCAAGCGCGGAGCCAAGCTGCTTTGCGGTGGCAAGCGCAAGGGCGCGATGCTGGAGGCGACGCTGATGGAGGACGTGCCGACCGATGCCAAGGTCAACCGGCTCGAAGCATTCGGTCCCTTTGCCTTGCTGGCACCGTTCAAGCGCTTCGATGAAGCGGTAGCGATGGTCAACGATTCGGACTATGGACTGCAGGCCGGTATTTTTACCGACAGCCTGGCGCATGCGATGCGCGCCTGGGACGAGCTGGAACAAGGCGGCGTGATCGTCAACGACATCCCGAGCTTTCGCGTGGATAACATGCCCTATGGCGGCCTGAAGTTATCGGGTGCGGGACGCGAAGGTGTGCGTTATGCGATCGAGGATATGAGCGAACTGCGGTTAATGGTGATGCGGGAGAGTTGAGCGCTTTTGCTCCCTCCCCTGCGAACAGGGAGGGAGTGCTGGCTACTTTTCTGTAGCGAGTGCGGGGCTTCTTGGCGCATTCATCCCCAGCATGTTGTAAACCCGATAACGCGCGATCCCCAGATACTCATGCAAGGCCGCATCGGCCAGTGCGACATTCCAGGTCGACGGCCATACACCCCATGAAGCATGAACGTAGTCCCCGCGCACCGGCTGCGGGCGAATGCCGAAATGATCGAAGTAAAGCAGACTCCGGCGCATGTGGATTCCCGAGGTCACCAGCCAGATACGCCCCGGTCGATAGCTTTCCAGCAGAGGCCTGCTGAATTGCGCGTTCTGCCAGGTGCTGTTGCTGCGCGATTCGACGATCTGGTCGCTCACTGGAACCCCCATCCTTTCCAGCAACCGACCGTAGACCACCGCTTCGGCGGTACCGTGACGTTGCGGATCGCCGCCAGTGACGAGCAGCTTGCAATCGTGTCCGCTGGCGTGGCAATCGCGATACATCGCCAGCGCCGTGGCGATGCGCCCATAGGCAAACAGCGTCGGTTCGATCTGCTCATCCGGGAGACGTTCGGAGCCGGCCGCAAGCAGGACGATGGCGTTGCGCTCTGACCATGTCACCGGCTCGCGCGTGACGTAGGCGTCCTGCAGGTCGTGCAGCATCCATCGGCTCAGCGGCCCACAGCCAGTCAGCACCAGGAACACCACGGCCGCGCCAATCGCCAAGGTACCGCTGCGACGGCGACGCCAACGACGCAATAGCAAACCCATGCACAACAAGAGGACACATAGGCCCAATATCATGACAAATCTCCCTGAAGTCCTCCCCAAAGCTTAACCGACGGATCGCTTTTCATGACCACGCTGGTTTTCGTGCACGGATGGAGTGTTACCCACACATCCACCTATGGCGACCTGCCCGCACGCCTGCAACAACGCGCCGCCGCCGAAGGCCTGCCCTTGCGCATCGCCGACCTGTGGCTGTCGGAGTATGTGAGCTTCGACGATGCAGTGACCATGGCCGACCTGGTGCGCGGCTTCGATCGCGCCTTGCGCGAATTGCATCTGCACGATGCCCAGTTCGCCTGTATCACCCATTCCACCGGCGGGCCGCTGGTGCGCGAATGGCTGCGCGCTCAGCGCGAGCGGCCGGCCATACACAGCACGATAAGGCTCAGTCACCTGGTGATGCTGGCGCCAGCCAATTTCGGCTCCGCCCTTGCTCAGTTGGGCAAGAGCTCCGTAAGCCGGCTCCAAGCCTGGTTCCAAGGCATCGAACCCGGCCGGCGCATACTCGACTGGCTCGAACTGGGTAGCACCGAGTCGCTGTCGTTGAACCTCGACCATATCCATGGCGACGATCCGGCCGATGCGGGACAGTTTCTGTTCGTACTTACCGGCGACCGGCCCGACCGTGCCATGTACGACCACATCAACAGCTATACGGGCGAGGACGGCTCGGATGGCGTCGTACGCATCGCTGCGGCCAATTTGAATGCGCGACATGCCGTGCTGAGCAAGGGACGCGCTGAAAATCCCGATACGTTGAGCTTGAATGTGAGGCGTGCGCCGCGCAGCGCGTTCAAGCTGATCGCCGGCGCGGCTCATTCGGGCGAGCGGCACGGCATCATGGCAGCGGCGACGACGCCGACCATCGATGCGATATTGCGTTGCCTGCGCGTATTCGATCGGAACAGCTATGCCGAGCTATGCGACGCATTCGCTGTCGAAAACGCCGCACGCGATCGCGACCGGGTGGAATTCGAGCCGGCGGGGCCGTTTCCGCCGCGCTTGCACATCCACGATCCGTGCAGCTTGTTGCTGGTACGGCTGACCGACGAAACGGACGAGCCACTGACCGATGCGCGGTTCCTGTTACAGGCGGGCACTCCGTCGAATCCTGACTGGATGCCGCAAGGTTTCATGCTCGACCGCCAGGCGCATTCGCATGCCAGGCATGTCATCGCCCTGTTCCTCAATCATGCCGTGCTGGCTGGTAGCGAGCGTATCGGCGACCCGCGCAACAGCCGCAAGACGCTGCGCGCGGCGCTCGATGCACACCGGCCCTATGGTGCGCTGATACAACCAGTCGACCTCGAAGGACTGGTACACCATGCCATCGCGCAAACGCATCCCGCCGACGACCTGCTCGACTTGCTTGGGCCGCACGAGACCACGGTGCTGGACGTGGTGATGCCGCGCAAGGTGCACGAGGGCGTCTTCCGCCTGATCCGATCGCTGGCACCGAGGGATTTTCGCCATCCCGAACCGGGGCCGACGATCCCTTGATCGGCGTCTGGCGCAGGCCATGCGCTTTCTCGTAACCTCTGGCCCATGGATGTCGCCGTGGACGAGGATGCAACGCTGATGCTGGCCTATGCGCAAGGCGACGTTGCCGCCTTCGAGGCCTTGTATGCGCGTCATCGCGGCATGCTCTACCGGTTCCTGCTGCGTGCCGCGCACGATCGGCATGTGGCGGACGAACTGTTCCAGGA
>NZ_DATCRY010000075.1:0-10113 GCF_036568765.1 Dyella sp. | reverse complement strand
CGCTTCGATCGGCCGGTGCGTCGCTCCAATCATGCAGGCTTTCTTCGATCAGGGCATCCAGCTGGGCGATCTCGGTGACCGCGGACAAGGCCGCGGCGGCAGTAATGCGTGCCGGATACTTGCCAGCCAGGCGCAGTGCGGCGAAGCCTCCCATGCTGAGGCCGGCCAGCAGCAAAGGCGAACGTTCGGTACATTCGGAAATCAGAGAGCAGGCGAGGGCCGGCAACTCGTCGATGATCCAGCGTTCGGCGTCGTGATCGGCGTGCGCAACATAACCCGAGCCGTCGCCCCACAGTCCATCGGAAGGCATCAACAGGGCCAATGGCGGTAGTGCGCCCGCGTCGATCAGGCGCATGGCAGTCACGTGAGCCGCACCTTTCAGCGCCCAGGCCCAGTGGGAACCGTATACCCCATGCAGTAACACCGCGACAGGCAGATCGTTGGCATTCTCGGCCTGCGTTGGCACGAACAGCGTGACATCGGCACGTCGTCCTAAAGCGGCGCTCTTTACGGTGGCAAAGCGCAAGCCAACCGTGTCGATGTGCGGATCGGAGGCTTCGACGGTGCGGAATGCGTTCATGCGATGCGTAGTACGACCTTGCCGGCACGACCGTCATGCATGTCGGCAAACGCGCGCTCCAGTTCGTCCAGGCGATAGCGATGAGTTACCTGGTTGGCCAGATCGATGCGTCCTTGTGCGATCCAGTCGAACAGGCGCGGGAAATCGCGTGCCGGAACGCAGCCACCGTAGAGCGGTGCGATATAGCGCTTGTTCCAGAACAGGCGTGGCAATTCCAATGTCGCCGGGCCGTGCGCGCCGCTTACCTGAAGGGCATTGCCGCCATGGCGCGCCATGTGCAACGGGAGGAAAGCCAGATCGGCGACGCCTGTGGCTTCGAAGGCATGATCCACGCCGCGCGACACGATATCGCGCACGGCGGCGATCAGGCGTTCGGCACGCGGATCGTCGCTTTCGGCCAGTAATGTGTGAGTGGCACCCATGGCGCGCGCGCGAGTTAAGCGGCTGCGCACACGGTCGATGGCGACGATCGTGCTCGCGCCCGCGATGCGCGCACCTTGGACGACATTCAGGCCGACACCGCCGCAACCGATCACGGCGACTGAATCGCCCGGCAGCACCGCGGCTACGTTCACTGCCGAGCCTACCCCTGTCATCACAGCGCAGCCCAGGATGCAGGCGAGATCCAGCGGCATGTCGTGGGGCAACGGCGTTATGGCTTCGGCACGAACCACCGTGTGATGGGCGAACGTGCCCAGATGAAATGCACGTTGCACCGGTTCGCCACGCAAGCGCGTGGCGCCGGTGTGTGCGCGGCTCGTTCCGAGGTGCGCTACATCGAGTTCATGCGTGCGTTCGCAGAGCGCCTCGGCCCCGAGATCGCACTGGAAACAATGGCCGCAAGGAATGGCCCAATTAAGCAAGACGGGTTGGCCGACGGTCAGGCCTTCCACACCATCGCCAATCTGTTCGATATATCCGGCGCCTTCATGGCCCATGACTAAAGGGCCGGCCCAACGCATGGAGGCATGATCGGTGTGGCAGACGCCGGCTGCGGCCATGGCCACACGCACTTCGCCGAAGTGCGGCGGTTCCACTTCGACGGTTTCCAGCGCAAAGCGGCCTTGGCCATTGGCGATCAGTGCAGGGCCGCGCAGCGTTCCCGCGTTCATGGCACATGCTCGAATAACACGGGATTCATCGGTGTATCGATGATCGCGCCGACCGCTGCGCCTGGGCACCAACGTTCCCAGTCGGAACGCTGCATGGCATTGACCGGTTCTTTGAGTACCATGTCGCGGTCCATGTAGATCACGGTCATGACAGAGCGCGGTGCGGTCGAACGATTCGCTCCGGCACGATGGAAAGTCCAGCCGAGATGGAAGCTGACTTCGCCCAATGCGAATGGCTCGTCCACGATACGAAACCCGTGGCGCTCCATGTTCGCCGTGATCTCGCGCTCACTCTCGTCGGAGATCTCCAGTTCGCGGCCGAATTCCACGTGCTGGCTGCCGGCGAAGAACGCCAGCGGCCCCATGTCTGCCGGCACCGCCTGCAGCGGCACCCAGGCGGTGACCGTGCGATCGCTATCGACCGGCCAATAGTATTGGTCGGCATGTGCTGGCGTTATGCCGCCACCTGGTTCCTTGTAGAGTGACTGGTCATGGTACAGACGAACGCCATCGACTTGCAGCAGCGCCGCCGCAAGCGCCGCGAGGCGGCGGCCAAAAACGAACTGGCGTACATGCTCGCTGTTCTCCCATAGATTCATGATCTGCAGGAAAGCCCGGTCGTACGTGCTTCGTTGTTCCAATGGCAGCGTCTGCGTGTTCAGTGCAATCGTCAGGCGGGTGATCTCGGCGCCGTAATGGGCCAGTTCCGCAGCATTGAAAACGTCCTTGAGCCGGATGAAGCCATCGCGGCGGAACGCGTCGATCTGTTGCGAGGTAAGCGGGTAGGGTCGGTCGAGATCGATCGTCACGTGCTGCCAATCCGCGCATACCGGCGGCTTGCCGGCTTCCATGCCATGCTAGGCGGCGAGCCGGTCGCGTGCAGCCATGCCCCGTGCCCAGATGCGAGTGCGTACTATCGGATTCATGACCTGGCGATGCGTACCTTCAAGGTGCACAAGGCGGCCAGGAGCAGGCTCAAGCCCCCCAGGGCGAGAGCACCGATCGGCTTGCCGTCGAACCATAGCGTGAGCAGCGCACCGAGCACGCTGGCGGCAACCAACTGCGGGATCACAATGAAGAAATTGAAGATGCCCATATACACGCCCATTTTGGCGGCGGGCAACTGGTCCGAGAGCATGGCGTAGGGCAGCGAGAGGATCGATGCCCAGGCCGCGCCGATACCAAGCATGGGGAGAAGCAGCCATTCCGGGCGCCCGATCGATAAGAAGGCGAGCATGCCCACGCCACCGAGCGCAAGATTGATCGCGTGGCTGACGCGCGGCCCGAACCGGCGTGCCATCGGCGCGATGCCCAAAGCGGCCAGTGCGGCGAAGCCGTTGTAGACGGCGAAGAGCACGCCGACCCAGTTGGCGCCTTCGTTGTATACCTTCGAAGTGGGGTCGGCGCTGCCAAAATACGTATCGGCCACCGCCGCGGTAGCATAAATCCACAAGGCGAACATGGCGAACCAGGAAAACAACTGCACCCACGCCAGTTGGCGCATGGTCGAGGGCATCGTACGCAAATCGGCAAGCACGTGTGCCAGCATGCCGCGACTGCGTGTATGCGCTAGCCAGAGCAAGGCCAGGCCATAACCGAGCAAGGCGATCGAGAGCAGGTATAAAGACGGTTGCAAACCATAGTGCGCGACAGCCCAGGTGCCAGACGCGCCGGCTAGCGCCCAGGCGATGCCATCGCGTGTCGCTCCTCGTATCGCCGCCTCGTCGATGGCTGGCGGTTCGTGCAAGATCGGCGATGCCGGCGGGTCTTCGGGCGATGTCCATACCGTCCAGGCCACAGCGAGCAACAGCACCAGGCCGCCCGCGTAAAAGGAGAACCGTACGGTATCCGGGATCGTGCCTGCGGCAGCCTCATTGCTGATACCCAGGTGAGCCAGCAGCCATGGCAGTACCGATGCGATGACAGCGCCAATGCCGATAAAGAAGCTCTGCATCGCGTAGCCGAGCGGTCGCTGTACCGAAGGCAGGCGATCGGCGACGAAGGCACGGAACGGTTCCATCGAGATATTGATCGATGCATCCATCAACCAGAGCAACATCGCCGCGGCCCACAGCACCGAGGCGTGCGGCATGCCGAGCAAGGCCACTGTCGCCAGTATCGCGCCGCCGAGGAAATAGGGCCTCCGCCGACCCAGCCGCGTCCATGTACGATCCGAGCAGTAGCCTACGATGGGCTGCACGATCAGGCCGGTCACCGGTGCCGCGACCCAGAGTATCGGGATCTGGTCGAGCGGCGCCCCGAGGGTCTGGAAAATCCGGCTGACTTCCGCCGTTTGCAAGGCAAATCCGAACTGGATGCCCAGAAAGCCAAAACACATGTTCCAGATCTGGCCGAAAGCCAGTCGTGGCGGCCGGTGCTCAGGATGCGTCTTCATGCCTGTCCCGGCCCCGGCCGCATTGCCTGGCCACTTGCATAGTTTTTCGACTGCACGACTTTTGATCCGCTATCCTCGTAATGTTGCGCGTTATGTCACGATGGGCGACGCATGGCATGTTGCAGTCGCAACATGATCGCGTGGGACTTATGGGGGAGCGAGCTCATGAAATACGCATGGTTGGCGCTTTCGTTCGCCGCTGCCTGCGCTGCTGCAGCCGATGCGCCGGTGTCGGTCCAGGCGTGGACGCCGAAGGGTATTTCCAGCGATCTGTTCGAATCGCACGGTGCTTTCGATCCGAACACCGGCGACTTCTATTTTGTGCGCAGCTCCAAATCGTTTTCAGGCTGGCGCATCCTGCAATCGCATTGCAGCGGCGGCAGATGGTCGACACCGTTGCCGCCGTTGTTCGCAGGCCCTGGGCTGGAGGCCGATCCGTGGTTCACGCCGGATGGGCATAGCCTGTATTTCATTTCGACGCGCGCTACCGGCGCCATGGTGAGCAAGGATCTCGACATTTGGCGCGTCGATCGCGATGCTGGCGGTCATTGGGGCAGGCCAGTGCGCTTGCCCGAGCCGGTCAACTCCGATGCCGCCGAATGGTTTCCACGCTTCGGTAAGGACGGCTGGCTGTACTTCGGTTCCAATCGGCCGGGCGGATTGGGCAAGAACGATATCTGGCGTGCACGCCAGGATGCATCGGGCCGGTGGACGGTCGAGAATGCCGGCCCTGCGATCAATACAACGGGCGACGACTACGAGCCATTGCCGTCGCCGGACGGCAAGCGAATGATCCTGATGGCGGATGGCGGCTTGTACGAATCGCAGTTGGGCGCGCAAGGCTGGTTGCCACGTGTCAAACTGGGGCCGGCGATCGATGTCAACGGCAGCGAAATCGGCGCGGCATTCTCGCCGAGCGGAAAGACATTCCTGTTCGCGCGCGACACCGGCGAGCCGAAGTCGGGCGAGTTTTTTGTGTGGCATATCGAAGGCAATGAAGCTTGGCCGCCGGTCTGCAAGGTATGAAGCAGGCCATCGGAAGGCGCCATCGGGGGGTGCATGAAATCGCAAACCATGGGTAGTAGATGGAGCCGTGTCGCGCTTTTGGCCTTGTTGCTTGCGCTATTGATTGCCGCGTTGGTCGATCGCGCCTGGGAGTCGCGCTCCACGGCTGCACCGGTCATGGATCGCTCCGCCGCCACCTACGAAGCCTTCGTGGCGGCGACGTACCGGGTCGATGGTGTCACCGATCCGCTGCAATTCTGCCTGCAATTCCCCGATCCTCCCGGCAGTCACTGGGATACCGACACCACCGCGGCATATTGCAGAATGCGGTTTCGTGGGGCGCTGTCGCTGAGCGATATCGATACGCAGTTCCGTCAAGGCCATGCGGCAGCTGTCGATCGTTACTTCCAGGAAGCCATGGATACGCAACTGCACGACCCATCGCAGCCCGGCGCACTGGATGCCGCTTTCGAAATGGCTGGATTCTTCAAGGCCAATGACGAAGCGCGCAAAATCATCGATCGTTGGAAGCAGCTCTCGCCGGGCAGCTCATTTGCTCTGGCGGCCAGTGGTATGCAGTACGTCGCCGCCGCTCAGGCTGCGCGTGACGACAATCCGGCACAGGACTTGCGGCAACCGCTTGCGCTTGCACGCGCCGACCTCGATCGTGCGGTCGTTATTGCACCGAACATGACGCCAGCCTATGCGGCTATGCTTCGCTTGGGCGCGCTGGCCGGGGACGAGCGCTATGCATATCAAGTGACGCGCAACGCGTTGAGGGTCGGTCCGGATAACTATGCTATACGTGTGGAGCTGGCCAACTTGGCGCAACCGCGCTTCGGTCGCTTGTTCGGTGGCGAACGAGTAGTGCAGAAGGAGGCTGAACAACGGTCGCAAGACAATCCGCTGTTGCGTATGGCGGCTCAATTGCCGGCGATTCATCGCGCCACTTGCGATTGCGGCGATTCGCCCGCCGAACGAGTGGGCTGGGCAGTGCAGGCCAGCGACCGCAGCATCAGTGCTGGCGATCTGGCGCTATTGGCAAATCGAGTACGCGACGTGGCACCGAGGTTGGCTATCGAACTTTATTCCGAAGCGTTGCGTTTTGATCCTGGCGACAGCGATTCGGCGCGTTCTCGTGCCGCATTGATGGCGAAGCTCAGTGCGATTTCTGCCCCCGACCAAAGCTTGTCGCGCTAGTAGAGAGTGAAGAGAAGCGAGGGAAGAAGCACTGACGCAAAGCGTTATGAATGATGCGACGAATCGTCTGTCTCGCCGCGCACACCAAGGCCCATTCCCAGGCCGCCGCCACCCATTCCATCTCCGTTGCCGCGCCCACGGCCGGCGCCTTCCTTGTTCCCGTCGCCTTTTCCGCCGGCGCGCCCACCTGGAGGCCGGGCGGGGCCCTGCATAGGGATGGACAGGTGCATGGGTACCGGTTCCAGATCGAGCACTCTCCGGATAAACGTACGCAACGAGATCACCAACTCGGCCGTATGTACCGGTCGCCCATGTGCCAGTTCGTCGGCGGCCTTGGCCGCCAAGGCGACTTGCTCTTCCGTACCGAGGAGGATGACATCCGAGAGCGCGGCCTCCACCGCGTCGCGAATTCGCCGGGGGCGATCGGATCCCGGTGCGCCTTCTGTCGACGCCTCCGCTTCCTCGGAACGCAGCCGTAGGTCGCGAAGATGCGTCGGGTCTACCGCCAGGTCGCCGGTAAACGAACCGCCGAGAACTTTGTATGCCGCGATCAGCGTGCGCAGTCGCTCATTGATCTGACGATTTTCACGCTCGCGTCGTTGCTGCACCGTCTGCATCAGTACCAGACGCATGCCGACCATGATCAGGGTGACCAGCGTCAAGCCGATCATCGTCGTGAGTAGAGCCTGCCAGGAGCTGAAGTCGAGACCACGCATCGAATGTCCTTGCCACGGTCGGGATAGGACAAGGTTACGCTCTTTCTCACTGACGTGGCCGTTCCCATAACGCGAGCACCGCTGGCATGGCCAGCAATACCAGGGGATACTGCAGCAACAGGCCGGCCATGATGGCGATCGCCAGGGGTTGTTGCATGCCAGCGCCCGGGCCCCATGCCAACGCCAATGGCGCCAGGGTCAGCATGGCGGCAAGTGTGGTCATGGTGATGGGGCGAAGGCGGTCCACGCTGGCTGCGCGCAGGGCAGCACGTGTGTCCATATGCTCGGCCAGCATCCTGTATTCGGAGACATAGAAGATCGCCATCTCGGTGCTCATGCCGACGACCATGGTCATGCCCATCATGGCTGTCACGTTGAAATCTACGTGGCAAAGCCAAAGCGCGACAAACACGGCACTGGACGAAAGCAACGCCGAACCCATGATTGTCGTGGCCAACCGCGCACGTTGGTAAAGCACAAGGAGTAGCACGAATTCGGCCGCCAGCGCGATGCCAAAGACCCTAGCCAGACCGATAAACGCCGTTTGTTGCTGTTGGTAGAGTCCGCCGAGTTCGTAGCGTACTCCCGCTTCGAGCACGCCGTTTCGCGCCAGTGCGGCGCGAACATCGGCGATCGCGGCACCCAGGCCCCGGCCCTCTATACGGGCCGTGACCGTTGCCATCGGTTGCAGGTTTTCGCGTGATATCTGCGGCTGGCCGGTCACGGTGGTCAAGCTCGCTACGCGACTCAAGGCGAAGACGTGCCCGTCGGTGGCGCGGATCGGCAGGGCGGCAATATCGGCAATATGCGCGTGCATGGCGCCCGGCATCTGTACGCGAACCGCGACTGCTTTGGTCGCCTGCGGCAATACCGTGGCGACGATGCCGGAAAGTGCGGCCGATATGCTTTGCCGCACATCTTCGACGGTGACGCTTTCGAGGGCAGCCCTATCTGGGTCAATCGCGATGTCCAGCGCGTCGCCAGCCAACTGCACGCCGTTTTTGACGTCGACGATGCCGGGAATCGATGCGATGGCATCGGTCACCCGTTGTGCTTGCGCTTGCAGGCCAGCCCCATCGGCGGTGTAGAGCTTGATTTCGATCGGTTGCGGCACAGCGGTGAGATCTCCGATCAGATCCTCCATCAGCTGCGCCAACTCCACCTCGACGCCTGGTACGCTCTGTTCGATCCGCTCGCGTACATCGGCCATGACATCTTCAGTGTTGCGTGCGCGCTCGGGTTTAAGGCGTACGAAGAAGTCGCCGTGATAAGACTGTCCCAGATCGCCGCCTAAGCCGGTGCCCAGGCGACGCGAGAACGTGTCGACTTCCGGCATGCTCTTGAGGATATTTTCGACCTGCGCGATCTCGCGTTCGGTTTCAGGTAGCGACGTGCCGGGACGGGTGTAGTAATCCATGACGAAGCCGCTTTCGTCGACCGCTGGCATAAAACCGGTGGGTACTTGCCGATAGCCGATATAGCCCAACAAGGCCAGCAGCGCGACGCATACGATAAGTACGCGCGGCCGTTGCACCAGACGGTCGTACAGCCAGGCATGGACGCGGCGTAACGGATGCCGGTCGTGCAGGCCTGGATCGTGCCAGCGCTGAAAGTCGATCAGTTTCGCAGCGAGCGACGGTACGACCCAGGCGCTCATCGCCCAGGACACCATGAGGGTGCAGGCCATGGCGATCGACAGGGCTTTGGCGAAGGCGCCAGTAACACCATCCAGGAAACTCAGCGGAAGAAACACAATGAGCGTAGCGAGGCTCGAACCCGAGAGCGGCGGCAGAAACTCCTTCGCCGCGGCAAATACGCCGTGGGAGTCGGTTGTCGCCGAACTGCGCCGTGCGATGTGTTCGATCATGACGATGGCGTCGTCGATCACCAGGCCGACCGCAGCGGCCATGCCGCCAAGTGTCATAATGTTGAGGGTTTGCCCCGTCAGCCGCAGCAGCAGGCAGGCGATGGCCAATGCCGCAGGTGCGACCAGCAACGCGATCAGCGTGACACGGCTTGAGCGAAGGAACAACCAAAGTACCAGAGCGGCGAGCACCAAGCCGATCGTCACCGCATCGCGCACGCTATGTGCGGACGCCAATACCAGCTCGCTCTGATCGTACCAGTTCTTCAGCGTCACGCCCGGCGGCAACCGCATATCGGCCAGTCGCGCGCGCACGTCACGTGCCACCTGCACGGCGTTGCCGTCAGGTTGCTCGTAGACATTGAAAAGCACGGCGGCGCGACCGTCTTCGGCGACCTTTTGCCATTGCGGCGCGTAACCAGGCTTCACGGTGGCGACATCCGATAACTTGACCCAGCCGTGGGCCTGGGTTTTCAGCACGACCCGGCCCAGTGCATCGGCGCCGTCGAGCGTGTGGTGTGCCACGACAAGATAAAGTTTGTTGCGATCCTGGGAGCGCCCGACCGCCTGTAGTACGTTGGCACGGTTCAAGGCATCGGCGATATCCGTCAGCGTGAGGCCGTAGGACGCCAGACGGCCGGGATCGGCTTCGACGTGCCATTCGGCGGTTTCGCCGCCCTGCACATCCACGCGTGCGAGTCCAGGCACGGACGCCAACAGCGGTACGATCCGATAGGCCGCCAGATCGCGAAGGGCCACCGGCGACAGGCGTTCCGATTGCAGGGCATAAGAAATAATCGGGTAGACCGTCGGGTCCATGCGTCGCACGGCGTAACGCGTGCCGGCGGGCAGATCCGGCAGTGCCTTGGCGATCGCGGCGTCGATCGACAAGGTCGAGGCGACCATATCCCGTCCCCAGCCGAAATCGACGGAGATCTGCGCTGAGCCACGAGTGCTTTCCGAGCGCAGGCTGGCGACGCCTGGAACCGTGCGAATGGCTTCTTCCACGGGGCGGGTCAGCAGCAGCACGGTCTGGTCGGCCGGGCGGTCGCCAGCGTCGAGGTCAATCACCACGCGAGGAAAAGCTACCTGTGGAAACAGCCCGACAGGTAGCGATAGAGCGGCGACACAGCCAGCGGCAACGAGGGCAAGCAACAGCGTCGTCAGCGCAGCCGACTGCCGCGCCAGCCAGGGCATGCGTGTGTTCACTGTGCGCTGCCCCGTGGAGTTATCCGCACCGC
>NZ_DATCRY010000074.1:0-2168 GCF_036568765.1 Dyella sp. | reverse complement strand
GTTCACCACGTTGTCCATCACATTGACGATCAAGTGATGGCGCGTCCACGAATAGCCGTCCAAAGCAGTGGTTGCGGTAGGCTCGAACAATACGGTGAGTTCGCGCTTACCGGCCATGTAATCGTCGAAGCGTGCAGCCAGCAGCGAGCCGGATTTATAGGTTCGTCCGCCCACGTTCCAATCGCTGCGCGGCTCGATCAGCAGCCATTCGCGCTGCACCGAGGTATTGGCGTCATTGGGCACGTCGACCTTGGTGAGCTTGCCGTCCTTGCCGCGCAGATAGGTTTCGCTGTCGTAGAAGGCCAACTGGCGATTGACGAAATCGCGTTCGAAGCCAGGCGTATTGTCGCGGTACGCGCTGATCGACATATCCTCGTTCTTGCCCTCGTACACCGTCGTCGCACTGGACAGCGGCGTACCGCGCTTCCATTCCTTCACGATGCGCGGATAGCTGGAAGTAGTCATCGAACCGGGACCGAAATCGGTGCCGACGTAGATATGGTCCTTGTCGATCCAGGCCACCGCGTTCTTGGCTTCCGGCAATGTAAAGCCATCCTTGACGAAGCTCTTGGTGTCCAGATCGAACTCGCGGACCACGTCCGCATCAGCGCCACCGCGCGACAGCGAGATCAGGCACATGCGCTCTTCGGGACGCAGGCATTGGAAACCGTGCCAGACCCAGTTTTCGTTCTCGGTCTTGGAGAGCGCGTCCAGGTCGATCACTGTTTCCCAGCTCGGCTGCGCCTTGCGGTACTCGGTCAGCGAAGTGCGTCGCCACAGGCCCTTCGGGTGCGCCTTGTCGCGCCACAGGTTGTAGTAGCTCTCGCCCACCTTGGTGACGAACGGAATGCGCGCATCCGAATCGAGCACTTCGAGCAGGCGTGCATCGAGTTGCTTGAACTCGGGCGACTGGGCGTATTGCTCTACCGTCTTGGCGTTTTGCTGGTGGACCCAGTCGAGCTGCTTGGCACCGTCGATGCTTTCCAGCCACAGATTAGGGTCGGGTTGCGCGGCTGCGGCCGGCGGCGTGGGCGCCGCCGCCGTGGCTGGCGTCGGAGTAGCTGGCATCGGGCCAGCGGGTGTTGGCGTGGGCGAGTGGGCTTGGCTCATACCTGCAACGGTCAGTGAAACGAAAAACGCGAGGGCGCGCTTGTCCACGGCTCTCCTCCTTGGATAGGCAGTAAAAACGAAGCGTGCCGGCTGGCCCGCCAACCAGTCATTCAATCAGTCTTGGCGGGGTCCGTCATATGTATAAAGACACTCCTGAACGCATCCAGGCCGTCGGTGGCCTCCCTGGCGGGCTGATCGGGCAAAGGGTAGCTGGCACCGGCCTGGACTTCGATCCCGGCCTGTTCCAGCCAATGCCTGACCG
Source organism: Dyella sp. (assembly GCF_036568765.1). Classification (GTDB taxonomy): domain Bacteria; phylum Pseudomonadota; class Gammaproteobacteria; order Xanthomonadales; family Rhodanobacteraceae; genus GSA-30. The sequence continues at coordinate 796 of NZ_DATCRY010000074.1, read as the reverse complement.
CCTCGGCGCGTTTGGCGGCCAACTGCGGTGTACCTCGGCCATCCGAGCTCGCGCGACCTTCGACCGCGACCTCGTGGCCGCCCCAGCGCTGCAAGGCCCAGAGCACATCGTCCAGCGTGGCATGCTGTTGCTCGCCCAGCTCGGCCGAGCCGCGCGCGAACCGTATGGGCGGCAAGGGACGTGGCGGCGGCACGATGCGAAAGGTCCAGCCGGGCCACTGACGCTCCAGTTGTTCTTCCATTTGTCGCAGTGTGGCCAGCGGTGCCTGCGCCGTCGGTGCGACGATCAAGGTCAACTGGCGTAGCTGTGCATCGGCACCGGAACCGAGCAGGGGTAGCGGAAAGCTCTTGACGATGGCGTCGCTCTCGCTGGCCGGCGTCGCCGGCGCGGCGATGGTCGCGGTGGCCAGGTTCGAGCCGAGGGCTGAGCGGTTGAGTTCCGTATGACCGGGATCGGCGGTGATGACAGGGTTGAGGCCGAGCTTGAGCTCGGCTGGGAGCGCCCTCTGCAGGGCAGCGTGCAAGACTTCGTTTTCCTGTGAATCGTAACGTTGCGCGGCAAACGTCACGTCGATGGCCTTGCCTTTGCTGTCCAGCTGCAAGTCGAGCACGCGCACCGATTGTCCGGACAGGGTGCTGGTCAGCGTGCTGCGCACGGTATTGAGCAGGCGGGTCTGCTGGGCGATATCGCTCAATGCATGGGCCAGCGGCCAGCCCAGGGGGAGCAGCACGGCGAACCCGACGACGATCTGCCAAGCCACGGCATGGCGGGTGGCGCGGCCGCTGAAGCCGTACCA
>NZ_DATCRY010000073.1:0-4137 GCF_036568765.1 Dyella sp. | reverse complement strand
CACCCGTGCTGTGCAGCGCGCGAGATCCCAGCCGTTCACCCAGCCGATGCATCAATGCCGTGTTGTGCACGCCGCCGCCGCAGACCAGCACATCGACGGCTGCCGGAGCGTAGCGATCGATCGCTTCGGCCGCGCTGCGCGCCGAGAGCTCCAGGAGCGTAGCCTGCACATCGGCTGGCGAGAGCTGAGCCACACGCGCATGCGCGTCTAGCCAAGTCAGGTGGAAGTGCTCGCGTCCCGTACTCTTGGGGGCAGGCGCGGCGAAATACGGATCGGCGAGCAAGGCTTCGAGCAGGGCACTATCGACTTGCCCGCTGGCTGCAAAAGCGCCGTCGTGATCGAAAGCCTCGCCGCGATGGCGCTGGTGCCAGGCATCCATCAAGCCATTGGCCGGGCCGGTATCGAAGCCCAGCACGCCGCCATCGGCGGCCAGCACTGTGATGTTCGCAATGCCGCCCAGATTCAACACGACCCGCTCACGGCCGGGTGCGGCCAGCAGCATCGCGTGCACCGCAGGCAGCAGCGGTGCACCCTGACCGCCGGCGGCCACGTCGGCGCGGCGGAAATCGGCCACGACATCGATACCGCAGCGTTCGGCGATGACCGCCGGATCGCCCACTTGCAAAGTGAATGGGTAGAGGCCGGTGGGGCGATGCCGCAATGTTTGTCCGTGCGAGCCGATCGCACGCACTTGTGCGCGTCCGATGCCGCTTTCGCGCAGCAAGGTTTGCGCCGCATCGGCGAAGCATTGGCCGATGGCGACGTCCAGGCGTCCATAGGCGTCCAGATCCAGTCGTGCCTCGTCCTGGGCGACCGCCAGGATGCTGGCGCGAAGATCCTCAGGCCATGGGTGCGTACGTGCTGCGACAAGCTGCGGCCGATGATCCACAAAGCGCACCAGCGCGGCGTCGATGCCATCGGCGCTCGTGCCGGAAATCAGCCCAAGGTAGAGCGATGTGGCGTCATTCACACAAGTGGCGCTTAGTCGTCGTTACGCGAAACGCCGCTCAAGCGCGCCATCTTGATGTTCTCGTCCAGCGACTTCAGGCGGGCCAGCTGCGGCTGCACCACGGCGGACTTGAACTTTGCCAACTGCGCGCCGCTCATCGGCTCGGGCTTGGGCAGGGTGACCGTCTGCGGATCGCGCTGGACGTTGTTGACGCGGAATTCGTAATGCAGGTGCGGACCGGTGGCCAGGCCAGTCATGCCGACAAAGCCAATCACCTGTCCCTGGCTCACACGCTGGCCGATCTTCTCGCTACCGAACTTCGACATGTGACCGTAAGCGGTGCTGATGCTGCCGTTGTGCTGGATGATCACGAAGTTGCCGTAGCCGTTCATCCAACCCTTGAACTTCACGACGCCGTCGCCGGCGGCGTGGATCGGCGTGCCGGTCGGGGCGGCATAGTCCACGCCCTTGTGCGCGCGCATCTTGCCGAGGATCGGATGGAAGCGTGCGGCGCTGAACGTCGAGGAGATGCGCGTGAAATCGACCGGAATACGCAGGAAGGATTTCTGGATCGGGCGGCCATCCTCGCTGAACCAGCCGTAGCTGCCATCGTCCTTCTTGAAGCGATAGGCGGTGTAGCGCTGCCCCTGATTGACGAACTCGGCAGCAACGATATCGCCTTCGTGCAGATACGCGCCATCGCGGTACACGTCGTCGTAGACCAGGGTGAAGCTGTCGCCTTCGCGCAAGTCCTGCACAAAGTCGATGTCGTATTTGAAGAGCTCGGCGAGCTTGAGCACCATCGCATTGCTCATGCCGGCCTTGGAGCCGGCGGCGAACAGCGAGCTGTCGATGACGCCGTGTGCGACGTGCTCGCGACGCTCTACTTCGCGCGCCTGCGCCACTACGGTGGGCTTGTCGCCATCGAAGCGGACCATCACGCGGGCGGATTCGTCCTTGTCGAAGCGGATGCCCTTGAGGCTGCCGTCGCTGCCGAGCAGGAAATCGAACTCCTGGCCGGGCTTGATGTTGTGCAGGGCCTTGGCGTCCCCGGACTGGTCGACCACGTGTTGCAGATCGGCGAGGCTCAGGCCCTGGCTCTGGAAGATGTCCGACAGCGTCTGGCCCGGCTGCACCTGCACGATATGCCAGTCTTCGACGTTCGGCGTCTGCTGCACCACCGCGTCGGCCTTGGGCAGGGCCAGTGGCAGCAGCGAATGCGGGGTGGGCGTCACCGCCGGGCGCATGGCGCTTGCCCAGGCGGGGATGATGAAGCCGGACAGGGCGGTGATCAGGATGGCCGTGCCGGCCAGCACCCAGCGCTCGCGATGCCAATGGATCGGCTCTTCGCTGTGGTGACCGAAAGACCAGTGAGAAACACGCTCATAAAAGTGAGAGTGACAGCGCTGCGCCTTGCGACGTATGGCTTCTTTACGCGCTGCTCGCGCGAGCTTGTTGCCCTCACCCATGCCCTGTTTGCCCCGCAGGTACAAAATAACAATTGGCGCGTACCATAACGGCCCTGTGCAAACGGCGTCAACGCCTTTTCCATCAAGGGTTTGCGCTAAGTTTTGGGTTAACGCACAATTAACCCTGTTCACCTTTGTGATCGCGGGCAACCGCGGCGCTTCGCATCCAAAATTCCGAGGACCCCATGAACGAGCTCGACCAGGCGCTAGCCACCATTGCGCGCGGCGCCGATGAAATCATCAAGCAGGAAGAACTGGTCGAGCGCCTCAAGCTGGGCAGGCCATTGCGGATCAAGGCGGGTTTCGACCCGACCGCACCGGATCTGCACCTGGGCCATACCGTACTGCTCAACAAGATGCGCCAGTTCCAGGACCTCGGCCACCAGGTGATCTTCCTGATCGGGGATTTCACCGGCATGATCGGCGATCCCACCGGCAAGAACGTCACCCGTAAGCCGTTGACCCGAGAGGATGTCCTGGCCAATGCCGAGACCTATGCCGAACAGGTCTATAAGGTGCTGGACCGCGACAAGACCGAGCTGCGCTTCAACTCCGAGTGGTTCGGCAAGATGAGCGCGGCCGACATGATCAAGCTGGCCGCGCAGCACACCGTGGCGCGCATGCTCGAGCGCGACGATTTCGCCAAGCGCTATGCCGCGCAGCAGCCGATCGCGATCCATGAGTTTCTTTATCCGCTGGTACAGGGTTACGACTCGGTGGCATTGCAGTGCGATGTGGAACTGGGCGGCACCGATCAGAAGTTCAATCTGCTGATGGGGCGCGCCTTGCAGGAACACCACGGGCAGCCGCCGCAGATCGTGCTGACCATGCCGCTGCTCGAAGGCCTGGACGGCGTCAACAAGATGTCCAAGTCGCTGGGCAACTACATCGGCATCAACGAGCCGGCGATCGATATCGTCACCAAGACGATGAAGATCGGCGACGAGCTGATGTGGCGCTGGTTCGAACTGCTCAGCTTCGAAGTGTCGCTGGACGAGATGGCGCAGATGAAGCGCGACATCGAGAGCGGTGCGCTGAATCCGCGCGACGCCAAGATGCGCCTTGCGCGCGAACTGGCTACGCGATTCCAGGGTGCGGCCGCGGCGGAGCAGGCGATCGCGGGCTGGAACGCGGTTGTGCGAGGAGAGGGCGATACAAGCTTGCTGCCGCTTACGGAAGTATCGGTGCCCGCGGAAGGCTTGCGTCTGGCTGCGTTGTTGAAGGCCGCGGGGCTGGCGTCGAGCAATAGCGAAGCCAATCAAAAGATCAAGGAGCGCGCCGTGCGCATCGATGCGGAAGTGGTCGAGGATGCGCAGCGCGTATTCGCGCCGGGTTTCGAAGCGGTGTTGCAGGTCGGCAAGCGCAACTTTGCGCGTGTCTTGCTCAAATAAGTTTGTTCGAGCGGAGAGATGCGCGACGTGTGTGTCGCACATCTCGTGCTTGTCTCCAGAGAGAACAAGCGCTTAGCGAGTCAAGCGAAAAAATTTCGAGAAATTTTCGAAAAATCGCTTGTCAAAAACAGGGCCCCTCCCTATTATTCGCCTCCCGCCGCAGCATCCCCTGCAACGGCAACTCCCTCGCTGAAAATTGATCTTCACGCAGGTGTTGACGGACAGGAAAAACGATGTAATATGGGCGGCTCACTCGGGACGAAATGTTCCGACGCGGTTGGAAGAGAAGGCCGCAAGTGATTGAGATCTTTGACAGTGTGCGCAGGTG
>NZ_DATCRY010000072.1:0-14325 GCF_036568765.1 Dyella sp. | reverse complement strand
GCCAGGAACGCCTGGGTCCTGCCGTTCGCGAGGCCTGCAGCCCGCGCGTCATAAGCGGTGCCGCGGTGTCGCGCGAAGGCGTGACGGCATCCCGGGTAGCTGTGGAGCTGCACCTGCGGACTCTTTCCCAGGGCTGCGACTATCTGCCTGCGTGCGTCGGGCGGGATGTACTCGTCTTCTTCCGCGAGATGCACCATCAGCGGGCTGCCGATGCCGCCTGCCTCCTCGAGGTGCTTGTCGGCGTTGCCGGGATAGTAGGCCACCGCGACATCGGCGGCTGCGCGAGCAGTGGTCAGGTAGCTCATGAGGCCGCCGAGGCAGTAGCCGACGAGACCGACCCGGTGGTTCGACTCAGCCAGCGCGCGGGCGGTTGCGATGGCGGCGCCAATGTCGCGCACGCCGGCGTCGAGGTCGAAGGCGTTGTAAAGCGCCATGGCTTTCGCCAGCTCGGCTTCCGTGCGATCGGTCATGTCGATGCCCGGCTCGATGCGCCAGAACAGGTCGGGACAGATCGCCAGGTAGCCCTGCGCGGCGAGTTCGTCGCACGACTGCCGCATGTCAGCATTGACGCCGAAGACTTCATGGATCACGACGATGGCCGGCGCGGTTGCGCCTGTGCCCGCGCTTGCGGGACGGGCGACATACGCCGAGAAGGAACCCTCGCCGGTGGTGATGCGGAGTGTGTCTTGCATGACCGGCTCAGGCGCTGAGCCAGAAGGCGAGGTTGCTGGCGTACTGCTTGGTCGAGCGCAATGCCTCGGGGAACCGCGCCATGCCGTCGCCGGGCGATTCGGCCACGAAGGTCGGGCAGCCGCAGGCGGGATCCCAGTTGTAGTCGGCGAAATGATGGAAGGTCGACTGCGCGATGGCGCGACCACCATGTTCCGAGCGCTCGAACGCCACGGCGATGTTGAAGCGGCGGCCCGAGACGAGGCTCTGTCCTTCGACGACCACCCGACCCGTCGAATCATCCGCCGGCACTCCGACCACCCCTTCGTGCGGGTGCGAGGGAAGGTATTGGATGACGCCGGTCGAGGACTGCCGGTCGCGCATGACGGGGTGAATGCTGCCGACCGAGCGAACACGCTGGAAATCGCCGTTGGCGCCCGAGTGGTAGTTGGGCCAGGAGATGTTCGTTGCGTAGGTGTCGTCGACGCAGTGTCGGCTCAAGTCGGGTTCTCGATTGTGGCTGTGAAAGTAGTGGGCGGCCCCGATGCCGCCCAGATTGCAGATGGAGCTTCCCACGTCCATGTGGTCCCGGGTCACCATGAGCGCGCCACCAAGGCGGCGAAACCGGCTGATTCCCATACAGTCTGCGTCGGTCAACCCGTCGCCCCCGTCTACCGCAAAAAGCCAGAGTTGGTCTACGTCCGATTCGTCCAGGGTCGACAGCACCGGGTCCGGCGTACCGCGTTGGGTGCGGTTGCGGGCGGTGACCCGGAAGGCAAGGCCTCCGTCTTTGTCTCTCAGTGTGGCGAGGAATGAAGCCAGCCGGCTGAAGCGCGAGATGTCCCAGTCATCGGGCTGTTCTTCGATCGTGGTCTGCAGTAGGAGGTTCAGCATGGCGAAGGGGTTGGATGACTGTGTTCAGCTGCGCAGGAAGGCAAGAAGGTCCGCGTTGACCTTGTCCTGCATCGTCGCGGTGAGTCCGTGTGGTGCGCCGGGATAGTAAATTTCCCTGGCGCCCTTGATGAGCTTTGCGGACTTCTTGGCGGAGTCGTGCACCGGGACGATCTGATCGTCCTCGCCATGCATGATCAGGGTGGGGATGTCGAACTTCTTCAGGTCCTCGGTGAAGTCTGTTTCCGAGAAAGCCTTCACGCACTCATAGGCGTTCTTCTGGCCGCTCTGCATGCTCCAAAGCCAGAATTGATCGAGCACGCCCTGTGACACTTTCGCCCCACTGCGGTTGGCGCCGTAGAAGGCCACGGCCAGGTCCTTGTAGTACTGGGAACGGTCTCCTGCCACGCCCGCACGGATTCCGTCGAACACCTCGATCGGCAGACCTTCCGGATTCGATGCCGACTTCACCATGATTGGAGGCACCGCGCCGATGAGCACCGCCTTAGCCACGCGCTTCGAACCGTGCCGGCCTATGTAGCGTGCCACCTCGCCGCCGCCGGTGGAGTGGCCGACCATCGATACGTTCTTCAAGTCGAGCGCGTTGAATACTTCTGCCAGGTCATCAGCATAGCCGTTCATGTCGTTCTTCGACGACGATTGCGTCGAGCGACCGTGACCACGACGGTCGTGGGCGATGACGCGAAAGCCGTTGCGTGCCAGGAAATGCATCTGCCCGTCCCAAGCATCTGCGTTGAGGGGCCAGCCGTGCGAGAACGTGACCACCGGGCCGCTGCCCCAGTCCTTGAAATAGATGCGAGTGCCGTCCTTCATCGTGACCGTGTCGCTCGTCATCTTTGGACTCTGGCTACTGGCGCCTGCGGCGGCACCGTGCATGCCGAGTGCGAGAGTACCGGTGGCGACGGCGGCAGTGGATGCGATCAGGTTTCTGCGAGAGGGGTTTGTGGCGGTTGTCATGACTTCCTTTAGTACGAGGTGGAGATTCGGATTGCGAGCAGAGCACGTCCGCGTCGCGCGCGTGCCGTGGGATGGAAGACATCGTAGGAGCGGTATTCGCGCAGCGGTAGATTCGCGAGAGGACTCATGCTGTTTCTGAAGGAGCACCAATACGCTTGCCTCACGCTGGCGGAGCACGGTCATGCGGGCGTGTCAAGATCCGTGAGGCATTGAAGGTCTGCCGCACGGATTCGCGTCGTCATGAAGTCGATGAAGACGCGCATGCGCGAGGGGAGATGTTGCCGACTCAGGTAGCAGATGTAGTGGCCGTGATCGTCGGGGACGTGCTGCGTCAGGCAAGTGACCAGCAAGCCCTTGCGCAATGGTTCACAGATCAGGTAGCCCGCCATCTGCGCGATGCCATGGCCATCGAGTACGGCTTGCAGCACCAGGTCAGCATCGTTGTAGGTGAGCTTCGATGGCGGCGTGAACCTGCGAAGCAGTCCCTCCGCCTTGAACTCCCAATCCGAAATTCGACCCGAGGCATTGCGAAAGTTGATGCACTGGTGACGCATCAGCTCCTCAAGCGAATTCGGCAGTCCATGCGCATCCCGGTAGCTTGGCGAGGCACAGACGAGCAATTGCATTGGAATGATCTGTTTGGCGATGATCTGAGCGTCTTCCATGCGACCATTGCGGAATGCGATATCCACGCGATCCGAGGTGAAGTCGGTCGGCTTGTCGTTGAGAAGTAGGTCGATAGAAACTTCCGGATATGCGGCGCGGAAATCGCCGAGCAGCGGGGCGACCACACGACGGCCGAAGCCGACGGCTGAGCTGATGCGAAGGTGTCCGCGGGGCGGGCCTTCGCGCAAGTCGCGCATCTCTTCGACTGCCTGCACGATGCGATCGACACCGGTGTGGCAATTGGCATAGAAGAGATCACCTTCCCGCGTCAACGTAGTGCTTCGCGTGGTTCGGGTAAAGAGCCTGACATTGAGCTGGTCCTCCAGCTTTTGCACGCTGCGGCTCACCGCGGAGCGCCCGATGCCCAGCCGATCCGCAGCGCGGGCAAAGCTGCCTTCGGCCACGACGGCAATGAAGGCCACCACGCCCGCATAGCTGGTGGCGAAGCTGGAGGCCAACGGATCCGCGCGCGGTGTGAGTGGAATGGAAGAGGGGCAGGGTAGGGAAGAGTTCGTCATGTGCAGGATCTCGGTTGCATGAAAGCCGTGGGGAAGGCTTTCTCACAACGAACACTCTGCGCGTGAAGGCGAACAGGAACCAGTTAATGCCTGTCAATGTTTGTTATGAACCGGGTCTGCACCTCGCCCCGATTCGTTCGGAAGGGGGAGTGCCTAAAACTTCAGCATCGAAGCCAGCGCGGCCAGTTTTTCCGGGTTTCGCTGAGCCTGGATCCGGGTGATTCTCGTGCCGTCGGTTTCCACTGACTGGACAGACTCCAACATACCGCCGACGAAGCGCAGGAATCCCCACTCGCCGTTGATCGGCGCGATACGCATGCGGACCTTGTCGCCGTAGCGCCTGTTGGTCGCAAAATAGAGTTGCGCAATGCGGTCGCGGCCTTTGAGCGGAGCTTCGAAGCTCGGTACCTTGCCGCCGCCGTCGCCGATGAATTCCGCATCGTCGGACAACAGTGAGCGCATTGCAGCAAAGTCCCCGCGTTGGGCCGCGTCAGAGAACTCCTTGAGCAGACGGATGTGCTCTTCCGGCGCGACCCGGAAACGTTTTCGCTTCTCGAGGATCTGCACCTTTGCGCGATGCACGAGTTGGCGGCTGGCAGCCTCGGTTTTGCCCAGGATGCGGGAGATGTCGCCGTAGCTGGCGCCGAACACCTCGCGCATCAGAAATGCTGCGCGGCTTTCCGGTGACAGCCGCTCCAGCACGGTGAGAAAGGCAATCGATATGTTCTCGGCCTTCTCGAGCATCTGCTCCGGTGAAGGTGAGTTGTCAGAGATCACCGGTTCGGGCAGCCACATGCCAATATAGTGCTCCCGCTCTACTTTCGCGCTCCTCAGTCTGTCGATCGCCAGATGGGTGACGGTCGCAACCAGCCATGCTTCCTCGTTGTCGATGGCTCCATTCAGCGCCTGACGCCTGCGCAACCAAGCGTCCTGCACGACATCTTCGGCCTCCTCGGTCGAGCCCAGCATCCGGTAGGCGATGCCATGCAGTCGTGGCCGCAGATTGTCGAAGACGCTATCGATCTCGTTGGTGCCATCTGTGTCGTTCATGACGCTTGTGTCTGGTTGATTCTTTCGGGGAAGCCCCGTGCCATAGAAGACGTGCCGGACTCTGCGCCCGTGACAACCCGTTTGTCACTTCGGATGGCTTGACAGATGTTGCAAGGGTACGAGCCAAATGCCCGTCGAGCAGCCTGTGTTTGCGTGAGCTTGTTCTGCTACTTTTGGGGGGGGCGGCTCAAAGTGGAACCCAGCCGCGAGCGAGGCGAATTCAAGCCGGGTGGCTTGGCTTCGCTAAATATGCCGAAGCGCTCGCTGCCTGGTTCGGTGCCACGCAAGGCATCAGCGAGACTCCATGGATCATCCGCCCGTCGTATCCGCAAGACCATCTCGTCGGCGGACCCGTTGATGCGGAAAGGGGGCCGAGCGGCTAGCGCTAGCCTTAGCCCTGAAACGGTCTTCCCATCGGTATCCAGCAACTGCTCGACGCGAGCGATGGTGGCGAGCACGCGGTCGCGATATTCTTCGATCTGAGAGGATTGAACCCAGAGGGGTGCAGAAGCTACGGCAAGTGCCGCACCGATCTCCGCATCAATTTTTGCATCCTTCTCGGCGCTGCCTTGCTGCGCAAGGCAAGCGTCGAGTGCAGCTCGCACGTCGTCCAGGTGATGCGCGTATCGCTCGGTCCATGTATCGACGTCGAGCTTGCGCTGCTGCGCCGTAGCCTCGTTCATGAGGTCTCGCATGAGTTCGGCGTGTCTTCGTCCCAAGACGAGCGATTCACCTGTTCGCGACAGGAGATTGGCCGCATAGCTCCTCGTGGTGCCAAGCAGTCGATAGGGCGCAACCGCATCAGTGTTATCGAAGGCAACGAGCGACTTGTTGGCCAGTGAGATCAGGGCATCGAAGGCTGCCTCCGTGTCCATGTCTTCTTCGGCAAGGCTCAGCGCAGAGTTGAGGTCGAATCGACCTCGGAAAACTGACAGAAAGCGGAATAGCCTGAGCTCCTGCGGGTTCAGCAGCGCGATGCTCCAGTCGAGAGCCGCCGCGAGTGTTCGATGCCGTGCGAGCACCGCGGCGTTGCCGGCGGAGTAAAGCCGCATGTGGTCATTCAGCCGAGATGCGAGGTCGTTGATCGATTGCACGCCTAGTCTTGCCGCCACCAATTCGATGGCCAGCGGGATGCCGTCGACCTGACGCGCAATCCGCGCAAGAAGTGCACCATCCGAATCGCCGAACTGGCGCGCGCCCGCGGCCAGCGCTCGCTCCACCAGCAGCTCGACAGCTGGCGATCGCATGGCCTTGGCGAGCGTTAGCTGCTCCATCTCGGGAACAGCGAGGGCCGCCAGCCGCAATACGCGTTCGCCTTCCATGCGAAAGGCCTCCCGGCTGGTTGCGAGGATGCGAAGCCTCGGCAGGGTGGAAAGCAGTCTGGCAATCAATGGGGCGAGTGCATCCACCACGTGCTCACAGTTGTCGATAAGCAGCAGCACGTCGCGGCCTGCAAGCCGCTGTTGGATGGCCTGTGTCGTGGCGGGCGCGTCGGACGGAACTCCCACTGCCTGCGCCACTGCTCCTGCCACATGGTCCTCGCAGATCAGGGGCGAAAGATCGACGAAGGCGGTCTGCGTCGTCGTATGTGCTTGATGGAATTCCGCAGCCCGGATTGCGAGGCGCGTCTTACCGATGCCGCCGGGGCCCGCGAGAGTGACCATACGGCTGGTGTCCATCGCCGCCAGCAGGCGCTCCAGGTCGAGCTCGCGTCCGATCAATCGGGTCAGCCGCGTCGGTAGTTTGGTGAAAGGGGCGGTGACGGATGGGGACGCAAGAGGCGCCGTGACCAACGGGGAGGGTGCTCCGTAACCGGCGGTGCCGAGGTGCTCGCACAATACCTTTCCGTTGAATCGATAGCCCTTTAGGGGAATGTTGGAGATCCATTCGACGCATTCATCGCCAGCGCCAGGCTGGCCGAGGACCTTGCGAAGCATGGACATCTGCACGCGAACGCTGGCCTCTTCGACTACCACGCCCGCCCAGACGGTGGAAAGCAATTCGTCCTTGCTGAGCACTTCGCCGGCGTGCTTGACCAAGTGCAGCAGCAACTCGAAGGAGCGGAAGCCCAGTCGAACGGCCTCTCCGGCGCGCTCGAGTCGGCGCTGTGTTTCGCGCACGACAAAGGGACCGAAGCGCCATTGGACTTCGGCTATTGCTTGCGGAGGACCGGCAGGCTGCGAGGGCATGCGGAACTCGGTCAGCAGGGTTGGCCGGTGGGTCTGCGTGCGACGGCTCGGGGTGCGCTCATGGTCAATTCAGGTGGAATGGTGTTCGGCAAACCGGGTTTATCGAGGACGCCATTGCCACTTTCCCTTCTTCAGCCCAAGCCGGTGGAGGAATGAGTGCCGGCTGGACCAGCGTCGGCGTCTGTTTAACCAAAGACGTTCGAGCCGGGTACTTTGTGACAGGTTTTTTGCCCACCACTCGCTTGCTTGCCTCGCCGGAGCAACCCGGCATGTCATCGTAGGTCGTGCCGAGGCTTCGATAGAGCATCCCGCGCCGAACGAAGCATCCAGAAACGGCGAACGATGCTGCCTCGGCGGTCGGTATTGGTGCTTGCCCGACAACACCATGGGCCACGGCAAATGCCTTCCAGCGGGGACGGGCGACACCTACCATCGCGCCGCTCGCAATGCCTTCAGTCGACTTCCGAACGGATGACCAATGACTCTCCCCACCATGCCCGGCGCGCACCCGCTTGCCGCTGTCCATTTCTTCGTATGTCTGCAGCGAACATGAGTGTCCTGACCAAGTCCGATCCTCTTGGCGCGTCGAGAGTGGCCCAGGATGCTCGCGCGGCATCGCGCTTGCGCTGTACGACCCGAGACCGAGCCCTGGCTGTCGTGTCTCACGAACTCAGGCAGCCTCTGCACATCATCCAGATGAACGCCGGGCTCCTGCAACGACTGCCCGCGTCGTCTGTGTCCGGGCATATCCGGGGTATCGCCGAATCGATTCAGCGTGCCATCGAGAGACAGACTCGGGTCCTCAATGACCTGCTCGACTTTTCACGAGTGCGCACCGGCAAACTCGCCCTGTACTGCGCGGAGGTCGATGTCGGTGCCTTGGTGTCGCGCTTGGCCGATGCGCTGGATGCTATGTGGCGCGGTGGCCGCATACGCACGGAGGTGCAGGCGGCGGATCCGGTCCTTTGCCACGCCGACGCTGTGCGGCTTGAGCAGATTGTCGGCAACTTGCTGGACAACGCCATGAAGTTCTCGCCCGAGGGGGAGGAGATTGTCGTGCGGATTCGCGCAGAGGATGGTTTCGCCCGCGTCAGCGTGGAGGACCGTGGATGCGGCATCGCACCTGAATTTCTGCCACACGTATTTGGCCTGTTCAATCAGGGCAGTGCTGCCGCCGATGGCTCTTCCGGCGGATTCGGCATCGGCCTCGCACTGGTCCACGGCTTGACGGTCGCGCATGGCGGCTTCGTCAAGGCGACATCGGCGGGCATCGGCCGTGGCGCCGAATTCAACATATGGATTCCCCTTCATTGCCCCGCTCATCGCTGAGCGATGGGTATTCCTTCCTCGCGCTCCGGCGCTCGCTGACCTGTACTTCATGAAGATTTCCCTCGACCCTTCTCTCGACGCACGTCATCAGGACGTGCCTGCATCCACGGTCCTTTCGAACTGGTACGACGCCAACGCCGCCATCCAGCGTCTCTGGGCTATCCAGCCGGAGGGTGGCGAAGGCTCTCCGGCGATGCGTGTCGTCGTGATGCTTGCGCCATCGCCCGACGGGAACGATGCGAACCTGATCTGGATAGCCCGCGGACCGGACTGGGAGCGTGAGTTGCGGCAACAACTGGCAGGCGCCGTGCAACTCGAATGGATCGACGGCCCGCTGCCGGACGAGTTCGAGATCGATGGTGAAGGCGTGGTGCTGTCCTTGTTGTGCTGGCGGGACGCGACGGTGATCCAGAACTGAGCGGCACCTCAATTGGTGCGAAGGCATCAACACCGTAGTCATTGTCAAACGCCTAGTGCACGTCGATCTGTCTTCTTACGATTCGCTCGGCGCTGTTGCCATATCCCATCCTTCTGCCAGGACCCTTACCGTGAGCAAGATCCTCGTTCTCTACTACAGCATGTATGGCCATCTCGAAGAGATGGCGAAAGCGGTTGCCGAAGGCGTGCGCTCCGTTCCAGGCTGCGAAGCTACGGTCAAGCGCGTGCCTGAGACGATGTCCGCAGAAGCATTGCGCCAGGCGGGCGGCAAGACCGAACAGGATGCGGAAGTCGCTACAGTGGCGGAGCTTCCTGGCTATGACGCCATTCTTTTCGGTACTCCCACGCGCTTCGGCGGCATGGCGGGTCAGATGCGGACCTTCCTCGACCAGACCGGAAGCCTCTGGGCTACAGGTGCACTCATCGGAAAGCTTGGCGGCGTCTTCACCTCGACCGCCACGCAACACGGCGGCCATGAGACCACTATTGCTTCGTTCCACACGGCGCTGCTGCACCACGGCATGCTGGTGGTCGGCGTACCGTACTCCTGCACCGGGCTGACGAACATGGCCGAGATCACCGGAGGATCGCCCTACGGTGCGGGCACGCTCGCAGGAGCGGACGGCCAGCGCATGCCGTCCGCCAACGAGCTTTCCATCGCGCGTTTCCAGGGTACACATGTGGCGCGATTGACCAATCGCCTCGTCGTCTGATTCCGCCGCTTGAACGAGGTTCGCTGATGACGCATGGCATTGCAGCAATCGGTCGTGACGGATACCGCACGCAGATCGAGGTGGGTAGCCGCCACAGGTTGGTCGCGGACGAGCCTCCCTCGTTGGGCGGCGCCGACACCGGGCCTGCTCCTTACGACCTGCTGATCGCGGCCTTGGGGGCATGCACGGCGATCACGCTGCGCATGTACGCCAACCTCAAGAAGTGGCCGCTCGAATCACTGCAAGTGCAGTTGCATCTTGCGCGCTACGACGGTGCCATGGTGGTGGAGCGGTCCCTGCGCATCGTGGGTCTCGACGGAGTGCAGAAAGCGCGACTGGCCGAGATCGCGGAGCGCACACCGGTCACGCTGACGCTGAAGTCGGGCGTACGAATTCATACGACCTGGGCCTGAAGGAGTTCGTCATGCCTACCCGTCCATTCAATTTCCTCAACCACCAAGGCCAACGCTTGTCGGGTACGTTGGAGATGCCAGAAGGTATCCAGCGCGGCTGGGCACTCTTCGCGCACTGCTTCACCTGCGGCAAGAAGAACTTGGCCGCCGTGCGTGTGGCCCGCGCGCTGGCCAGCGGGGGCATTGGCGTGTTGCGTTTCGATTTCACTGGCCTCGGGGACAGTGAAGGGAGCTTTGTTGATTCGAGCTTCAGCCTCAATGTGCAAGACCTGGTGTCGGCCGCCGAAGCCATGAGGGACGCGGGCATGTCGCCGGACCTTCTTATCGGACACAGCTTGGGAGGGGCGGCCATACTCGCGGCCACGGGCAGTATCGCCAGTGCGCGCGCCGTGGCGACAATCGCGGCGCCGTTCGACGTCGGGCATGTACTGCACTTGCTTGATCCCGAGGGGCTGGCGCAACTGGACTCGAAGCCGGAAGCGCTCCTGCAGGTCATCGGGCGACCGATGGCAGTGAGCAAGACCTTCGTCGATGATCTGCGCGGACACGACCAAGGTGCGCGCATCGGCGCTCTTCGCCGACCGCTGCTGGTGCTGCATGCGCCGCGCGACCAGACAGTCGATATCGAAAACGCAACTCATATCTTCCTCGCGGCCCGTCACCCGAAGAGCTACGTATCGCTCGGCGAAGCGGACCATCTGCTGTCCAGACGCGAGGATGCCGAATATGCGGCAAGCCTCATAGCTGTCTGGGCCCAGCGCTATCTGCCGGAGCCGGCCATCTCACCAGTTGAGCCGGCGGATGCTGTGGCTGAAGAGACCGGCTTGGGCAAATTCCAGCTGGCGCTGCGCTCAGGTGGCTCCCGCTGGCTGGCCGACGAGCCCGAGACCGCCGGCGGGCTCGGCTCCGGGCCGACGCCCTATGACCTGCTGTCGTCGGCGCTTGCCGCATGCACCACGATGACGTTGCGCCATTACGCCGATGGCAGAGGATGGCCGGTGACCCGCATCCGCACGGCAGTGAACCATCGTCGCGACAAGGACCGCTCGCCCCCGGATGTCTTCAGTCGGCAGGTTGCCATCGAGGGTGCCTTGGACGACGAACAGCGCGCCCATTTGCTGGAGGTCGCGCAGAAGTGTCCGGTCCATCGCACGCTCGAGCAGGGCTCGGGCTTCGACGCCATCGCTTTCGACCCACAGTCCTGAGTGGTGATGAAAGTGAAGACACTTGCCATGCGTGGCGAAGCTCACGAGCGCGTTGCAGAAATCGTAAACCGCTGCATCGCGGCGTCGAGCCTTCCCCAGACGCTCGTTGATCTTGCGCATCTCAGGGTGTCGCAGCTCAATTGCAACGACGTGAGGACGGATGCCCACTTCCTGGCATTGCTCGGTGCGGGCTACCCAGTCAGGAAACTCATGCTGGTCTCGGACTGGTTCGATGCCGGGACAGGCCTCACGCCGCGCGAGAAAGCCGCACTATCCTGGGCCGAGGCCTTGATCACGGCAGGCGAAGCCGGCGTGGGGCGAGCGCGATGCCTCCAGGTGGCTGCCGTCTTCGAGCACAACGAACTCGTGGCGCTCAGCCTGGCTATCGCACTGGAGAACGCCCGCAGCCGGAGGGCCTGCGCGCCGACGCGAGGCCCGTTGCAATGATCGTGCTCGCCGACGAGCCTGGTGACGCAGAAGGCTATCCCGGCGGGCATGCCCGGTTCCTGGCGCCCTACACCGGCGACGAGATCCTTCCGCTCTACACCACGACCGTTGCCGTTTCCGGCGGAGAGGCCAGGCATGCGCGCGTGTCTGGGAGAGCCGTATCCGACGATGGCAACCTCGACCTGATTCTGCGGCAGCCGACGGAGCTGGGCGGCGACGGCGGCGGAACCAATTCACAGCAGCTGTTCGCAGCCGGTTTCGCGGCATGCTTCCACGGTGCCATGGCGATTGCTGCGTCGTCCATGCGCACGCGTCTTCCGCCGCACATCGATATTGCGGCCACGGTTTCGTTCGGGCGCGATCCTGTCGACGGACTCTTCCTCATTACCGCCGAACTTGAAGTCAGCCTGCCGCAGATGGATGCCCGCGAAGCAGCCGAACTCGTCGCGCAAGCCGAGCGCATCTGCCCCTACATGAAGATGTCGCGCGTAGGCATGCGCTCGACGATCCGCTTTGTCTGAGTCCGCTTCGATGTGGATTTGTACCGGGCAATGCAGCGCGCATTGGTGAATCGAGGGCAACACCGTCTTCCGCGCCACATGTCTACCGGGGCGCAGCGTTCAAAACTACGATTTTCCTCATGGGCCGCGAGTCACGCGGCCTGACGATTTGCCTTCCGCCCGTCGCAACGAAGATGACGGGTGTCAGATTGCCGAGGCGGCTGTAATGAGGCGTGCACTTTCCATCCGTTCGTGCACGGGACGAACTCACGTCGGCGCGGAAACTCCCGCGTAAATCCGATCAGCAACACGGCGACGCGACGGGTGGAGGGCGCCTTTCAAGGAACACCGCATGACCACGACCTGTACGCACCTCGACCAGATCCACTCCGTCACCCCTTCCAGCCAAGGATGCGAAGACTGCCTGCGCATCGGCGGTCGCTGGGTACATCTGCGCATGTGCCTCACATGCGGACACGTCGGCTGTTGCGACTCGTCGGAACACAAACACGCCACCAAGCATTTCCACATGACGGGCCATCCTCTGGTCCAGTCGATCGAACCCGGCGAGGACTGGCGCTGGTGCTACGTGGATGAAGTCCACGTCCGGGGCTGAATCGTAGCCTCGCGCGCACCTGCCGTTCGCGTGTCCGTCGTGTCGAATTGATGCCCCGCATGCAACATGGAAGTACCTCTCGCAAGGCTACCGCCCGAAGAGACCGAAACCTAGCATCCAGATCGTCCCGCGATGTTCGCGGACCGGCGCTCCAGCCGTCCTGGGGTCAGGGCTTGGTGCCCTCTGGGAAATCACCTGATGCTGCGTATTTCCACTTTGGCTTCGTCTCCTGCACGCGCGCCGCGCAACGGGCAGAGGACACGGCTCGATGCGATGCCGTGTGCGTCGCGGCTTGCTGCGCGCACTGCGCCGGAAGGTCCGATGGACTTCGCCTGGCGTTGGGGCTACATGGCCGTTTGCCTGCTGACGATGGCGAGCGCCGCGGCGGTGGCCAGTGGCGAAGCAGCCAGCGCGGAGTTGAAGTTCGCCACGGGAGCGGTAGCAAGTCCCGTGCTGGTGCCGGACATCTGCACCGCGGACTCCAGGCGAGCTGAGTACGACCCCGCCGCTCAACAGATTTTCCCAGGGCGACCCGTCCACTCACCGAGCAACTCATCTTCGAAGGAAACACCATGACTCGACTCTTCACCCTCGCTCGCGCTTTCGCGATCGCCTGCATTGCGGCAATCCATTTGACGGCACCAGCCAGCACGGCGAGTGCGGCCGTATCGTCGGAACGGCCCACCATCGTGCTTGTGCACGGCGCCTTTGCCGAGTCCGCGAGCTGGAACGACGTGGCGCGCGAACTGCGGGCGCGCAGCTTCCATGTGATCGCCGTCGCGAATCCGCTGCGGGGCGTGAAACTCGACGCGGACTATGTTGGCGCAGTCGTCGACTCCGTGAAAGGCCCTGTCGTACTCGTCGGTCATTCCTACGGCGGCTCGGTGATCTCCGCCGCTGCGCAGGGAAAATCCAACGTCAAGGCGCTGGTTTTCGTAGCCGCGTTCGCGCCTGAGGTCGGAGAGTCCGCGGCGGACCTGTCTGGCAAGTTCCCAGGCAGCACGCTGGGGCCCGCGCTGGCACCGCCGGTCGCGCTGCCCGACGGCAACAAGGATCTCTACATCCTGCAGGACAAGTTCGGCAGCCAGTTCGCCGCCGACGTGGCGCCGAACACGACGCATCTCATGGCCGTATCACAGCGTCCGATCACGCAGTCGGCACTGGCCGAACCGGCACCCGCCGCCGCATGGAAGAACGTGCCGTCCTGGTTCATCTACGGTGACAGGGACAAGAACATTCCTCCGGCTGCGCTGTCCTTCATGGCCGAGCGCGCGAAGTCGATGAAGACCATCGTGGTCAAGGGGGCGTCGCACGTGGTCATGATCTCCAGGCCGGGCCCGGTGACCCGTCTGATCGTCGAAGCCGCCGGATCGGATGCACAGCAGCCCTGATGCCGCCGCGACGCACGGGCAGGGCATCGCACAAGTCATTGTTGCCCGTCGTGCAACACCGTGGTCCCCTGTGCCGGTCTACCGGCACTCCTTGGCGAGCACTACGCTTGGTTGGCCTCGTTGAAAGGCGCATGAGCGCCGGTGACGATGCTCTACCGCCTGGAGATTTTTCATGAACCCATTGCGACGCTCTCTCCCTGACATCGGCGGCTTGTCGCGCCGCCTGCAAGACGCCGTGGGCATCGCGGTACTGACTACGGCGGTCTTCGCCGGCTCCATCCTCGCTGCCTACGAGGCATTGCAGGACACTTC
>NZ_DATCRY010000071.1:0-4323 GCF_036568765.1 Dyella sp. | reverse complement strand
GGCGCGCGGCGTCCGCGCTGCTCAGCAGGGCTACCGGCGCGCGCTCGGCCATGGCCATGGCTTCGCCCGCGTAGCCGTCGAAATCGGCCACGGTGACGGCGCAATCGGCGACCGGCACCTGCCAGGGGCCGACCAGCGGGTCGCGCGAGCACAGGCCACCAACGGTACGGTCACCGATGGTGATCAGGAAGTTCTTGCTGCCGACAGTCGGCAGTTTCAGCACGCGGATCAGCGCTTCGTCCATGCTGATGCCGGAGAGGTCGGGGATCAGGTCCACACGGGGCTTGATGCGTTTGGCATCGCGATGCATGCGCGGCGGCTTGCCGAACAGCACATCCATGGGCAGATCGATGACCGTCAGGTCGCGGCGCGGATCGCTCACCACCAGCACGCGCTCGGCAGTGGCTTCGCCCACGACGGCGTAGGGGCAACGTTCGCGTGCGCAATAGGCCTCGAACTCGGCAAGGTCCTTGGCGTCGATGCCGAGCACGTAACGTTCTTGCGATTCGTTGCTCCAGACCTGCATCGGCGACAGCTGCGGGTCGTCGCAAGGAATCCTGGAAAGATCGATGCGGCCGCCGACATTCGAATCGTTGAGCAGTTCGGGAATCGCGTTGGAGAGGCCGCCAGCGCCGACGTCATGGACGCTGACGATGGGATTGGCATCGCCCCGCGCCCAGCATGCGTCGATCACTTGCTGGCAGCGACGCTCCATTTCGGCGTTGTCGCGCTGTACCGAGGCAAAATCGAGCTCCGCACTGGAAGCGCCCGATGCCACCGACGAGGCAGCGCCGCCCCCCAGACCGATCAGCATCGCAGGACCGCCCAGCACGATGACCTTATGACCCGGTTGCAGATCGTGCTTGCGCACATGCCCGCTGCGGATATTCGCCAGACCGCCGGCGATCATGATCGGCTTGTCGTAACCGCGACGCACGCCGGCTTCGCCGGTTTCGTGTTCATAGGTACGGAAATAACCGCCGAGGCAGGGACGACCGAATTCGTTATTGAAGGCGGCAGCGCCAAGCGGGCCATCGCGCATGATCTCGAACGCGCTGGCCATGCGTGGCGGCAGCGGGCGGTCCACTTCCCAAGGCATCGGATGACCGGGAATGCGCAGATCCGACACGGAAAAACCTGTCAGACCGGCCTTGGGCTTCGCACCGCGGCCGGTGGCGCCTTCGTCGCGAATCTCACCGCCCGCGCCGGTAGCGGCGCCGGGCCAGGGCGCGATGGCCGTCGGATGATTATGCGTTTCGACCTTGATGGCGTAATCGATGCGTTCGGGATGCGCACGCCACACGCCATCGGTTTCGGCAAAAAAGCGCCTGCCCTCGCTGCCTTCGATCACCGCGGCGTTGTCCTTATAGGCGGACAACGTATGCGCAGGCGAATGCCGATGCGTGTGCTTGATCATGCCGAACAGGCTTTGCTCCTGCGGCTGGCCATCCAGCGTCCAGCTGGCATTGAATACTTTGTGGCGACAGTGTTCGGAATTGGCCTGCGCGAACATAAACAGTTCGGCGTCGCTCGGATCGCGCCCCAGTTCGGCATAGCGTTCGGCGAGGTAATCGATCTCGTCGTCGGCCAGAGCCAGGCCCAGTTCGCGGTTGGCCTGCGCCAGCGCGGCGCGGGCATCGCTGCCCAACGCGACGTGTTGCAGATCGCCAGGCTGACCGACGAGGAACAGGCCCCGCGCATCCTCAAGGCGAGTCAGCACCGATTGCGTCATCGCATCGTGCAGCACATCCAGGATGGCGCGATAAGCCGGCGAATCGGTCGCAGGCAGCGCGGTCAACTGCCACGCCAGACCTCGCTCGACACGTCGCACGTCGAAGCCGGCGCCATGAGCAATATCGGTGGCCTTGCTCGACCAGGGCGAAATCGTCCCCAGGCGCGGCACCGCCCATAACGAGGCGACTTCCGGGGCTGCATCCTTCGCTTCGAGCACTTCGAGCAAGCGCTTGCGTTGCTCCCCTTGCGGCACAGTGTCCGCATCGATGAAGTACACATGCCAGGCAGCTTGCACCCTTGCACCGCGATGCAAGGCATCCAGCCGGGCGTTCAGTCGTTCAAGGCGAAAAGGCGATAGGGCATTCTGCCCGTCCAGTACGATCATTGCGGGGAATGGCGCTTGCGCGCGAGGCAGCGAAAACGCCCATTCTACCCTATGCTGCACGACAGCATGGGGCACCCCCTACAAGCCTTTCATTTCATTGGGATTAAACCTACGAAAAAGTGATGGCCGGGCTGCCAGACGCCCGGCCATTCTTATTTAACGTAGAAAAATCAGTAACTTCAGCTGCCCTTGCCCTTATCCAGCAGCTTGATCAATTGCTCCGGCGTCACGTAGCCACCGACCACGCGGCCATCGTCGGCCACGATCGTCGGGGTGCCAGTCACGCCGAGCTTCACGCCAAGATCGAACTCGTCCTTGACCGGATTGGTACAAGTAGCCGCCTTGGGTGTCTTGCCCTGCTTGGCCTGAGTGAAAGCCATCTTCGGATCGGCGGCGCACCATACCGACACCATCTCGGTATAGGTCTGCGTCGGCTGGCCGGACGTGCTGGTCACGCCTTCGCGCGGCCAGGCGACATATTCGACGGCGACGCCGGCCTTGTTGAAATCTGCGATGTGCTCGTGCAGCGCGCGGCAATAACCGCAGTTGACGTCGGTAAAGACGGTGACGTGATATTTCGGATTGGCCGGCGCAAACACGATGCGCTGCGATTCGGGCACTTTGGCCAGTTGTACCTTGCGGAAATCGGCCCAGGCTTTCTCGCTGATATTCTTCTTGCTGGTCAGGTCGAGCAGGTCGCCGTTCAACAGGTATTTGCCGTCCGCACTGACATAGACCATTTGACCGGAAGCGATGACCTGATAGAAACCAGGCAGCGGCGACTGCTCGATCTTGTCGACCTGCACGCCAGGTGCGAGGCCCAGCACCGCTTTGCGCACTACGGCCTCAGCCGCGTCGTCGGCCGCCAGCGCGGAGCACGCCATGCCGGCCAGGGAAAGGGTCAGGATCAACTTCTTGAACATGGTTAGCCTCGTTTGCATCCATTCACCGCCGGGGCGCGGTAGATGCGGAATTTTCGCATTTTAGGCCCAAGTGGACCGCACAGGTGTGACAATTTCGCGAGTTCGACGTTCCATGCTGCGACGTTTTGTAACCGTTCGGTCGTCCGGTCAGCCGCGTGGATGATGTTGGGCATGCAGGCGCTTGAGGCCTTCTTTGGCCACCAGCGTATAAATTTGCGTCGTGCTGAGCGCGCTATGCCCCAACAGCATCTGCAAGGCGCGCAGGTCGGCGCCATGATTAAGCAGATGGGTGGCGAACGAATGCCGCAGCACGTGCGGTGAAATGCGCTTGGAGGCAATGCCCACGCCCGACGCGTAACGCTTGACCAAAGTCCAGAACATCTGCCGCGTCATGCCTTCGCCGCGCTTGCTCAAGAACAGCGCCGCTGGCTGACGACCACGCGCGAGCGCCGGCCGAGCGTCGGCCAGATACTGTTCGATGCGCTCCAAAGCCACTTCGCCCACCGGCACCAGCCGATCCTTGCCGCCCTTGCCGGTGACCCGCAGCACGCCCTGACGCCGGTTGAGTCCGGCCAGCGGAAGCTCGACCAGTTCCGATACGCGCAGGCCCGAGGCATACATCAGCTCGAGCATGGCGCGATCGCGCAAGCCCAGCGTCGTCGTGGGATCGGGCGCTTGCAGCAGCCCCTCGATCTCCCGCTCCGCCAGGGCCTTGGGCAGACTGCGCGGCATGCGCGGGCGCTCGATCAACAGCGTCGGGTCTTCGAAACCGCTCTCGTTACGCGCCAACCAGCCGTAATAACGCCGAAACGCGGACTGACGCCGAGCCATCGAACGCACCGCAACCGGCTGCGCACCGTGATAGGCCGACAGATCCTCGCGCCGCGCGTCGCGCAAGCTGCGCTGGCGGTCCGCCAACCACAGCGCGAGGCCTTCCAGATCGCGGCGATAGGCTTCGAGCGTGCGATCGGCCAGGCCATCCTCGGACCAGACGCGCTCGATGAAGGTGGCGATGCTCCGGCGATCGGCATCGGCGATACTTGGGGTTTGTTCCATGCGCCACATGCTGGACAGACGGCGCTCGAGACGCAAGAACCCATCGATGACCAACGACATCACCGACACGCTTCCCTGCCCGCTGTGGCGCCGCCTGCTGGCCCTGCTCTACGACGTCATGGCGGTGATCGCCGTGGCCGCGGTGACGGGGCTGATCTGCCAGATCGCCACACGCGGTCAATTGTTCGACCCGTACGGCCACGCGTTGACCTGGTGGTTCCAGCC
>NZ_DATCRY010000070.1:0-4348 GCF_036568765.1 Dyella sp. | reverse complement strand
CAGCTATATCGAGGCGCATGGGACGGGTACGAGCCTGGGCGATCCGATCGAGATTGCGGGCCTGAGCAAAGCTTTCGGCCAGTGGACACGCGACCGGCAGTACTGCGCGATCGGTTCGGCCAAGTCGAATATCGGTCATTGTGAAAGCGCGGCCGGTATCGCCGGCGTGACCAAGGTGCTGCTGCAGCTGAAGCACCGGCAATTGGCGCCGAGCCTGCATTCGAGCGTGTTGAATCCGAACATCGATTTCTCCGGTACGCCGTTCGTGGTGCAGCAGACGCTGTCGCCCTGGGAACGGCCGAGCCGGGAAGGGCGAAGCTATCCACGCATCGCGGGCATTTCGTCGTTCGGTGCGGGCGGCGCGAATGCGCATGTGGTGATCGAAGAATACGAGGCGCCAGTGCGGGCGGATGTGCCGCGACCGGGGCCGGCCCTGGTGGTGCTGTCGGCGCGCAGCGAAGAGCGCCTGCGCGAGCAGGTCGAACGGTTGCATGCTTTCCTGGTGGCGCGGCAGGGCGACAGCGCATTGCGATTGGACGATCTGGCCTACACCCTGCAGGTCGGCCGTGAGGCCATGGAGGAGCGACTCGGTTTGGTTGCCCGATCGCTGGGCGAGGCGCGGCAGAAGCTGGAAAGCTATTTGCGTGGCGATACGCTTGTCGAGGAGTTGTATCGCGGACAGGCAAAACAGACCCGGGAGACATTCGCTGCGTTTGCCGGTGACGAAGATATCGCCCATGCGGTCGAGGCTTGGATTGCCAAGGGGAAGGTCGGCAAAGTCCTGGACCTTTGGGTGAAGGGGTTATCCGTCGAATGGGTTGCGCTTCATGGGGAGTCGAGGCCGCATCGAGTCAGTCTGCCGACTTATCCTTTTGCGCGTGAGCGTTATTGGATTCAGGCTGGCGATGGCCATGCGATCCTTGCTGGCAGCGGCGGCAAGGTCCTGCATCCTCTGTTGCACAGGAATACCTCGAATTTTTCGATGCAGCGTTTCAGTGTGTGCCTGAGCGGCAGTGAGTTCTTCCTGGCCGATCACGTCGTACGCGGCGCGCGCACCCTTCCCGGCGCGGCGCAGTTGGAAATGGCATACAGCGCCGTGCGCGAAGCGTTGGATGAGGCATGTCAGGTGCAACTTCGCGATATCGCGTGGCGGCGCCCCGTGACGGTCGGCAGCGATGCGCTGGACCTGCATGTCGCGCTGCTTCCGCAGGAGGACGGGAGCATCCATTTCGAGATCTATCGCGATACCGACGATGGCGATGCTTTGGTCTATAGCGAGGGTACGATTCTGATCGTCCCTGATGAACAGTCTCTTGCCGTAAGGCACGATATTGCCGCGTTGAGCGAGGCGTGCCCGTCTGTCATGAGTGCCGCGCAGTGCTACGGCGCGTTCGAGAAACTGGGACTGCACTACGGCCCAGGGTTTCGTGGGGTAAGCGAGCTTCGTGTGGGACCCAATCAAGTCCTGGCGAGGATCGGTCTACCGGCTGCGGTCCAGGCAACGCAGGGCGATTATGCATTGCATCCGAGCTTGCTGGATGCGGCGCTTCAATCCACGCTTGGCTCGGCCCTGAGCGATACCGATGCTCCGGTACTGTGGCTGCCCGCCAGTTTAGGAGCCATGGATGTCATGGCTCCTGTCGCTCAGGCCACTTGGGCGGTTGTGCGCCATAGCGCCGCCAATATCGTCGGCGAGACCTCGCGATGGTTCGATATCGATCTTTGCGACGAGGCGGGCGAGGTGTGCGTTCGCCTCCATCAGCTCGAGCTGCGCCAGATCTCCGGCGCCTCCGAGGCAGCTAACGCCATGCAGACGTTGCATGTCGTTCCATCCTGGGAGTCACGCCCTGTCAGCTATGAAGGTGGCGCGGCGCGCACGTTCGCGCAGCATCGGGTACTGCTCTGCGGTATGAGCGAAGCCCTCGTCGATCGCGCACGTGCGCAATGGCCGGGCCTCATCGCTTTGCCATCGTCGATCGATGGCAGCTTGTCGCAGGGTTACGAGGCCGCCGCCCTGGTCTTGCTGGAACAGCTCCAACAGCTGAACGGCCAGTCGGGTCAACACCTGATTCAGGTGGCAGTGCCGCGCGATGGCGAAGCTGCGCTGCTGGTTGGCTTAGGTGGCATGTTGCGCACGGCGCAGCTGGAAAATCCCCGCCTGTCCGGTCAGGTGCTGGAAATCGAGCCTGGGCAGGATGTGACACAGGTTCTGGCAGAGAATCGCGATAGCTCCGCGGTGCACATTCGCTACGTGAACGGTGCGCGTCAGGTTCGCGGCTGGTCCGAACGGTCGACTACGCCGGCGGCCAAGTCGCCGTGGAAGGACCGGGGCGTCTATTTGATCACGGGGGGAGCGGGTGGCCTGGGTCTGATTTTTGCTCGGGACATAGCGCGCCAAGCCAAGAGTGTCACGCTGATCCTGACTGGACGTTCGATGCTGGATGAGCGTATCCAGGCGCAGGTGCGGAGCCTGGAGACATTAGGGGCCGTCGTGCGCTACCACGCCGTCGACGTGGCCGACAAGGCGGCGATAACGAAGCTGGTTCGCAGCATTCCCGAAGATTATGAAAGTCTCGATGGCATCGTCCATAGCGCGGGTGTCCTGCGCGACAGCTTCCTGATCAAGAAGACTCCGCAGCAGCTGCGTGAGGTTTTCAGTGCCAAGGTTGCCGGTACGTTGAACCTGGACGAAGCGAGCGCGGAAATCGCGCTGGACTGCTTCATCGTGTTTTCCTCGATTACTGGAGCTATTGGTAATGTGGGGCAAGCCGATTACGCGGCTGCGAATGCTTTCATGGATGCCTTTGCCCACCGTCGCGCCGAGATGGTTGTTCAGGGGCGGCGTTTCGGTCATACCCTGTCTATCGACTGGCCGCTATGGGATGAAGGCGGCATGCAGGTCGATAGCGCCACGCGTGATTACATGCTGCGGGAAATCGGCATGGCACCGTTGCCTACCGATCGCGGTTGCGTGGCATTGGCGCAGGCGCTTTCCAGCGAGTCGCCGCAAGTACTGGTGGTCGAAGGCCTGCTGCAACGCCTGAAGACAACCTTGTCGATGACGGATGCGCTGCCGATTCCCGCGGAAAATGTTGCCGTGGTCAGCAAGCCTGAACCCGACGATGCCAAGTCGGATGGCTTGCGGGAGCGAGCTATCCGTTACCTGGTGGGCAACCTGTCGTCGACGCTCAAGCTGCCGGCACACCGAATCGATGCGAGCGCGCCGCTGGAAACCTACGGCATCGATTCGGTGATGGTCATGGATCTGACCGCCAGGTTGGAGAAAGTGTTTGGCTCGTTGCCCAAGACGTTGTTCTTCGAATATCGGAACCTGGCGGCACTATCCGATTACTTCCTGGCCAATCATCGCGCCGAGTTGATCGAGATACTCGGTGAAGAGGCGGCGCCTGCTGCAGTAGTCAAGACTCCGGTTAACGCGCGTGCTACGCCAGTTCGCCATGCGCGCTCGCGATTCGTGGCTCGTCCGGTGAAACCCACGGTCGATGCGATCGCCGTTGTCGGCTTGGCGGGGCGTTATCCGCAGGCAGACGATGTAGAGGCATTCTGGAGGAACTTGAGCCAGGGCAAGGACAGCATTACGGAGATCCCGTTGGAGCGTTGGGACGGAAACCAGTACTACGACGCGGATCGCAACAGGCCAGGCTCGACCTATAGCAAATGGGGTGGGTTCCTCAATGACGTCGACAAGTTCGACCCACTGTTCTTCAACATCTCGCCGCGCGAAGCGGAACTGATGGATCCGCAGGAGCGTCTGTTCCTGCAATGCGTGCATGAAACGCTGGAAGATGCGGGCTACACACGCGACAGCCTCGTTGGTCCGGAGGGAGATGTCGGCGTATTCGTCGGCGTGATGTACGAGGAGTACCAGCTATACGGCGCGCAAGCTCAGGCGCGCGGTCAGAACGTGGCGGTGTCCAATACGGCTGCATCAATCGCCAACCGCATTTCGTATTACTGCAATTTCCATGGTCCGAGCCTGGCGCTGGACACGATGTGTTCGTCGTCGCTGACGGCGATCCACCTGGCCTGCGAGAGCCTGCAGCGCGGCGGTTGCTCGGTAGCGATTGCCGGTGGCGTAAACGTCTCGATTCACCCGAACAAGTACCTGATGCTGGCGCAGGGCAAGTTCATCTCGGGCAAGGGACGCTGCGAGAGCTTCGGTGAGGGCGGTGAAGGCTATGTGCCGGGCGAGGGTGTGGGCGCGGTCCTGCTCAAACCGCTGGCCCAGGCGATCGCCGATGGCGATCACATCTACGGGGTGATCAAGGCGACGGCGATCAACCACGGCGGCAAGACCAACGGCTATACCGTGCCGAACCCCAATGCG
>NZ_DATCRY010000069.1:0-4950 GCF_036568765.1 Dyella sp. | reverse complement strand
GCTCAGCTCCAAGGGCGCGGCGGGCGTGACGGGTGCGGGCTTCATCACGTTGGCAGCCACACTGGCGATGGTGCCGTCAGTACCGGTGGCAGGCATCGCGCTGATTCTCGGCGTGGACCGCTTCATGAGCGAATGCCGCTCGCTCACCAATTTCATCGGTAACGCAGTGGCCACGGTCGTCGTGGCGCGTTGGGAAGGTGCATTCGACGCCGCGCGCTGGCGCGCGGCGCTCTATGGCGACGTCAGGACCGACGCCGCTGATCGTGACACGGCCGTCCTCGTCCATAGTGGAGATCGTTCATGAGTTTCCTTCGTGCAGTGGCTGTGGTGCTGGCCGCGGGGTTGGCGTGCGGTAGTGCGTTTGCCCAGCAGTCGCCGATCGGCGTATCGATGCAATCGCTGGACCTGTGGCCCGGCCAGCCGCCTGGCGAAGGACATGCGCGTGGCCCCGAACGTATCGGTCAATCCGGCACCGGCGTGGGCGCGGTGTCCAATGTGTCGCGCCCGCGCATCGAAATCTATCGCCCGCAACACCCCAATGGCACCGCGGTGCTGCTGATCGGCGGCGGCGGTTATTTCCGTATCGGCATCGGCCACGAGGTCATGCCCACGGCGCAATGGCTGGCGGCGATCGGCGTGACGCCGGTCGTGCTGTACTACCGCCTGCCGGCCGATGGCTGGAAGCCGGCTGCACCGTTCCAGGACGCACAGCGCGCGATGCGCGTGTTGCGTGCCCACGCTAGCGACTACGGCATCGATGCCAAGCGCATCGGCGTGCTCGGCTTCTCTGCTGGAGGCAATCTTGCCGGCATTACTGCCACGCGTTTCGGGGACGCCTTCTATACGCCGGTCGATACGGCTGACGGACAATCGTCGCGGCCGGATTTCGCCGGCCTGATCTATCCGGTGATCTCGATGCGCCCGCCCTACGATACGACGCGTTCCTTTCGCGAATTATCGGTCCAGTCCGATGCGGTGCAGGCGTATTCGGTGGAACTGCACGTAACTCACGACACACCGCCAACCTTCCTGGCCCAGGCACAGGACGATCCGATTGCCAATATCGGCAATAGCCTGGTGATGTTCGATGCCTTGCGCAAACAAAGCGTGCCGGTCGAAATGCACGTGTTCGAGAACGGCGGGCACGGCTGGGGCCTGGGCACGCCAGGCACGCTGGTAGCGGCCTGGCCGCGCCTGTTCGCCGATTGGATGCGCGCGCTTGGCTGGCTGCCTTCGACGGGCCAACCGGCGGCGATCGCACCGAACAAGCCGGCGCGCGCCGCTCGTGCCACGCAAATCGAGGGCGACGACTGAACGTCGTTGCGCAGACAAGAGCTTGCTCTCTTAGAACTTAGGGGAAATCCATGAAAACTGTGTCGCGTCGCCTGCTGATGGCAGGCTCGGCTTCCGTGTTGCTGGGCGCACTGGCGCCGCTGCATGCCGAAGACATTTCTACGCAAGACCTGGTGAAACTGGTCAAGCAGCAAGCGGCGGAAATCAAAGAACTCAAGCGGCGCCTCTCCGCTGTCGAGGCGCATGAACAGGTCGCCAGTCAAGCGGTAGCTGCTGCTCCCGCTTCTGCTCGGCAGACATCGCCCGGAGCCACGGAAGCGCAAGTGCAAGCGGCGATTGCCGAATCGCGCGCCAGCGAGCTGGCCCTTGTGCAGGCACAAGTGGCCAATAACGGTGGAGGCGCCGGCGGTGGCAATGCCAGCTGGGGTAAGAACGGCGAAGCCGGTCCGATCTTCAGCAGCGACGACGGCTTCTTTACGTTCAAGCCCGATGCGCGCTTGCTGGTGGACTTTACGGGTACGAAAGGTTCGTCCTATGAGGGCCGTAACATCAATGGCTCGCAGGTGTCGCAGGCGCGTCTTGGTGCCGAAGGTACCATCGGTGCATTGGGTTATCACATCGAAGCCGATTTTGCTGGCAACAAGGTATCGCTGCGCCAGTCGTACCTGAGTTACGGCACGGATATGTGGGGTCTGCGCAGCAAGTTCTATGTAGGTAATTTCCTCAAGGATCTCGGCACCGAAGGCTCCAGCGAGCAGGCGCGTACGCCTTTCATGCTGCGTAACGCGGCGGTGACGGTCGGCGAGCCAGTGAACAGCTTCTTCGGCCTGGGCGCGCAGATGAAGGTGTATGGCGAGAATTGGCACTATAGCTTGTCGGTGACCGGTAACTCGCCTTCAAGCAGCACCACGGGCACCAGTTCCGACTCCATCGCCTATCTCACGCGTGCGCACTGGAACCCGCTCAAGGGCAGCGACGGCTTCCTGCACGTCGGTGCCTGGTATTGGTATGAAAGCATCAGCAGCGGTGTGACGAGTATCAACAACACGCCGGCCATTGCGCTGGATTACAACGCCAACCTCGCCGTGTCGGCCAGCTCGATCGCCAACCCTTCGCAGGATCATGGTTCCGGTTATGAACTGGGCGGCGTCTATCGTGGTTTCTGGGCGATGAGCGAATATGGCAAGCGCACAATCGATTCGCACACCACGGATGCGGTCAGCCGGCATGGTTCGTCGTTCGCTGCCGGCTGGATGATTACGGGCGAGAAGCCAGGATTCTCCAGCCGCTCCGGTAGCTGGGGTTCGGTCAAGGTCAATGACCCGGTCACGTCCGGCGGTTGGGGGGCATGGGAGCTGGCAGCTCGCGTGGATCACTACGACTTTACCGGCGCGCCGCGTGGCGGGCTCGGTCAGAGCTATACGCTCGGTTTGAACTGGTATCTCAACGATTGGTCGCGGCTGATGTTCAACTACATTCGTTGGCATACCGACAATAAGGTCGGCAGCTTCCAGGGGCCCGATTGGGGTAATTCGTTCGGCATCCGTACCCAGGTGGTGTTTTGATGCCAGCCTCGAGCGGCGGCCGGATACTGCCCCCTGCCGCTCGAGGATAAACGTGTTTTTCACTCGGCGATACGTGAGTGGTTCCTGGTATCGGGCATGATGAAATACACAGCGAGCGAAACAGCGATGCATCCGGTGACGTACAAATAAAAGCCGTGTTCATGGCCAATGCTCCGGAACCACAAGGCCAGGTATTCGGCGGTGCCGCCGAATACCGATAGCGTCAACGCATAAGGCAGTCCGACGCCGATGGCGCGAATCGAGGCTGGGAAGAGTTCGGCCTTGACCACCGCGTTGATCGAGGTGTAGCCGCTGACGATCGTCAATGCCAGCGTCAACAGGCCGAATGCAGCCCACCAGGACGTTACGTCTCGTAGCGAAGCCAGGATAGGGTAGGTGCAAAGGCAGCCGAGCACGCCGAAGGCGATCAAGATGGGACGCCTCCCGATGCGATCGGATAATGCGCCGACCAAAGGCTGCAACAGAGCGAACACGAACAGCGCCGCGGCTGACACCGACGTTGCATCTGCCTTGCTCATGCCTACCGTGTTGACCAGGTACTTTTGCATATAGGTCGTATAGGTGTAGAAGGCCACTGTTCCGCCCATGGTCAAGCCGATCACGGTGAGTACTTCGCGTGGATGACTCAGCAGTTCACGCAATGGGCTGCGGTTCGCCGGCTTGGCATGCTTGAACGCGTTGGTTTCATGCATGCCGCGACGAATGTAGATGGCAGCGACAGCGAGCGCCGCGCCGATCAGGAACGGAACGCGCCAGCCCCAGGTCTGCAGTTGCTCCGGCGTGAGCAGCCACTGTTGCAGGACGATGAGCAGTAAGAGGGCTAGCAATTGTCCGGAAATCAGGGTGAGGCATTGCATGCTTGCCCATAAGCCACGTGAATGGGGCGGGGCCATTTCGCTGAGATACGTTGCCGAGGTGCCGTACTCGCCACCGACCGACAAGCCCTGCAGCAATCGGGCGAGCACCAGCAACGCTGGCGCGGCCGCACCGATGGTCGCGTAGCCGGGGGTCAGGCCGATGATCAGCGAGCCGAGGCTCATGATGCATACGGACACCAACAGGGCGGTTTTGCGACCATGCCGGTCGGCGATATGGCCGAGTAACCAGCCGCCGACGGGCCGCATCAGGAAGCCGACCGCAAAAATGGCGGCCGACTGCAGTAGCTGAGAGGTCTGATCGCCCTGCGGGAAGAAGGCGCCGGCGAAGTAGAGTGAAAACGCGGCATAGACATACCAGTCATACCACTCCACCAGATTGCCGACCGAGCCGCTGAAGATGGATCGTAAACGTTGTATGGCCGTCAGCGGTCCAGTGTGATGCGGTGCTTCCATGTACGTTCCTTGCGTCGGTAAGGCTGCTAGAAATGAAACTGCACCTGCAGAGCCAGGATGCGATCGTCGGTCCGTAAGCCGCGTCTTTTCGCGTGGACGAAGATTTGGTTGATTTGCAGTTTCCAGTGGTCGTTCGGGTACCAATTGGCACCGGCCGTCATGTTGTGTTCGCGGCCGCCGGCAATTGCGCCGTCGTTGAGATCCAACGCGCTGTAGCGCAATAACAGTTCCACGGCTTGCTTGTTGCGTGCGTTGGGATTGGCAACTTGTCCGTCCCGATAAGGGCGCGATTCGCCGGTAAGAACGTAGCTGCCAAAAACGTAGTAGCCGCGGCCGGTGAAAGAGGGCGGGCCATGGCGACGGACACGTGTATGCAGATATTCGGCTTGGATCGACAAGGGGCCTTCGATCCACAGCGCTTCCAGGCCGGCCCGGCGTATTGCTTGTACGCGGTCGATCGTGCCGGTATCGATCAGGCGTGTGGCAAGCAGACCGACTTCCGGTCGCGACTGCCAGCGCACCGAGGGCGAGATGCGCTGACCACGTCCGTCCATGCGTGAGGCGAGGCGTTCTTCGGACCACGATGCGCCGATATGCCATACCTTGTCGTGGGCGCGGCGCGGTATCCATGCCAGGCGGGCGTCCCAGGTGCGGCCATCGTTGTCGCCATGAAGATCGCCGAGTGGATAGAAGCCAAGCTCCACCAGGTAGCGCTCGCGCTGCAATGACCAGTCCAGGCC
>NZ_DATCRY010000068.1:0-11209 GCF_036568765.1 Dyella sp. | reverse complement strand
AAGCCGTATTCGTAGCGGCAGCGTTCTTCATTCTCGTCGCCTCGTTCCTGCATTTCGATTTCTCGGTGCGCTATGTCGCCGACAATTCGAACCTCGCCTTGCCCTGGTATTACCGTATCGCCGCCGTCTGGGGCGCGCACGAAGGTTCGTTGCTGCTGTGGATCTTCATCCTCAACGTGTGGACGGTGGCATTGGCGGCACTCAGCCGGCATTTGCCGGAGATCTTCATCGCGCGCGTACTGGGCGTGCTTGGCCTGGTCGCAGTGGGCTTTCTGGCCTTCATCATCTTCACCTCGAACCCGTTCCTGCGCGTGCTGCCGATGCCACTGGACGGCGGG
Source organism: Dyella sp. (assembly GCF_036568765.1). GTDB lineage: Bacteria > Pseudomonadota > Gammaproteobacteria > Xanthomonadales > Rhodanobacteraceae > GSA-30. Next base: position 10,871 of record NZ_DATCRY010000068.1, on the reverse strand, counting down.
GACCTGAATCCGGTGCTGCAAGACCCGGGGATGACCTTCCATCCGCCCGTGTTGTACATGGGCTATGTCGGTTTCTCGGTGGCCTTCGCTTTTTCCATCGCAGCCTTGCTTGGTGGCGAACTGGAGCTGGCCTGGGTGCGTTGGGCTCGGCCATGGACCAATATCGCCTGGGGCTTCCTTTCTGCCGGTATCGTCGCCGGTAGTTGGTGGGCCTACGCCGAACTGGGCTGGGGCGGCTGGTGGTTCTGGGATCCGGTGGAGAACGCCAGTTTCATGCCCTGGCTGGTCGGTGCCGCCCTGGTACACGCACAAGCGGTGACCGAAAAGCGCGGTAGCCTGCGCGCGTGGACCATCCTGCTGTCGATTTTCGCTTTCTCGCTGTCGCTGCTGGGCACCTTCCTGGTGCGCTCAGGTGTGCTGACTTCGGTGCATGCATTCGCCTCCGATCCGCGCCGCGGGCTGTTCATCCTGTGCTTCCTCGTCATCGTGGTGGGTGGCTCGCTGTTGCTGTATGCGCTGCGCGCGCCCAAGGTCGCTGGCGGCAAGCCGTTCGCTGTGATCTCGCGCGAATCGGCGGTACTGGTCGGCAATCTCATGTTGACGGTCGCGGCCGCGATGGTGCTCCTGGGCACGCTGTTCCCGTTGATCGGCGACGCATTGAACCTGGGCAAGATCTCGGTCGGCCCGCCTTACTTCGGTTTCCTGTTCACGCTGCTGATGCTGCCGGTGGTGCTCCTGCTGCCGTTCGGTCCTTACTTGCGCTGGGGCAAGAGCGACACGTCACCGCTCAAGCAGGTGCTGATGCGCGCCGGCCTTGCCGCGGTCGGCAGCGCCATCGTTGCGGCCATCGTCACCGACGGCCAGACCAAAGCCATTGCCGGTGTAGCAGCCGCCATCTGGACCGGCCTGGGCACCCTGCTCTACGTGATCAAACGCTGGCGCGAGATGCCGCGCGGCCGCCGCTATCCGGCCGAAATGGCCGGCATGCTGCTGGCGCACTTCGGTGTCGGTGTGTTCCTGGTCGGCGTGCTGCTGTCCGAATCGCTCAGTGCCGAACGCGACGTGCGCATGGCGCCGGGCGAAACGCAGGTCATCGGCGGTTACGAATTCCGCTTCGATGGCGTGCGCGAAACCGAAGGCCCCAATTGGAAAGCCGATCAGGGCGATGTGACCGTCACACGCAGCGGGCAGCCCGTGGCGGTCATGCATCCGCAGAAGCGCGTGTATTCGCGCGGCCAGGTACAGACCGAGTCTGCGATCGACCCGGGCATGACCCGCGATCTTTATGTCGCACTGGGCGAACCGATGGATCCCAATCACGCCGAAGGTGCGTGGGCGCTTCGCCTTTACTACAAGCCGTTCGTGCGCTGGATCTGGCTCGGCGGCCTGTTCATGATGCTTGGCGGTTTTGTCAGCGCCGGCGAACGTCGCTTCCGTGCCAGCCGTGCCGAGGCAGCCGCGCGCAACACCAAGCCTTCTCCCCTGCAGGAGTCCGAAGCATGAGGCGGATGATTCCCTTCTTCGCCTTCGTGCTGCTGGCGGGCCTGCTTGGCTTCGGCATCTGGTGGAACACTCAGCACGATCAGCGCGAAGTGCCCTCGCCGCTCATCAACAAGCCGGCACCGGCCTTCGTATTGCCCAAGCTGGACGAGCCGTCCCGGACGGTCAGTCGCGATTCCATGCTCGGCAAGCCATATCTGATCAATGTCTTCGGCAGCTGGTGTATCGCCTGTGGCGAAGAGCATCCGGTGCTGATGAGCGAAGGCAAGAACATCGGTGTGCCGCTGGTCGGCTACAACTACAAGGATGCGCCGGAGAACGCCAAGGCCTGGCTGGCGCAGCACGGCAATCCTTACGACCTGATCATCGCCGACGAAGAAGGTCGCACCGCGATCGATTTCGGCGTTTATGGCGCACCGGAAAGCTTTCTTGTCGACGCCAAGGGCGTGATCCGCTACAAGCACATCGGCCCGCTCACCAGCGACGTGATCGCCAAGGAACTCAAGCCTGCGATCGCTGCACTGGCCAAGGAGCAGCCATGATGCGCAGGCTGCCATCACTGCTTTGCCTGCTTGCGCTCCTGACTTCCGGCGTGGTCTTTGCACAAGCGATCGATCCGCTGCCATTCAAAGATCGCGCCGAAGAAGTGCGCTTCCAGAAACTCACGCGCGAACTGCGCTGCCTGGTGTGCCAGAACGAAAACCTTGCCGACTCCAACGCCGATCTGGCGCGCGATCTGCGGCACGAGGTATTCGATCAGATGCAGGCCGGCAAGAGCGACGACCAGATCAAGCAGTATCTCGTCGATCGCTATTCGGATTTCGTACTGTATGACCCGCCGGTCAAGGCCGGCACCTTGCTGTTGTGGTTCGGACCGCTGGCGATCCTGCTGGCCGGCGCAGGCGTGGTGGTGTTCACCATTCGCAAGCGCGGGCGCACCGAAACGCCGATCGACAGCGCGACGAACGATCAAGGGGAAGACTGGTGATATTCGGTTTCTATGCGATCGTCGCGGCCATGCTGGCCGTGGCGTTGGCCCTGGTGTTGCTGCCGATGATCCGCCGCGCGCGTGAAGCTGGCCGGCCACGACAAGTATTCGCCCTTGCACTGGCCATTGCCCTGGCTTTGCCGATTGCCGCGGTAGGGCTGTACTTCGCGGTCGGCACGCCGGTAGCGCTCAATGGCGTTCCCAAGCAGGCGCCCATGAATATCGATCAGGCGCTGGCCGAATTGACGCAGCATCTGGCGGAAAAGCCCGGTGATGTGCAGGGCTGGATGCTGCTGGGTCAAACCTACGGCGCCATGCAGAAACCGGCCGAAGCGCGCGACGCTTATGGCAAGGTACTGAGCCTGGATGCGAACAACACCGGCGCCATGGTGGGCTGGGCCGAGGCCGATTCGGTCGTGCGCCCCGATCACACGATCGACGGCCGCGCACTGGAACTGATCGAGCGTGCGGTGCAGTTGGACGCCACCAACCAGCGCGGCCTGTGGCTGCTTGGCATCAGCCAGTTCCAGCACCAGAAATTCGCCGAAGCGGCCACCACCTGGCAACGGCTGCAGCCGCTGCTCGATCCCGGCTCCAAGGTTGCGCAAGCGGTCACCGAACAGATTGCCGTCGCCCAGTCGCGCGCCGGTATCGCGCCCACACCCGCGCCCGGCGCGGATGTCGCCACCGGCCCGGCCTTGCAGGTGGAAGTAGATCTTTCTCCAGCGTTGAAAGCCAAGCTCGCACCGGGCGACACGCTGTTTGTCTATGCCCGCGCCGAACAGGGCCCACCCATGCCGCTGGCCGTGGCCAAGCTTGCCCCCACGGCGTGGCCGGTCCATGTCACACTCACCGATGCCATGGCAATGATGCCGCAGCACAATCTGTCCAGCGTCCAGCGCGCGTTTATCGGCGCACGCGTGAGCAAGAGCGGACAGGCCATCGCGCAGAGCGGCGATCTGGAAGGCGATGCCGGCGTTGTCGACGTGGCCGACAAGAACCCCATCAAACTCACCATCGATAAGGAACATTGATGCACGACGCACGTCGCTACCATGCACTGCCCTCGCCCTTCGCCATGAAACGCGGCGGCGTCCTGCATGGTGCTCACGTTGCCTACGAGACCTGGGGCAAGCTCAGCGCCGCGGCCGACAACGCCGTGCTGATCCTTACCGGTCTGTCGCCCAGCGCGCATGCCGCCGCTCATGCCGAGGATCCTTCGCCCGGCTGGTGGGAAGACATGATCGGACCGGGCAAGGCGATCGATACCGATCGCTGGTTCGTCATCTGCGTCAACTCGCTGGGCAGCGACAAAGGCTCCACTTGCCCCGCGTCGCTCGATCCAGCCACCGGCGAGCCTTATCGCCTGAGCTTTCCCGAACTCTCGCTCGAAGACGTCGCCAACGCCGCGCACGCAGCCGTAAGCGGTTTGGGCATCGCGCAACTCGCCTGCCTGATCGGCTGCTCCATGGGCGGCATGAGCGCCCTGGCCTATATGCTGCTGCATCCGGGCAGTGTCCGCGCGCACATCAGCGTGGATACCGCGCCGCGCGCACAGCCTTTCGCCATAGCCATCCGTTCCTTGCAGCGCGAAGCGATCCGCCTCGATCCGAACTGGAAAGAGGGCCAGTACAGCCACGACAGCTACCCCGAAGCCGGCATGAGCATCGCGCGCAAGCTCGGCGTGATCACCTACCGTTCGGCAATGGAATGGAACGGCCGCTTCGCCCGCATCCGCCTCAACCCCGAGCAGCGCGACGACGATCCGTTCGGCTTGGAATTCGAGGTGGAATCCTATCTGGAAGGCCACGCGCGCCGCTTCGTGCACACCTTCGACCCGAACAGCTATCTGTACCTGTCGCGCGCCAGCGACTGGTTCGATGTGGCCGAGTACGGCGAGGGCGACGTGCAACGTGGCCTTGAGCGCATCCATATCGAGCGCGCGATGGTTATCGGTGTAAGCACCGACATCCTGTTTCCGCTCGAACAGCAGGAAGAGATTGCCGAAGGCCTCAAGGCTGCAGGCGCCGACGTCGAGTTCGTCGCGCTCGACTCTCCGCAAGGCCACGATGCGTTCCTGGTCGATATCGAGAACTACAGCCGGGCGATCGGTGGTTTTTTGACCTCCTTGCGATAACTCCCCCGCACATACGCCCTTCCCCCTGTCTACGGGGGGAGGAAGCCAGTCTGCGATGTCGTGCCAGTCAGGCTCCGGTAGGCATATGCCGCCCAGCCAGTGGTCCCCAAACTGACACCCCTCCCCCACGCTGGTAAACTCACCCCGCACCTGCCGTACCGAGAACCGCACATGCTCACCATGGAATTCCCCGGCTGCCGCAAGCTGATCGACGAGATCGACGCGGCCGTGGCCAAGGGCACCACCCCGGCCATCACCGACAGCCTGCGCAATAGCCTGTGCAAGCTCATCCGCGGCCACGAAGTCGAGCTTCCCGAATGCGTCTTCGAAACCGCCGAAGGCCGCTACGCCCGCCGCGAGCTCTATTGCAGCGAGCAGTACGGCTACTGTGTGGTAGCGATGACCTGGGGCCCCGGCCAGGGCACTCCGATCCACGACCACGACGGCATGTGGTGCGTCGAAGGCGTCTGGAGCGGTGCCCTGGAGGTGGTGCAGTACGAACGCCTGGCCGACGAAGACGGCATGTGGCGCTTCCAGCCGGTCGGCTCGATCCAGGCCGGCCCCGGCTCCGCCGGCAGCCTGATCCCGCCGCACGAGTACCACACCATCCGCAACCCCACCGAGGAAGTCGCGGTCAGCCTACACATCTACTCCGGCCAGATGACCCGCTGCGCCGTTTTCAAGCCGGTGGACGAAGATGCCCACTACGAGCGCCAGGAACGCAAACTGGGGCTCGACCCGGTCCACTGAAGTGTGCATAATGCACCGCTCACACGTGCCGGTGTGGCGGAATGGTAGACGCGGTGGACTCAAAATCCACTGGCAGCGATGTCGTGTAGGTTCGAGTCCTATCACCGGTACCAAGTGGATGTTTCTAGACTTGCCACAGAGTCCAAGGAACAAAGGAAAAGCCCGCAGACTTGCGGGTTTTTTTATGCCTGATGATCCATCTTCTTTAGCCATCTCTTGGAATCTCGTCGCAGATCAAGATCGGCCCAGATCTTTCGTTAGCCGAAGCCTGTCGACCTGCAAATCGGAGATTCTGAGAATCTTCAACGCTTCATGTTCCATCCTCGCTTTCCCAGCGACCCGCAACAATTAGAGCCTCATGCCGGGAATCGCTATATGCTTTGAACTCAAGCGTGCAGATCGCTGATCGGGTATTTCTGGCGCTTCGGAAGCTAGATATTCATCGATTGCCCAATAGAGCTGCGATGCACATGACGAGCTGCAATCCAGAGTCGGTCAAAGGAAAAACACTGACCCAGCTTGAAGGTAGCGACTGGGGCGAATCTCAGTTGGATTCCTATATAGCCAACGCCTGTCATAAATTGCGCCATAAGCCACTCGGCAACATGACAACCGAAGATTTACGCATGCTTCTCGGCCAAGGAATTGGGGTCAAGCACGTAATGCCGTTCGCTTTGACTGCACTGGAAGAAAGCCCGCTAGCGGAAGGAATGCACTTCCCCGGCGACCTCCTGTGTAACGTACTCAGGATAAACGGGGCTTTTTACGATAGGAACCAGAGCTTAGAAAACAAGTTGAAGACGTAATCAAGGGCGTGCTCTTAAAAATGAGCACGCTGGACAAATGCGACTACCGCTGCACACAAAAAGCTGTGAATGAAGCAATCGAAAAATTCAGAGGCGCAGCAAACCGACGTCCCGACGCGGACTAAGAGCTACCTATCGTCCCGGTTCCTCCTTAGTGGTCCGCTATTACTTCCTCCGATCTAAGTCGTCGAATCGTCCTGCATAACTCCAACGCCTCGCAGATCAAATGATCCAACGCGGCGATCGAACGTAGAACGTTGCGCCGTTCGTCCGGTTGCAGGAGGGCATGGCAAGCCAATCGGCTCGCGTTGGACAAGCGTGACTCGAGCACTAATGTGAGCTCGGACAAACCAATGGATTGAAGACTCCCATGGCGTTTGCCGCTATCGCGCATGCCCTTGGCATGACGCAGCACGCTTTCGATTAGGTCAGAGGGGATATCGTGGGGTTCGACGGTGCTGTCGGTCATCGCGGGCTCCTTGCTCGGGGCCGCCACGCGCGAGATTGCGGGTGGCGGACGTGTCGGGCTGGAAAACCGGTGCTTGATCGGCAGTATCCGGCAGGACCGAAGCCCTCCCGACACGTCCGCCATAAAATTATGGCAGAGGGGCGCCGTAACGCCTACAAATGAGGCGCCGTAAACGTTACGGCGCCTTTAGGACACCGATCAAACAAACGGGTTTCCAGGCCCGGCCGCTGCTTTTTCCAGCGGCGAAACGATGATGCGCAGTCTGCGTTTGATGTTCAACCCTTCGAACGATTTTTCAAACTTATTTGATGTTCGCGCAGCACGCAAAAGAGTAGGCATGAGTTTTTTGAATGATGTGTATCATTCATTGGAAGAGGTGGTAGCAGACAAAAAACCGCGTTTTTTATCGCCACCGCGGCAAACTCTGCACGAGCAGAGACGATCGCCAGAGCGGAAGCGTTACGCGCTCTTGTTCTTTTCGTCCCAAGCCATCGGTTCCCACAACTCCACTTTGTTCCCATCCGGATCCATGATCCAGGCGAACTTACCGTTTTCGTGAGATTCGGGACCGCCAACGATTTCAACACCGTCCGCGCGCAGGCTTGCGATCAACTCATCGAGATCGTCAACGCGATAGTTGATCATGAAGGCCGAGTCGCTGGGGCTGAACCACTGGCTGTCTTTCTCCGCGACGGTCCAGACGGTGAGTCCTTTGTCTTCGGCCTTGTCGTCCGGCCATCGCAGAATCGCTCCGCCCCAGACCTCAAGCGGCATGCCCAGGTGCTTTTTGTACCAGGCGGCAAGTGCAGCGTTGTCATTTCTGCTCTTGAAGAAGATGCCGCCGATGCCGGTCACTTTAGCCATGTCTGTCCATCCAGGTTGATGATCGATGCCATCTACGGCGGCACCATGCCTTAATCCAGACCGTACCATCCCTATGGTCGTGTCATCCATAGTAGAACGGTGTAGCCAAAGACCAGTCCGCCGTGATCGTTGCCAACAACGTGAAAAACTGGCCGATTGTCCAGGTCCCGGCCAATCGGCCCGATACAAACCCACCGTGACAAACAACGATTGAACAATCAACGAGCGCCCTGCCGCGCTTCTCAGGTGTTTTTTGGTTTGCAAGCCTTTTCTGTCGAGCTCACGGTAAAGCCTCAGCCCATCGCCGCCGGTCAAGGCAAACCCAAGCATCATTCATCGATGTAGACAGATTATTCACAATGTCGAGCAGGTTTCCCTGATTTCCGCACAAGCCACGATTGCCAGGCTCGATCGCTCTCGCCTTATAATCCACGAAAGCCCGCTTGGGGGGTGGCTATGCTTGGAAGCGCATTCCGTCATCTGTCTGTCCGGCGACGGATCACCTTGATCGTGGCATTACTGCTGTTGCCCATGGCGGGTTTAAGTATCGTCAGCGTTATTGTGCTCAATCGCCAGGAAATCGCTTTTCGCGATGCTGTCGAAGAGTCTGTCCATACACTGCTGCCATTGAGCACGCTGGAACATTACCTGGAACGCACGCTGGTTATCGAGCTGGCCGCCGAGTCGCATGAATCCATGCCCGGCTTCGCTGCACTCACTCAAAGCATCGACAGCAATTTCGCCATTGTCGAAGAGACGCACTTTCGTAGCGATTTGCCGACAGACGAAGTCGCCACGGCGCACCGGGCCTGGCTCGCTGCCCGTCCCGTGGTGGAGCGCTTGGTCGAACAGGTCCATTCGTATGGACCGCCGGATCGCACTGGCGAATCCCTGGCGCGCAAAGAGCTTGAAGAAACCATCGGACATGTAGCGCATGCCAGACAGCAAATGGCACGCGCCGTGGAGGCACGATACGAGCGTGCGATACGAGAACGGCACCGGCAGCTGGAATGGCTGCTGTGGGGCTGGGTGGTCACATTGACGGTCGCAAGCGTACTCGTCGCCTTCCTGCTCAAGTCGTTGCTTCGCCCTATCGACGATCTGGCTCGCGCAGCGCATGCACTCGGTACCGGCGCGCGCGGCGTGAGAGCCGAGGTTACCGGCCACGACGAATTGACCGCATTGGCTGAGCGTTTCAACGAAATGGCGGCCTATTGGGAATCGACCCAAGGTAGCTTGCTGAATCAGGCGAATGCCGACCAACTCACTGGGCTGTTGAACCGACGTGGCATTCAGGCCGCGCTGGACGTGGAACTGGTCGACCACGTCAACGCCCATCAACCCCTGGCGGTACTCATGATGGACCTGGACGGGTTCAAGCCCATCAACGACCGTTACGGGCACGGTGCAGGCGATCGGGCGCTCGTATGGGTCTCGAGCAAGCTCACCGCGCTGCTCAGGGAAAACGATCGCCTGGGCCGCTATGGCGGCGACGAGTTTCTAGCCATCCTCCCAGGCTCGAATAAAGAGCACGCGCAACAGGTCGCCGATCGCATGACCGCTGCCATCGCGGAAGCCAGCTCTCAGGAACCCACCCTCCCCTCCATCAGCATCGGTGTCGCTACCTCGCCGGAGGACGGCCAGAGCGCCCGCGCCTTGCTGGACGCAGCCGACGGTGCGCTTTATGTCGCCAAGCGCAAGCGCGCTACCGGCGTTGTCCGGGTTTTGCCGAACCGCTAGCTCCAAGAGGTGCACATCGATCATGAGCAGTGTCGAAATGGCTCTCTATGTATTGGCGGCGATAAACAGCGTCATGTCGCTTGCTCTCGCCTTCTCGCCTGGCTGCACCCGAAAGCAGAAGCTTGGGCAGGTCTGCGTCGTTTGGCTGCTACCCGGCCTTGGGGCGGTGTTGATGGGTGCATTCCTTTATTCCGAGCATGCGAGACCTAAATTTGGCTCGTACCATCCGGAGGCACCTGAAGATCCGGGGATCATCATGCACTATCACGATCGACGCCCTCCTCACTGAGGTATATCCCGGGCCCGGTGCTCGCTATGTGAGTGAGGGCTACGCCCATCTCGTGCCGGGCATCGATAGCGACCTTCGTGACCAGCGCGCGGTTCGGGGATTCTTTCCATTGAAAGCGTCTTGTGTATGACGCGCATGCCGTTGAAGTCGAGAGTCTGGCCGCCCCTATTTCATGGACGCATCACCGCATGCCAGTCTTTGCTGCTGCAACGACAGGCATACACTCAGAAAAACGGTATCTTATCTAGCTGGCCTGGCCTCCTTCCAGGACTTATATTTCTCGGGAAGACATAGGGCACATGGCCTGTAGCCTGCGGCAATCGCAGTGGCTTCGCCGCAGAAGAATACACGTCGCTTTATATAGCCGCCCCTGGCGATTGCGCGAAGCGCTGCGCGGCAATCGAGGCGACCATAGATCCTGCTGCCTCGATGGCCACCCAAGCTACCCGGTACTGCGCTTCGATACGGCTTGCCGTCCTGGCCGATCAAAGTAAATGTCTTGTGCTGCCGAGCCATCTCGGTCACCACGCATCGTGAAACGACCATTCCGCGCCGATACGCTCGCCGCGATGCACACGGCTGATGGCATGTTTGAGGTTGACCCGGTAATAGCCCGAGTTGCCTCGGAACGGGCGATCGGCAGCGCAAATGATCGCTGCGTCTCCGAGCCGAAGCGGCAACACGATCGGCCGAGATTGCATGCGCGGGCGTCGTTCGACCATGACGAACTGGCCTCCCTCGAAATCCTTTTCCGGTTCGGACAGCAATGCGACGATTTGCAGCGGAAATATACGTTCGCCACTGGCATGCTGGTGCAACGACAGATAATCTTCTGTGCCGAGCCGGCACACATAAGACTGCCGCTGCGCCTGCCCCACGCTTCGATCGGCCTCATAGGAATCGGGCAGCTCTGGCCGATAGCGATCGGCGATGCCCAACGTTTCGTTCCAGCGATTGGCAATGATGGCAAGGTGGCGATAAAACGCCGCACGCCATTCCGCCCATGGCGTGTGATCGAAGTAGAAGAGCTCGCCGCTGCCTAAACCGGTAGCGGCCAGTGACACGCGGTAAGCGTTCATATCATCGATCCTGCCCGCCAGATCGTGCACCCTCTCAGCCCCCAGCAGGCCAGGCAGCAAGGCATAGCCCTCCCCGTCCAGGTGGGTGGCGATTGCTGGCCAGTCGAGGCGATCGATTACTCCCGTATCCTCCGCCGCGCGAGCAGGCTCCGCTAAAGCCTTTGCATACATGGCGGGCATCCCGATCGATCCGCTCAGCATGAGGGAAACATGACGGTCTGCGCCTCGGCGGGCTTGGCGACAATTGCC
>NZ_DATCRY010000067.1:0-27141 GCF_036568765.1 Dyella sp. | reverse complement strand
CCGCCGCTGCCGCTACCGGAGCACGCGCCCTGCGATGTCCACGGCTGACCCGACCCCGAGCCACCGTTGTTGGTCGCCGGGTCGTTGCCCTGCGTCCACCAATTGGCTTTGTAATTGATGCCGTTTTCGCTAGCCGTGTTGCCGGCGGTATAGACCTGCGACGCGCTCCACGGCGCTGCGCACGCGGGCGCACTCTGCGCTTGAACCGTTTGTACCGGCACAACGGCCATCAGGCCGATCGCCATCGCTGCCCCCACTGAACTGCTCAGTGCCCCCAAGGCCCAACGTGACACAACCGATCGCTTCTCAGACATGTCTGTCTCCGAGTAGATCGAGGTGACTGCACTCCCCCTTGCGATTGCACCCGGCAGCCGGGGAACGGTCACCCCGAAGCGCTCCCCACGCAGCCGGTTACTTCGTTCAAAGCCGTGTTGTGATAGTCCTGGATGACAACGTTGTCTAGCGAAATATCGCTAAATTATTTCGGCTCGCGTAAAAATGCCAAATGCATCACAAGTTGACGGCAGCCGATTTTGACGAAATGTTTATTTAGATCGTTCCATTCTCGCAACGCAGCAAAATTACGCTGTTTTATGGTGTTTCGCGCTTTATGGTCAAAAGGAATAAGTCAGTCAGTAAATCGAAAGATAATGCGACGGATTCTGTCGGCTTATTACTTCGCGGCATTTATCCACAAACCGTCTCATAGAACCGAATGACTCACTTTGTCTCGTAGCGAGACATGGCTGACAACGTTGTCCGGTGGACAAAATGAGGAAAAAGCCCCGGCGTGAGCCGGGGCAAAAGGGCTTACGGCGAGCTCGAACGCTTACCGGGCAAAGAAGCGGGCGGGTGTACCGCGCGCGGGCACGATGCACCGGCGCCATGGCAAGCATGCGTGCCACTACCACGAGGCCTGCCGACTACTCCATGCCTTGGCTATTGCGCTCAGCGCTCAGCCAGTTTGTCGGCTGCGCCCGCCCAACCTCCACCCAGAGCACGGAACGCTGCCACCGCGGCACGCGCGTCGTCGGCACGGGTCTGTGCCAGACGATCGCGCGAGGCGAGCAGTTGGCGGTCTTCGTCGAGCACTTCAAGCAGGCTGACCGCGCCGCCTTTGTAAGCATCTTCGGCGCTGCTGCGCGCACGCTGATGCGCGCTTACTTCGCGGCTGAGAATCGCTTGCTCGTTTTCCAGCTCGCTCAAAGTGACGATGGCATTTTCGACATCTTCAGTCGCGCGCAACATCGACTGCCGGTAGTTCGCGAGGGCTTCGGCCTCGGCACCGCGTGATCGACCGACTTCGGCGTCGACACGGCCGAAGTCGAACAGACGCCAGCGCAGACCGACCACGCCGGCCGGCTGGAACGAGCCCGAATCGAACAAGGTGCCGCCGCGCAGGGTTTCAAAGCCGAGCAGGGCACCGAGCGACAACTTCGGGTAGTACTCCGACAGTGCCGAGCCGATACGCTCGTTCGAGGCGGCAACGCGCCGTTCAGCGGCAATGACGTCAGGGCGGCGGCGCAATAGCGCGGCCGGGTCGCTTTCCGCGGCAATGGCCGGTATTGCATAGCTTGCTGGCCGATCCAACAGCTGCTTGGCGCCGCTGCCCGGTTGCGCGCCCATCAACACGTCCAGCCGGTTGAGCTGACGATCGCGCTCGGCGCGCAACGGCGGGAGACTGGCCCGAGCCTGTTGCAATATCGCTTCGGCTTGTGCCACTTCGCGATCGGTGCCTACACCGCCGGCCAAACGCACACGCACCAGTTCGAGCAGATTCTGTTCGGTCTGCACTTGCTGTTCGGCCAGCGCGATGCGTTCTTGTGCGCCGCGCACTTTGAAATAGGCGTCGGCTGCTTCGGCCGCCACCGAGATGCGTACCGCCGCACCGCTGGCTTCGGCAGCCTGGTATTCGGCTTGGGCCGCTTGGGCATCGCGCTTCAGACCGCCGGCCAGATCGAGCTCCCAGCTCGCGCCCGCGCCGATATCCTGCTGTGTCTGGGTTCGCTTGTACCCCGGCAAGGTGCTGCCGACTTCACCTAACGCGCTGTTCAAGGATTGGTATTCGCGCGCGACCTGGGCATTGAACTCGCCTTGCGGCAGACGCGCGGCATTGGCACCGCGTGCAGCGGCGCGGGCTTGCTCGATACGAGCCATCGCAGCGGCGACATCCAGATTCTGCGCGACCGCGCGCTCGACGATCTGCTCCAGCACGGGATCGTCGAAACCCTTCCACCACGTATCGAGCGGCGCTGGCTCACGTGTCTGGTTATGTTCCTGCAACTGCTCGGCATGGACGTAACTTCCGCCGACGATCGATGGCGCTCGCACATAGTCGGGCCCGACGGTGCAAGCCGAGAGGAAGATAACGATCAGGGCTGGCAACAGAGCGCGAGGCAAAGAAACGCTTCGTCGTAGCAACGGCTTTAGTGGCCCCTCGGACTTATGGACAGGTTCGGCCGTCGCGACCGAGGTCGCTTCTGCAGGAAGCTCGGCTTCTTCGATAAATTTGCGTAGCGTTTTCATGATGACGGTCCAATCGATGGATCAATGCGCATCGGCCGAAGGCGTAGCCGGCGGCGCGACCTTGCGCATCAGCGGCACCATCACCGTAGCGATGACGAAACACACGCCGATCGCCAGGAAGGCATCGGCATAGGTCTGTGTCTGCGCTTCGCGCAGTGCCAGTGCGCCAAGCTGCTGCAGCGCCGCGGCGCTGGCATCGGTGGCGTGGCCCAGGTGCTGGCTCACCTGTTGCAGCCAGGCATCCATCGGCTCGCTGGCGGTGGTCAGATGCTCGGCGATGCGTTGAAAGTGCAGATTGGTGCGATCGTTGAGAATGGTTGCACAGGCGGCGATGCCAATAGCGCCACCGAGGTTGCGCATCAGGTTGAACAAACCGGAGGCCAGCTTCAATCGAGCCGGCGGCAGGCCGCCGAGAGTGAGCGTCACCACCGGCGGCACGGCCAGTTGCTGGGCAATGCCACGGAGCGCTTGCGGCAACAGAAGCTCATGTGCACCCCAATCGTGGGTGATCGGGCTGAAATCCCACATCGAGACGGCAAACACGGCCAGACCGATCATCAGGATCCAGCGCAGGTCCATACGGTTGGCGAGGAAGGCGTAGAGCGGGATCGTCATGATCTGGAATACGCCTGTGGAAAACACCGCTTCGCCGATCTGCAGCGCGCTGTAGCCGCGCACATGACCGAGGAACAACGGCGTCAGGTAGATCGTCGCGAACAGACCGATGCCGGTAATGAAGGAAAAAAAGCAGCCGAGCGCGAAGTTGCGATCGCGCAGCGCGTGCAAGTCGACGACCGGATGCGCATAGGTGAGGCTGCGCAACACAAAGCCGACGCCGGAAAGACCGGAAAGCCAGGCCGTGGTCAGGATGGTGCGATCGCTGAGCCAGTTCCAGCGCGGCCCTTCTTCCAAGGTGTATTCCAGGCAACCCAGAAATATCGCCAGCAGGAGCATGCCTATGTAATCGGCACCGCGCAGCAGCGAGAAATCCGGCTCATCGACGTTGACCAGCAAAGGCACCGCAATGGTGACGAACAGACCGGGCACGAGGTTGATGAAGAACAACCAATGCCACGAGTAATGATCTGTGATCCAACCGCCGAGCGCCGGACCGAGTGTCGGGGCAAGGGAAGCAATCGCACCGATGGTCGCGGCTGCGACCACGCGCTGCTTGCCCTGGAAGAACATAAAGGCCGTCGTGAACACCATCGGGATCATCGAACCGCCGATAAAACCTTGCAGGGCGCGGAAGGCGATCATGCTGTTGATGTCCCACGCCGCCCCACAGAGCATGCTCGCCACGGTAAAGCCGGCCGCCGAGACACAGAATAGCCAGCGCGTGGACATCACCCGCGCCAACCAGCCCGACAAAGGGATCACAACGATTTCGGCGATCAGATAACTGGTCTGCACCCAGGCCGTTTCATCCGCGCCCGCCGAAAGGCCGCCGCCGATATCGCGCAACGACGCGGACACGATCTGGATATCCAGCAGCGCGATGAACATGCCTACGCACATGCTGGCGAAGGCAAAAATCTTCTGTCCCGCCGACATGTCGGCGGGAGATTGCACATGCGGCATGATTGCGGTCTCGTCAGATCAGTGGGCAGCGACCCGGGTATCGACGTCGGCGGTGACAGACAGCCCCGGACGTAACGCGCCCAGCGTGGCGTCACGCTCGTCCAGCAGAACGCGTACCGGGACGCGCTGCACGATCTTGGTGAAGTTGCCCGTCGCGTTCTCCGGGGGCAGCACGCTGAATTGCGCGCCGGTAGCCGGTGCGAGGCTGCCCAGGTGGCCGTGGAATACGCGCCCCGGCAGGACATCGGCACGGATGGTCACGGCTTGGCCGGGCTGCATGCGCGCCAGTTGGTCTTCCTTGAAGTTGGCGTCGATCCACAAGCCATGCGACGGCACTACAGCGAGCAAGGGCGTGCCGGCTTCGACGAAAGCGCCCAGGCGAACGCGGCGATTGCCGATGCTGCCGTCGACCGGTGCACGTAGCTCGGTATAACCGACATTGAGCTCGGCCAGACGCTGTTCGGCCTGCGCCTGCAACAGCGCGGCCTGTGCCTGCTGTTTCTGCGTAGCGATGACATCGAGCTGGCGTTGCGCGGCTACCAGGGCGGCTTGCGCTTTTTCGGTATCCGCGCGCGCGGTCTTGAAGGTGGCGTCGGCGCGCTGGGCGCTTTCCACGGATACGGCGGCGCGGCTGGAAAGATCGCGGTAGCGCGCCTGATCGTCACGCGCGCGAACGCTTTCGGCCTGGGCCGCGTCGACACCGGCGTGGGCCTGGTCGATCACAGCTTGCTGCAGGCGTTGGTTTGCTTCCAGGTTGGCCAGCAACGCCTGCTCGGCCGCCACCGCACCCTGGGCCTTCTGCAGGGCAGCGCGGTAGTCGCGATCGTCGATCTTGGCCAACAGGTCGCCCGCGTGCACGACCTGGTTATCCGCGACCTTGAGTTCGGTGATATAGCCGGAAACCTTGGGGCTGATCGCGGTGATGTCGGCGCCGACATAAGCATCGTCGGTGTTCTCGATAAAGCGACCGGCAGTCCACCAATGCGCCCCCCAGAGGGCGATCGCGATGCCCGCGGCAATACTCAATGCGGCCAGCGCATGACGCTTGCCCAGACGTTTGGTCGGCACGTCGCCCATGACGACGGCGGGAGCGGAGGTGTTCATGCGCGTTTCTCCATGGCGGCGGCCGCGCGTTCGGCGGCGCGACGCGCAATGTTGTTTTCAAGGCGAGTGCGCATGCGCTCGCTCGCTGCCGGACCCGGGTACATCGCATGGTTTTCGCGGGTAATCGGATCGCCGGTATGACGGTCGGTCAGCACGGCGTCGACCATGTGGCCGTCGCGCTCGTCGACCAGGAACATCGCGAGCCCTTCAGTCGCGAAATACTTATTGCCCCAGGTCATCAGGGCCAGCATCACCGGACGGAAATCGCGCCCCATATCGGTAAGTACATACTCGTAGCGCACCGGCTTGGTCTGATAGGGGCGCCGCTCGAGCAGACCGGCCTCGACCAGCCCATTGAGACGACGAGCCAGCATGTTCGGGGCGATACCGAGGCTTTTTTCGAATTCGTCGAAGCGGCTGACGCCATAAAAGGCATCGCGCAGGATCAGTATGCTCCACCACTCGCCGACGCGATCCAGCGCACGGGCGATGGGGCAGGGCATCTCGTCGAGGTTGGTTTTTTTCATGGCTTTCTGTCAGGCGTAACTATCAAGTTGAAAGTTACTTTACGGCAGTTACTATCATTTTGCAAGTGATGTCTTCCGGCCGATTGTCGTCCCCCAGATGGCGCCGCGCGGCCCCGGCGGCATTCGCGCCTGAAAGACCCTGCGCCTTTAAGACAAATCCAAAGGATGGCGCCCGCGATTTGAACTAGTTATACGCGCCACGGCATAACGGTCCACGAGAGGTTCTGTTTGGACAACGCCATCGATGTATGGACCGCTATGCGCAACGAGGCGGAGTCGCAATGCTGGCTTCATGCAGAATTACGTCCCTTCTTGAACGCGCGCATCCTTATGCACGAATCCTTGCCACGCGCATTGGCAAGCCTTCTTGCGCTGGATATCCAACGCCTGGATGCATCGCTGTTTTCACTGCAGGCCAATTTCGCCGAGGTTCTTCAACGCCCGCATATCGCCGAGGCGGTCGCAGCCGATCTGCGGCGCACCGCATCCGTCGATTTGTGCGCCCCGGGACTATTGGCGATCTTTTTGTCGTCGCAAGGTTTCCATGCGGTTCAATGCCAGCGCGTAGCGCATACTCATTGGCTATCGGGACAGCGCACACTCGCGGTGCTGATACAGAACTGGGCGGCCAAACTCTATAGCGTCGACATCCATCCGGCAGCACAGCTCGGGCAGGGACTCTGCCTGGATCATTCCCTGGGCATCGTCATCGGCGAGACGGCCGTCATCGAAGACGACGTGACCATGCTGCACGGTGTGACGCTCGGATCCACGCTGAAGGAAGCAGGCGATCGGCATCCGAAAGTACGCCGCGGCGTCACCCTCGGAGCGCACGCAACCGTGCTGGGAAATATAGAAATCGGCGCCAGCGCGATGGTGGCCGCAGGCAGCGTGGTGCGTCGCGCCGTTCCGTCGGGGACGGTGGTGGCAGGTGTCCCGGCAAAGGCGGTTTTTCCACAAAAATAGCGCGCTGTGGGATATCCGCTCGGTACCGAGTATGCGCCGCGTGGGCCGTCTCCATGCTCCTCCCCCTGTTTAAAGAGGGAGGGCGCCTCATGGGCTGCGCACGAAACGTCCCGCTTCTTCAGCCATTTACACCGTAGCGCGCAGCGGACTTATTGCGCGACAGGTTCGGCAGCAATGCATTTCGCGCATCGATCAGGCGCTGCCAATCGGCGGCGTCGGGCAACGACGGAATAGTGACGAGTTCGCCCTGGTCGAAAGCGGCCAGCGAAGCGTCGACCATATCGTCCGTCTCCATCACGATCTCCGGCGGCAGGTGCTCGATCGCCGGCCCACCCGACTTGCCCCAGATCTCGGTACGCGTCGCACCCGGCAGCACCACCTGTACCTGCACGCCCGTACCGGCCGTTTCCTGCGCCAGTACCTGGCTGAAGTGCAGCAGGTAGGCCTTCGTGCCACCGTACACCGTATTGCCCGGCTGCACCATCAGCGACATCACCGACGCGATATTGACGATCGCGCCCTTGCCGCGTGCCAACAGGCCCGGCAGCACGGCGCGCGTAAGACGTGTCGGTGCCGTAATGTTCAGTTCGATTTCGCGCGCGAGCGCAGCGATATCGGCTTGCGCAAACGCACCCAGCGTCGCGGTTCCGGCGTTGTTGACCAACAGGGTGATGTGCGCGTTGTCGCGCAGCACCGCTTCGACCTTGGCGGTGTCCTGCGCATCGGTCAGGTCGGCCTGCAACACCTGAACGCCGACGCCGTTGCGCGCGGCCAGCTCGTCAGCCAGTTTCTTCAAGGCGTCGACGCGGCGCGCCACCAGAATCAGGTCATAGCCTCGTGCGGCCAGACGGTCGGCGTAGACGGCACCGATGCCGGACGATGCGCCGGTGATCAGCGCGGTACCCAGGGATGCTTGCTTACTCATGGCGAACTCCAGAAGAATGTGGATGATGAACAACATCCAGGCTACGCCGCCCGGTCCAGGATGTCAACTAACATCTTCAAAGCGAGATCGGGTTATGATCCCTGGCGAACCCGCCCCAAGGAGAGCTTGAGCCATGGGCCATTCACGCGCCGACAAAGCCCAAACCCATGAGCGCCTGGTGGAAGCCGCCGCCAAGCGCTTCCGTGAGCGCGGCCTGGACGGCATCAGCCTGGCCGATCTGATGAAGGAACTCGGACTTACCCACGGCGGCTTCTACAAGCATTTCGCCTCGCGCGACGCGCTGGTCGCCGAGGCGATGGAGCATGCCTTCGAGGAAAGCGAGCGGGCGGGCGCGAAACTC
This sequence comes from Dyella sp., assembly GCF_036568765.1. Taxonomy (GTDB): domain Bacteria; phylum Pseudomonadota; class Gammaproteobacteria; order Xanthomonadales; family Rhodanobacteraceae; genus GSA-30. The sequence goes on along the minus strand of NZ_DATCRY010000067.1, from coordinate 19,151 downwards.
GCCGACGCGGATGGGCATATCGACCTGGCGCGCTACGCCGATTTTTATTTGAGCGAAGCCCATCGCGACTCACCCGGTAACGGTTGCGCGGTTTCCGCACTTTCGGCAGATATTTCGCGCCGTGACGATGCGACGCGTGCGCGTTACCGCGAGCGGATGGACGAGACATTCGCGCGCATAGGTGCAGCGTTTCCGGGCGATGCGAAAGCGCAACGCAGGCAGGCAATCGAGTATATGACGCGCATGTACGGCGCCCTGTTGATAGCGCGCGGAGCCGGCGACTCGGACCTGTCGCGCGAAGTGCTCGACACCGTGCGCGAGCAGCTTCAAAGCAGTCTGCCGACCCCAGGCTGAGAGCGGGTCGGGGCCGTCAGCCGAGCAGAGACACGCGAGTCGCTCCTGCAAGACCGACAGGTTCTTCCAGGCGCCCTGAGCCGATGCCAGGGTTTGTCGATGTCCTGTCCACCATGAATCGACCGCGCAGATAACTTGCACAATATGCAAAAGAGGCTTGCCGCGCCGCAACGAAAACCGCCGCTGCGAGGGTGGCGAGCCCTCCTAGGCGAGCTTCACAGTATTTTGCGATGCATCATTTTCATTTCGCATTGCGTGCTATGCGCGAAATGCATATCTGAAACCCATCCCATCGCGTTGTTACCCTGACGCCAGCTGACCGAGGATCGTGACCCAAACCGCACTTTTATAGCGGTAAGCCACGGGGACGTTTCATGAGTTATCGCAGCGGCATTGCCTGCCTTCTGCTTGGCGCGGCCTTATGGGCCGGCTACGCAGTTGCACAGGACGCCACGCCCAATTCCGACCAGCCAGCGGCGACGGCCGACAAGAGCCAGGCGGACACCAACTTCATCCAGCGCTGGAAAGACGATGGCGTGTCCTTGCGCTTTGTCTGGGCCAACGACTGGGCCGCGAGCGTACGCGGCGGCGAACGCATCGGCCAGACCAATGGCGGCGGCGCGGTCGGCGGTGCCGACCTCGATATGGGCAAGCTGGCCGATATCGACGGCGGAAAAATCCACATCACGTTCGCGCGCTACTACGGCCATTCGATTTCGGCTAACGATATCGGCGTGACGCAGAAGATCCAGGGGTATTGGTATCCCAAGCGCCAGTGGCAGTTGGGCCAGCTGACCTGGGAACAATCGTTCGACGATAACCATTTCAATGCGTTGTTCGGCCGCGTCAATGCGACCTGGCAATTCGCTCGCTCTACTTACGGTTGCCGTTTCGTCAGCGCACCGGATTGTCCGTATCAGCTGACCAACACGACCGGTGGCTTTTCCGGCTTTCCGTATGTGAACTGGGGTGGCCGCATTCGCTATCAGCCGAGCTCGCTGTATTTCTCGATCGGCGCGTTCGAGATCAACCCGGACCGGCGCAACAATAACGGCCTGGACTGGGGTCTGGAGAACTCGACGGGCGTGATGGTCCCGGTCGAGGTCGGTCACGTAACAACGTTTGCCACCGATCCTTACCCGCATACGATCAAGGTGGGTGGCTGGTACAACTCGGCCGACTACACCGATCCCGAACTCAATACGCGCGGCGTATCCAAGACTTTGTTCGGCGGAACCTTCCGCACGTATGACGGCGGGCGCTACGGCGTCTATGCCTTGGGCGACAAGGTGGTATGGAAACCGGACCCGACCAGCGATACGCGCAACCTTGCCTTGTTCGGTTCGGTCTCCGCACCGCTGGACAGCGCAGAGATCTACACGCTGCAATCGACCGCCGGTTTCGTCTGGACCGGCCCGTTTGCCAGCCGACCGACCGATTCGCTGAATTTCCAGGCGAGCTATTTTAAATTTACTAAGCGACAGGTGCAGTTCGAAGACGATCTACTCACCAAGGCGAAAAAGGCGGGTAGTTTCTCTCGTAACGAAACGATGCTCGAACTGAATTACAGCTACAAGCTGTTCCCCCTGTTGAGCCTGGTGCCCAATATCCAGTACATCGTGCATCCGGACGTGCTCGGCAACACTACGCATGTAACGCGTGTATCGGCCAATGCACTGGTCTGGGGCTTGCGTGTGATGTTCAATTTCGGCGGACCGGGTAGCCAATAAGACGTCAAAAGGGACGTCGTTGAAAAAGGGGAAGCGAGTCAAACGCTCGTTTCTCTTTTTTTCGCTCATACTCTCGCGGTCCGTTTCGTACGCGGTGAGGTATACGTGGATCTGAAACACCTGCACAGCTTTATCCGCATTGTGGAATTTGGCAGCCTGACCCGCGCTGCCGCAACGCTGAACGTATCGCAATCGCTGCTCAGCCGGCAGGTTCGCCAGCTGGAGATCGAACTGGGCACGCATCTTCTGCAACGTAACGGACGCGGCGTCACGGCTACCGATGCCGGACGGCAATTACTCGAGCACGGGCGCGGCATCCTTCGCCAGGTAGAGGTCGCCAGGCAGCAGCTCGGGCAGTCGCGAGGGCCGCAGAGCGGCAAAGTGGTGGTCGGCTTTCCGCCCAGTGTCGGCGCATTGCTGACGGTAGATATCGTCACACGATTTCGCGCCGGCTACCCGCTTGCTTCGGTCAGCGTAGTGGAAGCCCTGAGCAGCAGCCTGCTCGAATGGCTGCAGCTGGGTCGACTCGATTGTGCGTTGCTATACAACCCGCCGGTCAATGCGAATGTGCATTACCGACATGTGCACTCGGAGAACCTGTACCTGGTCGGGAGCATGCGCAGCGGCGTGCCGCTACCCGATAGCGTGCCGCTGGCCACGCTGGGTAGCTATCCACTGATCATTCCATCGCACCTGCATTCGGTGCGTCAGTTGGTCGAGGCAGATGCTGCCAAGCATGGCGTCTCGTTGGACATTGTGGTGGAGATCGATTCGATTCGCGCCCTGCTGGATCTGGTCGAGCGCGGTGTGGGCTACGGTGTGCTTTCGCGTAACGCGGTGCTTTCCCGTGCGCCCGGGCATAGCCTGCGCGCGGTGCCGATCGTGCAACCGAATATCGAGACACGCCTAGTGGTTGCGACGCCGACACAACGGCCAGTGAGCACGATTACCGAACGAGCGATCGGGATGATCGACGATGCCATCCAGCGGGGTTTGCTGGATCCGGTGTTTGAGAGCTGACGAGTACTGACGGGGCGGCACGTGGCGCGTGCCGCCCATCCCGGGCGCAGCCTCGCGCTATCTGCCTCAGCCCCCACAGCCGCTTGGGCCAAGCCCTCCCGAATCCATCTTTCCATCTTTCACCCTCTGCTGCAATGCACAATAAGCATTGCTCGTCTCGGGATATGCAAAACAGGCATAACAGAAACCCGGTCCATCGCGTTGTTCCTGGGTGAGCCGACATCCACCATCCCCGGCAAGCAAGAAAAGAGCCGGATGCATTGGATATGGCCTACGAAATTCCCTGCTGGTTCATGCGCGGCGGCACCTCGAAAGGGCCGTTTTTCCGCGCCGCCGACCTGCCCCAGGACATCGCTACGCGCGATGGCGTCATCATGGACGTACTGGGCACGCCCGACCCGCGCCAGATCGATGGCCTGGGCGGCGCGACATCGTTGACCAGCAAGGCCGGCATCCTGTCGATTCCGACGGATGGAGCCGCCGATCTGGATTTCCTGTTCGCCCAGGTCGGCACGTCCGAGGCAAGCGTCGACACGACGCCCAACTGCGGCAACATGCTGGCTGCGGCCTTGCCGGCAGCCATTGAAGCCGGTCTGCTGCAAGGCGATTCGGGCCGCACCATCCGTCGCGTACGCACCGTCAATACCGGCGTCATCGCCGAGATCGCTATCGAGACACCCGACGGCCGTCCGTTGTACGACGGCGATGCACATATCGATGGCGTGCCGCGTCCGGCCGCACCGGTGTCCTGTGGTTTCCTGGATACCGAAGGCGCGGTCTGCGGCGCACTGCTGCCCACCGGCAACACACGTGACGAGATCGACGGCGTCGCGGTGACCATGATCGATAACGGCATGCCGGTGCTGGTGATGCGCGCGGCCGATGTCGGTATCACGGGCTACGAAACGCCTGCGGAACTCAATGGCAATGCGGCGCTGAAGGCGCGCATCGAAGCCATCCGCCTCAAGGCAGGCCCGCTGATGAACCTGGGCGATGTCGCCAAGAAGCCCATACCGAAGATCACCCTGGTCGCCGCGCCGCGTGCCGGCGGTGCGATCTGCACGCGTACGTTCATTCCGCACGACTGCCACGCCGCAATCGGCGTGCTTGGCGCGGTGACTGTTGCCACCGCCGCCGTCATGGAGGGCTCGGTCGCTTACGACCTTGCGCAGGCCGGCAGCGGCCAGACGCGCACCTTGTCGATCGAACATCCCAGCGGCGAATTCAGTGTCGAACTTGGCTTCGAAGGCTTGCGCGTGGTGCGCGCCGCACTGCTACGCACGGCGCGGCTGCTGATGCGCGGCAGCGTCCCGGTTTCCCCCGCGGTCTGGCGCGGCCCTGCCGCCTGACTGCCGCCCGATTCGTTATTGAAGGAGCTTCCTATGGCCGACACTCGCAAGACCGCGCTCGTGGTCAGCGCTCACTCCGCCGACTTCGTCTGGCGCGCCGGCGGCGCCATTGCCCTGCATGCCGCCAAAGGCTGGCATGTGCATATCGTCTGCTTGTCGTTCGGCGAGCGCGGCGAGTCGGCCAAGTTGTGGAAGCAACCGGGCATGACGATGGAACAGGTCAAGACCGATCGGCGACGCGAAGCGGAAGAGGCTGCCGGCATCCTTGGCGCCACGGTGGAGTTCTTCGATATCGGCGACTACCCGATGCGCGCGGATCTCGATGTGGTATTCAAGCTGTCGGAGATCTACCGCAAGCTGCGCCCGGCCTTCGTGCTGAGCCACTCGTTGAAGGATCCGTATAACTTCGATCATCCGCTGGCCACGCATGTGGCACAGGAAGCGCGCGTGGTTGCACAGGCGCACGGCCATGATCCGCAGGTGCCGGTGATCGGCGCGCCACCGGTGTTCCTGTTCGAGCCGCATCAGCCCGAGCAGTGCGAATGGAAGCCCGAACTGTTCCTGGATATTACGCCGGTGTGGGAAAAGAAGAAGGCCGCGTTCGAAACCATGCGCGCGCAAGAGCACCTATGGGAGTACTACACCCGGGTAGGCCTGCAGCGCGGTGCGCAAGCGACGCGCAATTCGGACTTCAAGATCGCCTACGCAGAAGCGTTCCAGCGGGTATTCCCGCACGTCACGCAGGATACGCTGGCATGATCGGCCCCGATCTCATCGGCGTCGTAGTCCGCCAGCGTCCGACGATCACCGCGCAGCAGGCCGAGAAACTCGCAACCCTCGGCGTGGCTACGGTCCATGAGGCCCAAGGCCGCATCGGTCTGCTGCGCCCCTCTGTCCATCCGATCCAGCAGGGCACAGCCATTGCCGGCCCGGCGGTGACAGTGCTGGCACAGCCGGGCGATAACTGGATGCTGCATGTGGCGGTAGAGCAGTGCCGTCCTGGCGACGTCCTGGTGGTGGCCTGCACTACTGACAACACCGACGGCATGTTCGGCGATTTGCTGGCTACGTCGCTGATGGCGCGCGGCGTGAAGGGCCTGGTGATCGATGCCGGCGTACGCGATACCGCCGAACTACGCGCCATGGGCTTTCCGGTATGGGCCAAGGCGGTGCATGCGCGCGGCACCGTCAAAGCCACGCTGGGCTCGGTAAATGTGCCCGTGGTCGTGGCCGGCCAGGCGATCGAACCGGGCGACGCGATCGTTGCCGACGACGACGGTGTCGTCGTGGTCGCCCATGCAAGCGTGGACAAGGCCATCGAGCTCGGCGAAAAGCGCGTGGCCAACGAGGCATCCAAGCGCGAGCGGCTGGCCGCCGGTGAGCTCGGCCTGGACATCTACAACATGCGCCCGGAGCTGGAAAAGCTCGGACTGCGCTATATCGACGAACTGAAAAAATAAGCGTAGGGAACAAGAACGCATGAAATCCTGCCTGCCGCCGGATCCAAACCCCACCAAGCCGTTACAGGCGATGCCGCCGCTGGCTTGCGATGCGCATTGCCATGTATTCGGCCCGGCCGATCGTTTTCCCTATGCACCGGACCGTAGCTACACACCGCCGGATGCTCCGTACGAACACCTGGTAGCGCTGCACGATTTCCTCGGCTTCGAACGCGGCGTAATCGTGCAGGCCAGCTGCCACGGTACCGACAATACCGCGATGATCGATGCCATCGCACGCAGCAGCGGACGCTACCGTGGCGTGGCCATCGTCGACGATGGTATCGATGACGCAGGACTCGAGGCGCTCAACCAGGGCGGCGTGCGCGCCGTCCGCTTCAATTTCGTGCAGCACCTGGGTGGCCGCCCTGACATGAATGTGTTCTGGCGGGTGCTCGACCGCGTCGAAGAGATGGGTTGGCATGTCGTGCTGCATCTGGATGCCATCGATATCGTCGAATTGCAGGATGTGCTCAAGCGCATCCGCGTACCGTTCGTGATCGACCATATGGGCCGCGTACGCGCCCAGGACGGCCTGGAGCAGGAGCCGTTCCGCCTGCTAGTACAATTGATGCGCGACAACCCGCTGGCCTGGGTCAAGGTGTGCGGCGCCGAGCGCGTCTCGATCGGCAAACGGCCGTTCGACGATGCGATTCCGTTCGCGCAGACCCTGATCGAGACCGCGCCCGATCGCGTGCTGTGGGGTACGGATTTCCCGCATCCGAACATCTCCAAGGACATGCCCAACGACGGCGGCCTGGTCGACCTGATGTTCCGTTTCTGTCCCGACGAGGGGTTGCGGCACAAGCTCCTGGTCGACAATCCCGCCCGGCTTTACGACTTCGGCTGATCGCCGAGGCCCGAGGTTTCACGCATGACTCAAGCGTCCACCACCATCACTGCCGGCACCCTGGTAAAGCCACGTCAGCCCTTCTACCGCAAGCTGTACGTGCAGGTATTGGTCGCGGTGATCATCGGCGTGATCCTCGGTTACCTGTCGCCCGCTTACGCGGTAAAAATGAAGCCTCTTGGCGATGCCTTCATCGCGCTGATCAAGATGGTGATCGGACCGATCATCTTCTGCACTGTGGTGACCGGCATCGCCGGCATGCGCGATATGCGCAAGGTCGGCCGCGTCGGCGGCAAGGCTTTGTTGTATTTCGAGGTGATTTCCTCGATCGCTTTGATCATCGGCCTGCTCGGCGCGCACATTTTCCAGCCAGGCGTGGGTTTCAACGTCGATCCGTCGACGCTGAAAGCGAGCGAGGTCGCTTCGCTGACGGCGCAGGGCCATAACATCGAGTCGATCGATTTCCTGCTTGGCATCATTCCGACCACCTTCGTCAGTGCTTTTGCCAAAGGCGACGTGCTGTCGATCCTGCTGGTGTCGGTCCTGTTCGGCTGCGCCCTGGCGGCGATCGGCGATCGCGGCAAGCCGGTATTCGATTTCATCGAAAGCGGCGCGCAGGTGTTCTTCAAGATCGTCCACTACATCACCGCCGTCTCCTCGATCGGCGCATTCGGCGCGATGGCCTTCACCATCGGCAAGTACGGCGTGGTCTCGCTGGTTCCGTTGCTGAAGCTCATCGGCAGCTTCTACTTGTTGTGCGTGCTGTTTGTCGTGCTCGTGCTGGGCCTGGTGGCGCGATTGGCCGGCTTCAGCATTCTGAAGTTTTGCGCCTATATCAAAGATGAGCTGTTGATCGTGCTGGGCACCAGCTCTTCCGAAGCGGTACTCGCACCGCTGATGCGCAAGATGGAAGAAGTCGGTTGTCCGAAGCAGACCGTTGGATTGGTCGTGCCGACTGGCTACTCGTTCAACCTGGATGGCACCAACATGTACCTGACGATGGCGATCCTGTTCATCGCGCAGGCCTTGAACGTGCATCTGAGCCTGGAACAGCAGATCACCGTGGCCATCGTCGGCATGCTCACCTCCAAGGGTGCCAGCGGCGTGGCCGGTGCCGCCCTGGTGATGCTGGCCTCCACGCTCGCCGTGGTACCGGTAGTGCCGGTCGCCGGCATGGTGCTGATCCTGGGCATCCACCGCTTCCTGGGCACCGGCCTGGCCATGACCAATCTGGTCGGCAATGGGGTGGCGGCGATCCTGGTCTCGGCCTGGGAGCGCGAGCTCGACCGGGATCGGATGGCAGAGGTCTTGAATCATCGGGGCGGTCAGGCGTAATTATCGACCCTGGCAAATACCTACCCTAACCTCCCCTGTGAACAGGGGAGGGAGTCCGTGTGTTACGCGGGACTTTCTCCGTCGCCCCTGTGGCACGCTCACGCTATCGTGACTGCGTCGAATCGGATCCGGAGGAACGCCAGGCACTTCTGGCAGGCGTAAAAATCCCCCTGCGGATGCAAGCTCTGGGAGGAGCGTGGGGATTGTGGGGTACGCATCCGCAGGGGGCCTGGAACCGGATCTGTTGACCAGCCATATCTGTTGACCAGCCATGGGAGGGCATGGCCCGTTTTCTCTGACGCCCAGTACAGGCTAGGTATCCCGATGGGTTCCATCCATAGCCAATTTCCCTATATTTCATATGACCAATCCGCGAACGGGGAGCGCTGGGCTTGTATCTGGAACTTGACGGCAAAGGCCCGCAATACGCCCAGCTGACCCGGGCCATGAAGAGCGCCATTCTCAGCGGCCGGCTGAGCGCCGGCTCGCGGCTGCCGCCAACGCGCCAGCTGGCACGCGAACTTACCCTGTCGCGCATTACGGTCCTGGCGGCCTATGAACAACTGCGTGCCGAGGGGTTTATCGAGGGACGCGTCGGATCCGGCAGTTATGTCACCAGGCTGGAGACCAAACCACCGCCGCGCCAGATCGCACCGGACATCGCCGCTCCGTCGTGCTTCGCGCAACGCGCTCGCGCGACGCTGGATCGCACCATCGCCGTGCAGCATCGCGGGCTGCGCTATAACCTGCAATTCGGCAATCCGCAGGTCAACCCATTGCTCAACGATATCTGGGCACGCGAGTTGTCGCGAGCCGCTTCGTATACCTCGCTCGATGTCGTGCGATCGCAAGGCTACGAACCGCTACGCATACAGGTGGCCGATTATTTGGGCCGCCGGCGCGGATTGAATGTCTCGGCCGACGATATCCTGATCGTCAGCGGCAGCCAGCAAGCGTTCTCTCTGACGGCTCGCGTGCTGGTCGATGAGGGGGCCTCGGTCGTGCTGGAAGAACCGACTTATTTCGGTGCGCGACAGATCTTCGGTGCCTATGGTGCGCAACTGCTACCGGTAGGCGTGGACAACGACGGCCTGCGTTGCGACGAACTGCCCGCGCAAGCGCCTGCATTGGTCTGCGTAACACCTTCGCATCAGTTTCCCGGCGGCGCGGTGACGTCACTGCAACGTCGCCTGGATCTGCTGCACTACGCCGCCAGCAAGCGTTGCTGGGTGCTGGAGGACGATTATGACGGCGAATTCCGCTACGACAGTCGCCCCTTGGCGGCGATGCGCTCGTTGGACGAGCATGATCGCGTCATCTACGTCGGCACGTTTTCGAAGGTGATGTTCGGCGGGCTGCGCCTGGCTTATATGGTGCTGCCGCAGGCGCTGCGCGAGGACTTCATCAACGCCAAGTACATGGACGATTTTTCCTGTCCGGCGATCGAACAGGCGGCATTGGCGCACTTCATGGAGAACGGCGGGTTCGAGCGGCATCTGCGGCGGTCGACAAAAGAACTGCGTGCAAGGCGTGACGCGCTGCTGGCGGGGTTACGCGAGCATGCCGGGGATCGTGTGGAGATTGTCGACTCGCCGGCAGGTATCCATACGGTAGTGTGGTTGCGCGGTTACAGCCATGCATTGGCGAAGGAGCTGATCGATTATGCGCACGAACGTGGATTAGGGCTCTATCCGATTGCTCCTCATTACTTTTCACCGCCCGAACGAGCAGGTTTATTGCTTGGATTCTGCGGGTTGCCGGTGAATGCGATCGAGGAGGCAATGGTGTTGTTTGGGCAGTGCCTGGATGCGTTCGAGAAGAAGCGCTTGGGCTGCCGATCGTAGATGTTCTCCATCGGGCATCGAAAGCTGCTCGATGCCGCTCCGTCCCGTCACGACCGATTCGCTCCCACAGGAGTGGGTCGGGTATCGCCTGGTGGTTTGGGAGCGACTTAAAAAGAATCTATGCTCAGTGCAGCTTCTGCAGCCAGTCGCCGAGCTGCCTCAATACCTGGCTGCGTGCCGGCTCGGCTTCGTTGAAAAGCTCGTGGTAGAGCGTGTCGAAGAAGCGTGTGGTCAGCTGTCGCTTGGCCCAGGCGCCAGCGGCGAAATCGCGGCTACCGGACGGGTCGACCAGCGCGTCGCTGCCAGCGACCAGGAGCAGGGTCGGGAGCTCCAGTCGCACCGCATCGTCGATGGACGCGGCACCTGCGCGAAAGATGAAGTCGGCCAGGCGTGGCGTGATCCAGCCATGCCGCAAAGGGTCTTCTCGATAAGCCACCACGACTTCGCGGTCGTGCGAGAGCTTGTCGAAGGGCAAGCCGTTGCGCAAGGGCAGATTGGGCAGGACCCCGCTCAGAAACTGAGCCAGACGCTGCAACCAGCGCGGCTCGTGAGTACGCAGGGCAGGGGAGGACAGCACCAGTGCCGGTGGTTCGACGCGGCCATCGAGCACCGCGCGCACGGCCACCAACCCGCCCATGCTGTGCCCGAGCAGAAAAGGCCTGCTCGACTGGGTCGCGGCAAAATGGGTATAAACCTCGGCAAGATCCTTGAGCAGGTCGTCCGCATGTTTGATCGCCCCACGCGGACCCGGCGTCTGGCCATGGCCACGCTGGTCGTAGCCGCGCACCGCATAGCCTCGGATGTGCAGCCACTGCGCCAGCTTGCGGTACCGGCCGCAGTGCTCGCCCAGGCCATGCACCAGCAGGATCGAACCGCGCGGACTGGCATGCGGCCAGTCGCGCACGCTCACTACCTGTCCATCCGCCATCGTCAAGGTGGAGGGGACTTCGCTGACGATGTCGCTGGCGTGATTCACTGCGCGCCTCTCGTGGAAGCTCCGGCTAGGCTGGCGAGTTTATCGCGTAGCGGAATTTGTCGCATGGGCCAAAAAGGGACGAGGGATGAGCCACCGTGAAGGTGGCTCGCCCTCGCCCTTCAAATCACAGCTCCGTCTTGAACTCCACGCCAATCACACGCGGATCGTTGACGAACGCCGTGCGGTTGTTGAAGTCGATCGCACCGATGATCTGCCGGCGATTGGTGATGTTTCGACCGTATAGCGCCACTTCCTGCTTGCCGTAGTTCCAGTCGTAGCCCAGGCGCAGACCGCCTTCGAGCAGCGGCTTGCCGCGGAATTCGGCCGAGTCATAGAGGAAGAAATTCACTTCGCTACGGTAGTTCCAGTCGGTATAGACGAAGAACTCGCCGCTTTCGCCATACGGAATGCCATAGCGCGCCGTCAGCGTGCCGACCCATTCGGGGGCGTTCGGCAACGCGTTGCCGTCGACCAGTGCGTTGCCCTGTGCGTTCAGCGGATCGAGGATGGTGCAGCCGGCACCGCAGATCGCCACGGCAAGGTTCTTGTCCTTCAGTTCGGTATGGTTGTAGCTGCCGCCGGCGGTCACGATGAAGTTCGGTGTCAGATAAGCTTCCAGGTCGAACTCGGCACCGTAGCCTTCGGTCTTGCGTGCGTTGATCAGGCGCGTGGTGTTGATGTCGCCGCCCACCGCGGTGAGCTGCTGGTTGTGCATGGTGAATGTATACACGTCCGCGTTCAGGCGAATGCGGTTGTTCCAGCTCGTGCTCTTCAAACCCAGCTCGTAGCTGGTAATCGTCTCGGGCTTGGCCTGCGAGATGAAGTCGGCGAACAGCACGCGGCCCTGCACGCTCGGCGCACGGAAGCCATTGGCGATGCGCGCATACACGTTCACGTTCGGGCTGAGCGCCCATGTACCGGTAACATCGCCGCTCCAGCGCGCATCGTGCGGCGAAGCGGACAAGTTCAACGTGCCACCGCCGATCGGCGAAAGAATGCGATCGACATTGAAATCGCGCGAATCGTGCGACCAGCGCGCACCGGCGCGGATATCGAAGTCGTCGGTGATCTTGTAATCGCTCGAACCGAACACCGCCCATGCCTTGGTAGTCTGCGACTGCACGGCGAAGCCGTCGAGCGCATGGTTGGCGAGCGTGTTGTAGTCGTAGTTGACGATGGCGATATCTTCATTGAAGTAGTACGTGCCGAGCTGCCAGCTCAAGCGATCCTGCGGGTTGCTGGCGAGGCGGAATTCCTGCGTCAGCTGGCGGTCGTGCGGCAACGCATCGGCGGTCTCGGAGGGGAACGGCGTTACCCACTGGGCATTGGCCGGCGTATTGGCTACGGCAATACCGCCATCGACGTCGCCCAGGCTGTACGTCGTTGCACGCTCGAGACCGGTGATCGAGGTGAAGGTGTAATCGCCGATATTCCAGTTCAGGTGCAGGTTGCTGCCCCAGGCGAACAGATGCTGGCGGTTGCGGCCATCCTGCGCGACTTTGTCGCGGTCGAAACCCGGCACGAAATCGTCGCTACCCAATTCGATCGCATTGGCACGATTGACCGTGGCCGTTCCATCCAGCCAGCGCGCATGGACGTTGATCAGTGCGTTGAAATCGCCGTTCTCGTAGAGCGCCTGTGCGCGCACGGCGCGATCGTTATAGCCGCCCAGTGCATCCTTCTTGCCGGTATAGGTGTTGTCGATCCAGCCGTCGCGATGCTGCGCCAGCGCAGAAACGCGGCCGGACCAATGCGAACTCAGCGCACCGCCGAGTGCGGCCTCGACATTGGCGGTACCGAGCGTGCCGTAGGACACGCGTGCATAGCCCGAGGTCTCCTGGCTGGGCTTCTTCGAATCGAACTTGATCACGCCGGCCGGCGAGTTGCGGCCGAACAGCGAGCCCTGCGGACCGCGCAGCACTTCGACCTGCTCCAGGTCGAACAGCGGGAATCCCTTGAGGATGGGGTTCTCCTGCACGATGTCGTCGTACACCATCGACACCGGTTGCGACGCGTTCAAATCGAAGTCGCTGTTGCCCAGGCCGCGGATATAGAAGCGCGGAAAAATACGGCCGTAGGAGGTTTCGGCATAAACACTCGGCGCGCGCGAAGCGAGCTGGAGCACACCGTCGCCCGCCTGACCGAAAGCCTCCAGCTTGTCGGGCGTCAGCACAGTAAGCGAAATCGGTACCTTCTGCAGGTTTTCGACGCGCTTTTCGGCCGTGACGTTGATCGTCTGCAGTTCGGTGGCCTTGTTGTTCGACGGTGGTTGCGCGGGCGCGGCATTCTGGGCAACGGCGGGCACCGCGGCGAAAGCAGCGGCAATCGACAACGCGAGCACAGCAAGGCGCGGCGGACAGGCGACGGTCATGGCTAGTAGTTCCCCAAAAGGAGTGAAAGAAAACTTGCGATCCACGGCTTGTTCGGCACCGCGGTGACACATCATTGTCACATGTTCTTGCGGCAGTGCAGCGCAATGTTTCACGAGGACTTTGCTTCCCACCCCGCCGTCCCCATTTATGATCGAACCGGCAGCCCATCGGCGGGGTGCCGGTAAGCCCATGCCTCTATTGGAATTTCATCCTGCTGTCGCGCGCTGGTTCGGCCGCGCCTTCCCGGCCCCCACGGCTGCGCAGACGGCTGCCTGGCCTTCGATCCGCGCCGGCCAGGACACCCTGGTGGCCGCGCCGACGGGCTCGGGCAAGACCTTGACCGCATTTCTGGCGGCTATCGATGCCCTGGTACGCGAAGGCGTGGCCAACGGTGGCACGTTGCCCGACGCCACGACCGTGGTCTACGTCTCGCCATTGAAGGCCCTGTCCAACGATATCCGCATCAACCTGGAAGCCCCGCTGGAGGGGATCCGCGGGGAGCTGGCGGCGCTGGGCCTGCCCGACGTACAGATCCGCACCGCCGTGCGCACCGGCGACACGCCGCAGGGCGAACGCACGCTGATGCGCAAGCAGCCGCCGCATATCCTGGTGACCACGCCCGAATCGCTGTACATCCTGCTCGGCTCGGCTTCGGGTCGCACGATGCTGGGCGATACGCGCACTGTAATCGTGGACGAAATTCATGCGCTGGCTGGTAGCAAGCGCGGCTCGCACCTGGCGCTGTCGCTGGAGCGACTGGAAGCGCTGTGTCAGCGGCCGCTGTTGCGCATCGGTTTGTCGGCGACGCAAAAACCGATCGAGGAAGTGGCGCGCTTTCTTACCGGCAAGGCGCACGAACACTGCAACATCGTCGATATCGGGCACACACGCGAACGCGACCTGGCTATCGAAGTGCCGCCGGTACCGTTGGAAGCGGTGATGTCCAACGATGCCTGGGAGTTGGTCTACAACCGGCTCGCCACATTGGCGGAGGAACATCGCACGACACTGGTTTTCGTCAATACGCGACGAATGGCCGAGCGCGTGGCACGCCATCTGTCCGAGCGCCTGGGCAAGGAGGCGGTGGCCGCCCATCACGGCAGCCTGGCGAAGGAACAACGCCTGGACGCCGAACAACGGCTCAAACGCGGCGATCTGAAGGTGCTGGTCGCCACGGCGTCGCTGGAACTGGGTATCGATATCGGCGATGTCGACCTGGTCTGCCAGTTGCAGTCGCCCCGCTCCATCGCCGCCTTCCTGCAACGCGCCGGACGCTCGGGCCACGCAGTCGACGGCACACCCAAGGCGCGTCTGTTTCCGTCGAGCCGCGACGATCTGGTCGAATGCACGGCCCTGCTCGACTGCGTCCGCCGCGGCGAGCTGGACGCACTGTGGGTGCCGCCCGCGCCGCTGGATGTCCTGGCGCAGCAGATCGTCGCCGAAGTAGCGGCGCAGGAATGGAGCGAGGATGCGTTGTTCGACCTGGTGCGGCGTGCCCATCCCTATCGCGGGCTGACGCGTACGCAATTCGACGACACCGTACGCATGCTCGCCGATGGATTCACCACCCGGCGCGGTGCGCGCGCGGCGTACGTCCATCGCGATGCGGTGCATCGCCAGCTGCGTGCGCGGCGGGGCGCGCGACTGACCGCGGTGACCTCCGGCGGCGCGATTCCCGATACCGCCGACTATCTGGTGGTCCTGGAACCGCAGGCGACGGTTATCGGCAGCGTGCATGAAGACTTCGCCGTCGAGAGCCTGGCTGGCGATATCTTCCAGTTGGGCAATACCAGCTATCGCATCCTGCGCGTGGAACGCGATCGCGTGCGCGTGGAAGATGCGCATGGCGTGCCGCCGAGCATTCCGTTCTGGTTGGGCGAAGCGCCCGGGCGCAGCGACGAGCTGTCGTTCGGCGTCTCGCGCCTGCGCGCGGAACTGGGCGCGCAACTGGATGAAGGCGGTCTACCGCAAGCCATAGCCTGGTTGACGCAAACACTGGGCCTGTCTGCCGCGGCCGCACAACAACTGGCCGAGTACCTGGCCAAGGCGCAGACGGCGCTCGGCGTATTGCCGACCCAGCAAACCCTGGTTTTCGAGCGGTTCTTCGATGAATCCGGCGGCACCCAGCTGGTTATTCATACCCCGTATGGCAGCCGCATCAATCGCGCCTGGGGGCTGGCGTTGCGCAAGCGCTTCTGTCGCCAGTTCAATTTCGAACTGCAGGCGGCGGCCACCGAGGACGCGATCGTATTGTCGCTCTCGACCAGCCACAGTTTTCCGCTGGAAGAAGTCGCTCGCTATCTGCACTCGAACACGGCCGAGCACGTGCTGATCCAGGCCTTGCTCGACGCGCCGCTGTTTCCGGTGCGCTGGCGCTGGAACGCGACGACGTCGCTGGCGTTGCCGCGTTTCCAGGGCGGACGCAAGGTGCCGCCGCAATTACAACGCATGAAGAGCGAGGATCTGCTCGCCACGGTGTTCCCCGACCAGGTCGCCTGCCTGGAGAACATCGTCGGGGAGCGGCAGATTCCCGACCATCCGCTGGTCAACCAGACGCTCTACGATTGTCTGCGCGAAGCGATGGACGTGGATGGGCTGCTGACGATCCTGCGCGGCCTGGAGAACGGCAACATCAGCGTTGTCGCACGCGACCTCGCCGCACCCAGCCCGCTATCGGGCGAAGTACTGACCGCTGCGCCTTATGCCTACCTGGATGACGCCCCGCTGGAGGAACGCCGTACCCAGGCTGTGCAGTCCCGGCGCGATGGTGGGGTGGAGGATGCCGGCGATCTGTCCCGGCTGGACCCGGAAGCCATTGCCGCCGTGCGCGGCGAAGCGTGGCCGCAGGTGCGCAGCGCCGACGAAATGCATGAAGCCTTGAGCGTACTCGGCTTCGTCAACGGCAAGGAAGCGGATGAGAACCACGGCTGGCAGGCGTATCTGCATGCCCTGGCCAAGCACCATCGCGCGACGACGCTGAGTCCGGCCGGTACGACGGCGCCGCTGTGGGTGGCGGCCGAAAAGCTACCGATGTGGCAAATCGTGCATGCGAACGCGGCCCTGGCCCCCTCGATCGAAGCACCGCCGGAATACGCCGCGCAGGCCTGGACGCGCGACGATGCACTGCTGGAGATCGTACGTGGGCGCCTGGTCGGCCTGGGCCCGGTGGACGCGAGTTCACTAGCCGCGTCCATGCAGGTCGAGCGCGGCGATGTGGAGCAAGCGCTGCTTCGCCTGCAAACCGAAGGCTACGTCATGCAGGGTCGTTTCGAGCCCGCCGCATTCGACGCCGGCGTGCCGGTAACGCAATGGTGCGAGCGTCACCTGCTGGCGCGGATTCATCGTTACACCATCGGGCGTCTTCGCCGTGAAATCGAGCCGATCGGCCGCCGCCAGCTGATGCGCTTCCTGTTCCAGTGGCAGCATGTCGCTCCCGACGCGCGACTGAGCGGCCCCGACGCGTTGCCCGCGATCGTCGGCCAGCTCGAAGGCTTCGAAGCCGCCGCCGGTGCCTGGGAGGCTGAGCTGCTGCCGGCACGTATCGGCGATTATGCGATCCAGTGGCTGGATGAACAGTGCCGCGCGGGCCGTGTCGTGTGGCACCGGTTGCGCGCGGGCACCGGCGGCAACGGCCCGGTGCGCGCCACCCCGATCGTGCTGTTGCCGCGCCGGAGCCTGGCGACGTGGAGCGCGGTCGCCGCCAACGCGCAACCGCAGGAGACCTTGGTCTCCTCGCGCGCGCAAGCTGTGCTCGATGCCCTGGGCAAGGAGGGCGCGCTGTTCTTCGACGAACTGCTCGATGCAACCCGGCTGCTGCGTACCGAACTGGAAGACGCACTGGGCGAGCTGGTTGCCGCCGGTCGCGTCAGTGCCGACAGTTTCGCTGGCCTGCGCGCGCTGTTGCTGCCGGCAGCCAAGCGCGAAGCACCGCGCCATCGGCGCATGCGCCGGCATATGTTGACCGGCATCGAGGATGCGGGCCGCTGGTCGCTGGCCCGCCAGGGGACAGCCACCGGCAAGAACGATCCGGAGACCGTCGAACATATCGCACGCGCGCTGTTGCGTCGCTATGGCGTGGTGTTCTGGAAGCTGCTCGAGCGCGAAGCGTCCTGGCTACCGACCTGGCGGGAACTCCTGCGGGTCTATCACCGGCTGGAAGCGCGCGGCGAAATCCGCGGCGGACGCTTTGTCGAAGGCCTGGTCGGCGAACAGTTCGCCTTGCCCGAAGCGATTCCGCAACTGCGTGCGGCAAGACAGCGCGAGAACGACGGTGAGCTGGTGGTATTGAGCGGCACCGACCCGCTGAATCTGGTCGGCACGGTCCTCAGCGGCGAGAAGTTGCCGGCATTGATCGGTACGCGTGTGTTGTACGAAGACGGCGTGCCTGTCGCCGCGTTGGTCGCCAGCAAAACGCAATGGCTGGTCGAGGGCGATACGCGCCGCCAGCAAATCTGGCGCAATGCTTTGCTGCGCCGTCCGGGTTACGAAACCGCCACGTTCGAAAACCTCGCGGCCGGTCAGTCGCTGTGATCGGCGATATAGATCAATAGACCGTCGCGCTCACGGAACTCGCTGCGACCGTTGAGCGCCATGCTCTGCCCGGCGCGAATGCCATTGGGCAGATCGATGCCGAACGTGCCTTCGAAGAAGATATTCACGTAGGCCGCGCCTTCGAATTCACGATACTCCGTGACCGTCTGGCGACGCGCGGAAAAAAGGTGACGCGAGCTTTCGGCCAGATGGCGCAGTTCATCGATGCCCAAGGTGCGCAGGCTCAGGTTGCCTGCCGTGTAGTTCTCGAAGACGACATCGCGATGCATCGTCGCGAGCATGGCGTCGACATCTTTGGCGTTGTAGGCGGCGAGATAACGGTCAATGAGCTGGCGCATGAGCGGAACGGTTCTTTGCGGTACTGCGCATCATACCGCCCGGCAACCGCCAAACCGACTCTCGTGAACGAGACGGTAGGTCGGGCTATAGCGCCAATGCTCCAGCGACCGCGAAGCGGGAACCGGAATCCTTACAGCTTGACCGTGCTTGAGCAACTAGGCTGAAAGCGCGGCTCGATTACCGAGTCTCGCACTATCCAAATCATTCAAGGATGAAATCATGAAATCGCTGGTAAGGAGGCTGTTCGCCCTGGCCATGGCCGTCGGCACCACCGGTCTGACACAGGCATACCCCTTCATTGACGAACCCCGGGCTCTCGACCGGCTCCACAAGAACGCGCTCGCCGAAGGCGGAAAACTGGTCGTTTACGGCGGTGGCGACAGTCCCGGAAGCCTGGATGAACTGGGACGGGCCTTCGAGGCCCGTTTTCCCGGCATGTCGGTACACATCGTCACCGACTTGAGCAAATTCCATGGCGCACGTATCGATAATCAGCTGGCGCGCAACCGGCTTACTGTCGATGTGGCGCAACTTCAGACCCTGCACGATTTCACCTACTGGAAGAAGCAAGGCCACCTGCTCCGCTATGCGCCAGCGATCGGTTGGCGACAAGTGCCAAGCAATTTGAAAGATCCGGGCGGCTATTTCACAGGCATCAGCGTGTTGTCCCTGGGCAACGTGGTCAACACGACCGTTGCGCCCGATCGTTTCGTGCTTCGCACTGCCTTGGATTTTCTAGATTCCCGGCTGAAGGAGAAGCTGGTGCTTGCCTACCCGACGGATGACGATGCGCTGCTTTTTGTTTTCAAACGCTTCGTCGACCGATACGGCTGGGAGTTCATGGATCGGTTCATGGCGCAGAAGCCGACTTTTCTGCGTGGCACGGAGCAGGCCGGGGAAGAGGTCGCCACTGGCCGTTACATCGCCGCCCC
>NZ_DATCRY010000066.1:0-10241 GCF_036568765.1 Dyella sp. | reverse complement strand
GCATCTAAGCGGGAAGCACGCCCCAAGATGAGATCTCCCGAGAGCTCGACTCTCCTTAAGGCACCATCAAGACTAGGTGGTTGATAGGCGCGGTGTGGAAGTGCAGCAATGCATTGAGCTTACGCGTACTAATGAGCCGTGCGGCTTGACCATATAACCCCAAGACGCTTCGCTTGACGTAAAGTCTCGACGAACATCTCCTGGACAGTTCACCAGACGCTTGTCACTCGTTTACCCCTTTGCGGAGCCGGCGCTTATCTCGCGCTGCTCCCACCCCTTCCCTGGCGGCTATAGCGCTGTGGCCCCACCCGATCCCATCCCGAACTCGGAAGTGAAACGCAGCTGCGCCGATGGTAGTGTGGCATTGCCCATGCAAGAGTAGGTCACCGCCAGGGGCTTTATCCTAAGAACCCGCATCAACCGATGCGGGTTTTTTCTTGCGTGTCGTTTGGCTTTTTTTGCTGTGCGTGTCGAAGACACGCGCTGCAACAGGTCACCGCCAGGGGCTTTATCCTAAGAACCCGCATCTCACGATGCGGGTTTTTCCTTTTGAGTTCGCGGCCGCTTTACGCCTGTGCGACGCACTGACGCTCGCCTCAGTCCGCTCCCTCTCCCCTGGCTCGCCGGGGGAGAGGGCTGGGGTGAGGGGGAAACCCCGCACGAAAAAGAACCCTCTCACCCTCAGCCGCACCTCCGTAGATTAAACCGGCAGAACCGCCTCCCTTGCTTGCAGGGTGGAGGGTTGGGATGAGGTGCGCTCTTGCCTCTCTCCCCAACCATGCCCAATCATCGCCGTTGACACTCAAGGGGACCAACCATGATCAAAGGCCTGCGCACCGCCATCTACCCCGCACCTGACCTGCAAGCCGCCAGAGCCTGGTATGCAGACGCCTTCCAAACGCAACCTTACTTTGACGAGCCCTTCTACGTTGGCTTCAACATTGGCGGTTTCGAACTCGGCCTGGTGCCCGACGCCAAACCCGGCACCGACGGCGCGAATCCGCTCTGGGGAGTGGACGACCTCGCTGCCGATGTCGACCGGCTACTGGCTTTGGGGGCCAAGGTGCTGGACCCCATCGCCGACGTCGGCGAAGGCATCCGCGTCGCCGCCTTGGCCGACCCCTTCGGTAACCGCATCGGCCTGATCCAGAACCCGCATTTCGATCCCGCCCGAGTGCGTTAAGCCCAGCCAGTCCCTGCGGGAGCGTATGGCACGCCCCACCGTTTAGAATGCGCGGCTAGACGTCTCATCGGAGCAACCAGTGATCATCAACCCCAAGATTCGTGGCTTCATCTGCATCACCGCGCACCCGGTTGGCTGCGAAAAGAACGTGCTTGAGCAAATCGAGATCACCAGAAAGGCCGGCACGTCCACTTCGGGTCCTAAGCGCGTTCTGGTGATCGGTGCATCCACCGGCTACGGGTTGGCTTCGCGTATCACAGCCGCCTTTGGCTACGGTGCTGCGACGCTGGGGGTGTTCTTCGAAAAGCCCTCCAGCGAAACCAAGACCGGTACAGCCGGCTGGTACAACTCGGCAGCTTTTGAAAAGTTCGCCAAGCAGGAGGGCCTGTACGCCCGCTCTATTAATGGCGATGCGTTTTCGAACGAAACACGCGCGCGCGCGATCGAGGTCATCAAGCAGGAAATGGGCGGGCAGATCGATCTGGTCGTGTACTCGCTGGCTTCACCCGTGCGCAAGCTACCCGACACAGGTGAAGTCGTCCGCTCTTCGCTCAAGACCATCGGTGAGACGTTCACTGCTTCCTCGGTCGACACCAATACCGACCGGGTTGTCCAAGTCTCCGTCGAGCCGGCGACCCAAGAGGAAATCGCCAACACTGTAACGGTGATGGGCGGTGAGGATTGGGCGCTCTGGATCGAGGCATTGAGCCAGGCCGGCGTACTGGCCGATCACGCCAAGACCATTGCCTACAGCTACGTCGGTACGGAAATCACCTGGCCGATCTACTGGCACGGCACTTTGGGCCAAGCCAAGCAGCACCTGGACAATACTGCCAAGGAACTGCGCACGCGTCATACCGCCGAGCATCTCGACGCCTACGTTGGCGTGATGAAGTCCGTTGTCACCCAGGCCAGCGCCGCTATCCCGGTCATTCCGCTGTATGTGTCGATGGTCTTCCGCATCATGAAAGAGAAGGGCATCCACGAAGGGACGATCGAGCAGATCAACCGTTTGTTCCACGATCGTCTCTATCGCGCGGACGGCAAGGCCCCGGAAACCGATGCGGAAGGTCGTGTGCGCCTGGATGACTGGGAACTGCGCGACGACGTGCAGCAGAGCTGCAAGGCCATGTGGCCCACCGTGACCACGGAAAACCTGCTCGAAGTGACCGATTACGCCAGCTACAAGCAGGATTTCCAGCGGCTGTTCGGTTTTGCACGCAAGGACGTGGATTACACGGCCGACGTGAGTCCGAATGTGCAATTCGACGTCATCGAAGTGCCCGCTGCTTAAACTCGATACGTACCCATAAATACAAGAAGCCCGTAGGCGTCATGCTGCGGGCTTTTCCTATTGGTCGCGACCAGCATCCTATGAATCTCGCTCTCTTCGATTTCGACGGTACGATCACCACACGCGAGATGTATCGCGATTTCGTCGAATCGGCTATACCGCGATCGCTTACGCCTCGGAGCGGTGCTGTTCGCTCCTCTGGTGATCGGCTACAAGCTGGGCTGGATATCCGGCTCGGTCATCCGTGCGGCGATCGTCGGCTACGGCTTCCGCGGTGTCGACGAGGCTGCGGTTGCCGCCTTCGGACAGCGCTTTGCCCACGATGCCCTGCCGCACGTTCTTCGGCCCGAAGCCATGGCGCGCATTCAATGGCATCGGGAGCAGGGCGATCGCGTGATCGTCGTATCCGGCGCGTTGGATATCTACCTGTCGCACTGGTGCCAGACCCATGGACTCGAATTGATCTGCACCTCGCTCGAAGCGCGCGACGGCCGGCTGACCGGCCGCCACCGCGGACGCCAATGCGTCGGTGAGGAAAAGGCACGTCGTGTTCGCGCCACGCTGGATCTGGCCAGCTATCCGGTGATCTATGCTTATGGCGATACCCCCGAGGACCGCGAACTTCTCGCCCTGGCGCACAAGCGTTACTACCGGTGGGTGGAAACCGCCTGAAATGCATCGCAAGTTATTCCGATGAATTGCTAAAATTCAGGCAATTCCCCAAGCGATGCCCCAATGACCCCGACGCCGTCCCAACGCCGACTCGGCCCATTGCCCTATCTGATCTTCTCCTCGCGCTGGCTGCAATTGCCGCTCTACCTCGGCCTGATCGTCGCGCAGGCCATTTACGTGGTGCAGTTCCTGCGCGAGCTATGGCATCTGATCGATGCCACCCTGCTCGCGCATGGCGAGGTCGCGGGACAATCGGCCGAAACCACCATCATGCTCACCGTGCTCGGCCTGATCGATGTGGTGATGATTTCCAATCTGCTGGTAATGGTAATCGTCGGCGGTTACGAAACCTTTGTTTCGCGGCTCAAGCTCGAAGGCCACCCTGACCAGCCCGAGTGGCTGTCGCACGTCAACGCCACCGTGCTGAAGGTAAAGCTGGCGATGGCGATCATCGGTATTTCGTCGATCCACCTCCTGGCGACCTTCATCAAGGCGAACACTATGAACGGCGAGGTCATCATGTGGCAGATCCTGCTGCACCTGACCTTCGTGGTCTCTGCCATCGCCCTGGCCTGGATGGATCGCATCATGCTGTCGCCAGGCCGCCACGCACACGACGAGGCGTAACAGCCCCTCTCCGCTCTGGCATCATGGCCTGAAGATGTGAGACGGAGCGGTCATGGTCGAGCAGCAGGTCGATGTGCTGGTAGTCGGCGGCGGGATCAACGGCGCCGGTATTGCGCGCGACGCCGCGGGGCGTGGGCTGTCAGTCTGGCTATGCGAGCGCGACGACCTGGCCGCCCATACCTCCAGCGCCAGCACCAAGCTGATTCATGGTGGCCTGCGCTATCTGGAGCAGTTCGAATTTGCCCTGGTAGGCAAGGCGCTGGCCGAGCGCGAAGTATTGCTGCGCGCCGCGCCGCACATCATCTGGCCGCTGCGCTTCGTCTTGCCGCACCAGCCGCATCTGCGGCCTGCTTGGATGATCCGTCTCGGGCTGTTCCTGTACGACCACCTCGGAAAGGGGCGGCGCACGCTACCGGATTCTCGCCGCGTGCGCTTCGCCAAGCATGTGACCGGCGAGGCGTTGCGCGACGAATTTGCCATCGGGTTCGTCTATTCCGATGCTTGGGTGCAGGACGCTCGTCTGGTCGTGCTCAACGCGACGGACGCGGCTCGCCGCGGCGCGCAGATTCGTACGCACACCCGCTGCGTCAGCGTCCGGCGCACCGGAGGCGGCTGGATAGCTGAACTCGAGCCGCGCGATGGCGAGCGCTATTTCGTACGTGCTCGTGCTCTGGTGAATGCCACAGGCCCGTGGGCTGCGAGCTTCCTTGACGATGTTGCGCAGGTGAGGCACACGCATAGTCTGCGCCTGGTCAAGGGCAGCCACATCGTCGTGCCGAAGCTCTACGACCATCGCTATGCCTACATCTTCCAGCAACCGGATCGACGCATCGTCTTCGCCATTCCCTATGAGCGCGATTTCACCCTGATCGGCACGACAGATCTGGAATACAACGACGATCCGGCGCGACCGACCATCAGCGCCGCCGAGGTCGATTACCTGTGCGCGGCGGCCAACCGCTATTTCAAGCGTCAACTGACATCCGGCGATGTCGTGTGGAGTTACAGCGGCGTTCGCCCGCTCCTGCAGGATCACGCAGGCAATGCATCGGAGGTCACGCGCGATTATCTGCTCGACCTGGACACACAAGGCGCGCCTCTGCTCAACGTGTTCGGCGGCAAACTCACCACCTTCCGCAAGCTCGCCGAGGAGGCGGTCGACCGGCTCGCCCCCTTGCTCGACCATCGGCAACCGGCCTGGACCGCGGATGCCAAACCGCTGCCCGGCGGCGGTGAGCGCGATATCGACGGTCTGCTCGAAGACATCCTCGCCAGCCGCCCGTGGTTGCCTGAAACACTGGCTTGGCGCCTGGTGCACAGCTACGGCACGCGTGCACGCGACCTGCTCGGCGAGGCAAGCGATCTCGGCGAACTGGGCGAATATTTCGGTGCCGATTTGTATCGGGCGGAAGTCGATTACCTGGTACGCCACGAATGGGTCACTTGCGCCGAAGACGTGCTCTGGCGGCGCAGCAAGCTCGGTCTGCGCATCGATGCCGGCGGTGTTGCGCGACTCGATCGCTATCTGGCCAAACGACTGGGCGCGCCGAACACACAATGAGGTCAACCATGGGCAAGCGATACATCCTGGCGATCGACCAAGGCACGACGAGCTCACGCAGCATTCTGTTCGATCGCGATGGAGCGATCGCCGGTATGGCGCAGCGCGAGTTTCCGCAGATCTTTCCGCAGCCGGGTTGGGTGGAGCACAACCCACGCGAGATCATGACCAGCGTACTGGTCACCATGACCGAGGCCATCAATCGGGCCGGCATCGATCCATCCAGCATCGAAGGCATCGGCATCACCAATCAACGCGAGACCGCGGTGGTCTGGGACAAACAGACCGGCCAGCCGATCTACAACGCCATCGTCTGGCAATCGCGTCAGACCGCCGATATCTGCGAAGGCCTGAAAGCGGCCGGTCACGAGCCGAAGGTGCGCGAAAAAACAGGTCTCTTGATCGATGCCTATTTCGCCGGCACGAAATTGCGCTGGATCCTCGATCGGGTCGACGGGGCGCAGGAGCGCGCCGAGCGCGGCGAGTTGCTTTTCGGCACCATCGATACCTGGCTGATATGGAACCTCACGGGAGGCAAGGCGCACGTTACCGACTACACCAATGCTTCGCGCACCCTGATGTACGACATCTACAAACGCCAATGGGACGACGAACTGCTGGCCATGCTCAATGTACCGCGCGCGATGCTGCCGGAGGTGCGTTCTTCCAGCGAGATTTACGGCGCAACGCTACCCAAGCATTTCTTCGGCCGCGAAGTGCCTATTGCCGGTGTCGCTGGCGATCAGCAAGCAGCGTTATTCGGCCAGGCGTGCTTTGAGCCGGGACTGGCAAAAAACACGTATGGCACCGGTTGCTTCATGCTGATGAATACCGGCGAAAAAGCCGTGCCGTCGAAGAACGGTTTGCTGACCACGATTGCCTGGGGCATTGACGGCAAAGTGGAATATGCGCTGGAGGGCAGCATCTTTGTCGCCGGCTCGGTGATCCAGTGGCTGCGCGACGGCTTGCGTATGCTGGGCAAGGCCAGCGATTCGCAGGATTACGCCGAGCGTGCGCGCGACAATGAAGGCGTTTACTTCGTGCCGGCTTTTGTCGGACTGGGTGCGCCGTACTGGCGTAGCGATGTGCGCGGTGCCGTGTTCGGTTTGTCGCGCGGCACCAGCAAGGAACAATTCATTCGCGCCGCATTGGAATCGATGGCCTATCAGACACGCGATGTACTCGAAGCGATGCAGAGCGATTCAGGCATTCGCTTGAAGGAACTGCGTGCAGACGGCGGCGCGATTGCCAACGATTTCATGGCGCAGTTCCAGGCGGATATTCTGGATGTGACCCTGCTGCGGCCGAGGGTACAGGAGACGACGGCGCAAGGCGCGGCGTATCTGGCCGGGCTTGCCGTCGGGTTCTGGGAAAGTCGCGAGGAGATCGCCAGGCGTTGGGCGATAGATCGTGCGTTCAAGCCGTCGATGCCGTTGGAGAAGCGTGACGCGTTGTACGCGGGATGGAAGAGGGCGGTGCGGGCGACGATGGCGTTTACGGTGGAATGAAGAGCCCCCCTCACCCCAAACCTCTGCCCCGGCAAAGCCAGGGGAGAGGGAGCCGGTTACGCAAGTGCGAGTACTGACGTTTGCCTCAGTCAGGCTCCCTCTCCCCTGGCTTTGCCGGGGGAGAGGGCTGGGGTGAGGGGGCAAAAAAAGAGCCCAAATGGGCTCTTTTTTTTTGTGCTCTTCAAACCAACCTCAAATCTCGTACCCGAACTGATCCTTGAACTCGGTCGCGAACTGCTCGAACGTAAAACGCTGGTTCTGCGTGCCTGGATGCTCCACTTTCAACGCGCCCATCAACGAAGCCATACGACCGACCGTCGGCCAATCCTTGCCATTCATGATGCCGAAGATCAAACCTGCACGATACGCATCCCCGCAACCGGTCGGATCGACCACTTGGCGCTCGCGCGCGGGCGGGATTTCGTGCGTGGTGCCGTCAGCCAGATGAATCAGCGAACCGCGCGGGCCCTGCGTGACGATATACGCATCCACGCGCTGGGCGATTTCTCCCGCGCTCCAACCGGTGCGCGATTGCAGCAACTGCGACTCGTAATCGTTGACGATTACATACGTCGCCTTTTCGATCATCGCGCGGAACTCCTCGCCGTTGAACAACGGCATGGCCTGGCCCGGATCGAAAATGAAAGGCACGCCACGCGCAGCGAATTCATCCACATGCTGCAGCATGGCGTCGCGGCTATCGGGGGCGACGATACCAAAGGTGATTTCCGGAATATCGCGCACATGATTTTCGTGTGCGCTCGACATCGCACCTGGATGGAACGCAGTGATCTGGTTGTTATCCAGGTCGGTGGTAATGAAGCACTGCGGCGTAAACTGTTCGTCGTACACGCGCACGTAATCCATGCGAATGCCGAATTCTTCCATGTGCGAGCGATACGGCGCAAAATCCTGACCCACGGCAGCGACCGGCAACGGATCGGCGCCGAGCAACTTCAGGTTATAGGCGATGTTGCCGGCGCAGCCGCCGAATTCGCGGCGCATCCGCGGTACCAGGAACGATACGTTGAGGATGTGGACCTGATCCGGAAGGATGTGATTCTTGAACTGATCCTGGAACACCATGATGGTGTCATAGGCCAGCGATCCGCAGATAACGGCAGACATGGTGCGAAAACGCCCCCGAAGTTAATGGGTAAATAGGAAGTTCTTGCGACCGATCAGGGGGCTTCCCCCTGGATCGGGCCAAACCCTGGGATAGTACCTTTATCCGTTCCCCAGGGCGAATATCTGGCTTTTTTCTGACCTCGCCAGTGCAGTAGAAAATGCGCTTATCACCGCGATCCACAAGGGTTTCTTAACGATATTGTCCTTGCGTGAATAGTGCCGCAAGACTAGACTGGCGCGCTTACTTTTTAGCCAGACCCAGGGTGTACGGCGGCTCATGTTCAAGAAGTTCCGCGGGTTCTTTTCTAACGATATTTCCATCGACCTGGGCACCGCCAACACGCTCATTTATGTGCGCGGCCAGGGCATCGTGCTTAACGAGCCGTCGGTGGTGGCAATTCGTCAGGACCGCGGTCCGGGTGGCCCCCGTGCCGTGGCCGCCGTCGGTAGCGACGCGAAGAAGATGCTCGGCCGAACCCCGGGCAATATCGCCACCGTGCGCCCCATGAAGGACGGCGTCATCGCCAATTTCTCCATGACCGAGGCGATGCTGCAGCATTTCATCAAGCAGGTGCACCGTTCGCGCCTGCTGCGCCCGAGTCCGCGCGTGCTGGTCTGCGTGCCTTGCGGCTCCACCCAGGTCGAGCGCCGCGCCATCAAGGAGTCGGCCGAAGGCGCCGGTGCCCGCGACGTGTTCCTGATCGAGGAGCCGATGGCCGCGGCGATCGGTGCCGGCATCCCGGTGCACGAGGCGCGCGGTTCGATGGTGCTCGATATTGGCGGCGGTACCTCCGAGGTCGCCGTGATCTCGCTGAACGGCATCGTCTACTCGCAGTCCGTGCGCGTGGGCGGCGACCGCTTCGATGAGGCGATCATCAATTACGTCCGCCGCAACCACGGCACGCTGATCGGTGAATCCACCGCCGAGCGCATCAAGATGGAAATCGGCTGCGCCTTCCCGCAGACCGATGTGCGCGAGATCGAGATTTCCGGCCGTAACCTGGCCGAGGGCGTGCCGCGCATGTTCACCATTAACTCCAACGAAGTGCTCGAGGCGCTCCACGAGCCGCTGTCGGGCATCGTGGCCGCGGTCAAGTCGGCGCTGGAGCAGACCCCGCCGGAGCTGTGCTCCGACGTGGCCGAGCGGGGCATCGTGCTGACCGGCGGCGGTGCGCTCCTGCGCGACCTGGATCGCCTGATTTCCGAAGAAACCGGGTTGCACGTGCAGGTGGCCGACGAGCCGCTGACGTGCGTGGCCCGTGGCGGCGGTAAGGCGCTGGAGCTGATCGATCAGCACGGCAGCGATTTCTTCGCGCCGGAATAAGCGGCAAAAAACAGAGGCTCCGCAGTGAGCCGGCGGGGGCGTGGGGCGAGGAGCGGTGCGCGCAGCAATGTCGATCGAAAATCCTTCCATCGGCGTAGCACGGTCGCCTCGGGTCGCGACCGCCGTCTCGCACACTACCGCCCCGCACAACTCTGGTAGTCCGGTTTCATGGCGCTGACGCGCGACGACAACTCGCCCCTGTTTGCCGGCACGGTCGCCGGCACGCTGCGTCTGATCTTCTATCTCGCGCTGGCGATGGTGCTGATGGTGCTGGACCACCGGAACGGTTGGGCCTGGCGCATTCGTTACTCGATGTCCGTGGTGGTCGAGCCGGTCTACAAGCTGGCAGGCCTTCCGGCCGCCGGCATGCGCGTGCTCAGCGTGGCCTTTGCCGACCGCAAGATGCTCACCGAGCAGAACCAGCGCCTTCGCGAAGATTTGTTGCTGGCCAATGCCAAGCTCAATCGCATGGCTGCCGTGGCCGAACAGAACCAGCGTCTCAAAGGCCTGCTCGATACCCAGCACAGCCTGGATCTCAACGTGCAGCTTGCGCGCGTGATCGGCGTGGACCTCGGTACCAGCAGCAATCGCATGATGGTGAACCTGGGCGCGCGCGACGGTATCCGCCAGGGTCAGGTAGTCATCGATGCGCATGGCGTTATCGGGCAGATCGTCGAAGTACTGCCGACGACCTCGGTCGTCATGCTGGTCACCGATCCCAATCACGCCGTGCCGGTCATGGTCGAGCGCACCGGCCTGCGTACCGTCGCCTACGGTGCGCACGATGGCGGTCAGCTCAGCCTGCCTAACGTGCCGATGGCTGCGGATATCCGTACCGGCGACAAGCTGCTGACCTCGGGCCTCGGTGGCCGTTTTCCGCCAGGATTTCCCGTGGGCGAGGTGCTTAGCGTCGGCCAGTCGCCTTCGGGCATGTTCCTGGAGGC